>JAHDEB010000190.1 GCA_020629055.1 Chloroflexota bacterium
CGATATTACCAGATGGTGTCAACGTTCGTTATTTTGTTATCGCTTCAAGGGATGGTGGTCAAGTTTCCGAAGTTTCTGATGTGCTCGTTTCTTTTCGGGTGAATCACAATGTATTCTTGCCATTAGCCCTGAGATAGAATCTGCTTTTAATTTAGTTACTCGGAATTGTGGAGAAAAGTACATAGAGTTTTTTGTCGACAATATCTTTCTCTTATCATAGGGAAAAATGCATTGAGATTTTGGCCGATTGTAATATCTTTATCTTTAAGCGTAGTGCCAAATGTTGCGGTCACTGGTTTTGCTGTGTCGATTGTTGCTCCAAATGGATAATAACTAGGTTGACTAAATTCATCTGATTCAACGGATAAATAATATACAACTCCTTCCCCCAATCCATTTAAGACGTATGATCCATCCGTGATGGTAACAGTATGGGTGATGGGACTGACGTTCAAAGAATTAATAGGGAAAAACTTTGCTCGATTCTTAGGATAACTTATCTTTTGCCATACCGTGACTTTTGCCGCATTGATCGGAGTACCCAATGGGTCGCTTATGTTCCCTGTAATTTTGCCAGGCTCTTCACCACACCTTAATCCGGTGCCTTCAATCCTAATAAAATCATTCTGAAATTTTTCATTGAATTCAGCAGATTCAGGTTGACATAAGCCGGTTCCATAATAATGGAAATCGTAATATATTTGATAATCCAGTAATTCAAGAGGTAATGTGCCATATAGCGGATTATGAGATACATCCAAAGAACTTATATTGTTACGTTTTTTTTCAGGATTCTGAAAACTGGGAAAATCAGATAAATTGTTATTTGATAGATCAATGTAATCTAAATTCTCTGAAGTAAATGCTCCTTCGGAGATAGATTCCAACTGATTATGATCAAGCCTAATAGAATACAATTTTTCTAAATTTTCAAGCCCGATTGGCAGATGGCTGATCATATTATGCGCCAAATTAAGCAATTCCAAATTTTCTAAATTCATTAATGCTGGCGGGAAATCTTTTATATTATTGTGAGAAAGATTTATCTTGAATATGTCAAGCTCACCGAATTCAGGAGGAAAAGTCTGAATTTGATTATGAGATAAATCTATTTCTTCTAAACCGGTAATATTTGCGATATCTACTGGGATTGATATGAGCCTATTATTAGATAGATCCAATTGTTTTATTTTAGAGAATTTCCCTAAACCCAAGGGTAAAGTTTTGAATTGCTGATCTTGTAACATGATCAAAACAAAAGTTGACGTAGTTGAGTAAAAATCAAAGAAACCGTCTGGAAGTCCAATTAGTTGATTGCCTTCAATATCGATACTGGAAAGAGTAGAAGTTAAATAGACTATTTCATGAGGTAACGTAATTAGGGAATTAAAACGTAAGTGGAGGTATCTTAAATTAGATAATTGTCCGATTTCGGCAGGTAAATTCGTTAATTTATTCTCATCTAAGTATAAATATTCAAGATTGGTTAATTGACCCAAAGAAGCTGGCAAATAAATTAAATTATTCTGATCCAAATTTAAGTACTCGAGATTTGATAGTTGCCCTAATTCAATAGGTAAATCAGTTAATAGGCTATTATTTAGATTTAGATATTCAAGGTTGGATAGTTGGCCTATACTAGCTGGTAAATGAGTTAAATTATTTTGATCCAAATTTAAGTATCTAAGTTGGGTGAGTTGCCCTATATCATCGGGTATCTTCTTTAAACTATTCTTATACAAATTTAGATGTTCAAGGTTGGATAATTGGCCTATGCTATCTGGTAATAAAGTTAAACCGTTCTGATCCAAATTTAAATATCTAAGATGGGTGAGTTGCCCTATCTCAGCCGGTAGATGAGTTAAACTATTTTGGTCCAAATTTAGGTATTTAAGATTGGATAGTCGGCCGATTGTTGAGGGTAGGGTCGAGAGTTCATTTCTTCCAAGATCAAGATGTTCGAGATTGGTTAAATTACCAATCTCATGCGGAATAGATTTTAATTCGCCAGCCGAAGCTGTTAAAGTTATCAGATTAGATAGCTGCCCAATTTCAACAGGCCATTGATTTAACTTAAACGTGTAGCCTACGTTTAAATCTTTTAGATTAGACAAGTTTCCTATTTCTGGGGGCAATGCGGACACTTCAGTCCAGGTTACATCAAGATTACTCAAATTATTTAAGAGCCCTATTTCTGAGGGCAAAATAGCTAACTGTAATTTAGACAAGTTTAGATTTTTTAGATTGATCAATTGCCCAATTACGACCGGTAAACTAGTTAATTGGGATTCAGACAAGTCTAGCTCCTCAAGATTGGTCAATTGACCAATCTCATTTGGCAAACTAGTTAATTGTGATTTGGTTAAGATTAAGTCATTTAGATTTAATAATTGCCCTATTTGTGGCGGGAGTTGAGTTGCAGGAATACCAGTTAAGTCTAAAGTCTTAAGGCTTGATAATTGTCCAATTGATGTAGGTAGGTTGTGTAAATTTTTGTTATTCGAAAGCTTGAGTGTATGAAGATTTGAAAGCTTCCCAATTTCCTCGGGCAAATCAGTGACCTTTAAGTAGGAAAGTACCAAGACTTCAAGATTTTTTAACTGTCCAATTTCTGAGGGAATGCTATTAATATGCCACCAAGAAGATCTTTCGTTTATATAAAGTTCTTTTAAATTAGATAGATTACCAATTTCTGGAGGTAGTCTATTGATATGAGATCCTGTTAAGTTCAGAATTTCAAGACTAGTTAAATTCCCGATTTCTGCTGGCAATCGAGCTAGGGGAGGGCGCACACCAGCAACTAAGGCTGCGCTTAAATCTAATGATCTTAGATTTTTCAGTTGACCTATTTCAGAAGGTATATCGAGTAATTTGTGGTAACTTAAGTCTAGTACTTGAAGATTTATTAGGAGTCCTATTTCTGGGGGAAGCTCGCTAATTGTATTGAATCCTACATCCAGAGTTTGAAGATCACTAAGTTGTCCGATTTCTATTGGTAAGGAATCAATAGAGTTTCTGCTCAAATAGAGTTGAGTTAGACTTTCAAGCCTCCCAATTTCGGGCGGTAGCTCTTCAATGTTGTTGTCATGTAGGTTCAAAGAAGTTAGTTTTTTTAAGTTCCCAATTTCTGGCGGCAAACTACCAACCTGATTGCGATACAGTGCAAGGTGGGTTAAGTTCGGGAAATCTCCAATTTTTGACGACAAAGTAATTATGGCTGATTCACTCAGGTCTAGCTTTATGACCGTCCCTTCTCCGCAGGTTACCCCTTGCCATGTGCAAACATCCGCGTATGTTAGCCACCCCTCTTTCTTAGATAAAAGATTGCCTCCAGTTTCTGAAAGTGCAATCAACGCTTCACACTCAGAAGCTGGAACTGAATTTTGGGCAGCACAATCAAATATCACGGCCGATTGCGCATTGAGATCAGTTGGTTGAAGCAAAATACCAATCAAAGTGATAAACATCACCCCGCTACTAATCAAAACGGTGCAGATTCTGTGGGTTATTGAAATGTTTTTCATCGTAACTCCTAAACTAGGCCTTTGCGCTCAGGTTAGTATATTGGCTCTGTTGGCTTTTTGGTCAGCTATCCCTCACAGTTAATCAATTAGATTGTAAGGTTGATCGTTTTAATGCATACCATGAATTCTGCAGAAAAGTATAGCACAGCAAAAGAAAGTGATTCAATGGTTAGGATCAAACGCGGCGTCAATTCAGAGGGATGGCTTAGACTCTTCTTATCGCTGGCCCGTCGTTAAAAACGTGGCCGGGGCCCAGCGTCGAACCGAATACAATCCGATTGAAATTGTTTCCTGCACAAGTGCGGCGCGGCGGGTTCGGTCACTGCGCCAGCGTACCGTTTGGGTTGGGGATGAGGCGGCCTGCATGCCGATGTCCCGTGCGATCCAAGTTGCACGTAGCATGTGGTAAGGGGTACTGACAATCAGGTAATCTTCAATTCCAGCTGCAGCTCCAATCTCATGGGCAAAGCGCAGGTTTTCAACCGTACTAGTCGACTTGTCCTCAAGCAAAATATCAGCTCGGTCAACCCCTTGCCCCATCGCATAGTTGGCCGCTACTTCAGCTTCACTCAACGTGTCGTTGCGCCCAATTCCCCCGGTAAAAATCAGCTTGTCGACAGTACCTGATTCGTATAGCCTGACACCATGATCTACCCGGGCGCGTAAAACGGGGGACGGCCGGCCGCGAAATACCCCTGCACCTAGCACAATCGCAGCGTCAGCGGGGGCTGTAAAATCCTGCTCTGAAAAGCGAACCACCCGCCAAGTTAGAAAAGCCGGGAAAATAATGCCGGTCAATGCTAAAAATAAAAATAATCTAATCAAAATTTTCATAAAAAAAGGACCCCCTTTAGAGAGTCCTTTGTACTTTAGCTATAAAAGTTTAAGAAACTTTTAAGAGTAGGTTTATTTTTAGAAAATTCTAAGCCGTGAAAGGCTGTCTGCTTAAAACAGACCCCAATCTCCACCAGCTCCTTCTTCCATCATCGATGGATCCCAAAGCTCAGTTCCGATTTCTACTTCTACCTCTTCTTCCATCGCATTTTTGGCGGTGAAACGAACCTGCTCAATAATGGCAGGGCCATATGGGCAGAAAGGGGTGGTTAAAATCATCGTGACTTTTGGTTTTTCACCGCTGAAATCTGTTCCGCGAACAAGGCCAAGTTCTACAATGTTTAAGCCGATTTCAGGGTCGATAACTGTCCGTAGGGATTCAATTAATTTTTCTTCGCGTGAAGCTACCATATTCTTACCTTCTGTTTTATTTCAATATAGACAAACAATAGCCGGAAGAACTTCCTGCGCCAACCGTTTGTTCAATGGTTCAATTTGTCTGCTGTTTTGCAAGGGCAGGTTAGCAGTTAATCAGACAGGAGTCACGGCCGGTGCTGCGATCGTAAACTGACAGCATGAGTCACCGTTGATCATACAACTGCTCTGATGAAAATTTGTTTTTAAAATGTTTTTAATTAGCTCTTTATCAAATGAGCAGACCTCAGCGTGAGATTCGCCCAGTGATAACCACGGACAACCGAACTCGATTAGCTGGTACTGATCGCCGTCTTTTTCCCAGCGAGACATAAACCCTTCTTCCTCGAGTAATTCAACCAAAAAGTCCAGTCGTTGTTCAAAATTGAGCCCTGTAAAACGGCTTGAATTTTGGTCTACAATCCGATTGGCTACCCCATTAAAAATCTCTTTGACGACTTCTGGAGAGAATCGATTGCGTAATTCTTCTAGCAATAGGGTGCTCAAACGAAAATAGTTTTTAGGGAAAAGTTCTTCACCCGCTTCACTCAGACTATAGGTATAGTGTGGTCGGCCGACTGCGCGCTTTACCGGTGTGGCCATAATGCTGCCATCGGCCAACAGAGCATTTAAATGATGCCGCACAGTGACAGGGGAGATCCCGGCCGCATTGGCCAAATCGTCCACCGTAGTAGAGTGGGCCTCTTTGATCGTATGCAATATTTTATCGCGGGTGTTGGTTCGTCCTGGCATTTTGTTTGAAGTTGTGATCCCAACCTTTTCTTTGGGGCGGTTTCACGTTAAAATATTTCCTGTAAAGCCTTCAAAGTATAGCAACCGAGCCCGCGTAAAGTCAATTTATATTATTTTTATCATAATAATCATAAAAATTGATTTGCCCCTGCCATTTTGCTATACTTTTGCACTGTTACCAATATGGTAATTTCCAAATTTACGATTGAAATATGAACAGCCTGAAAACTATGTTTTAACTTTTCTTCATGCTGTGAAATCTAAGGCTAAAAACGTTACTGTTTAAGGCCAATCTATACTAAAAATTTTATCAAGGAGATAACAGGAGAATGAGTATCGCTCTTGAAGTCAAAGATCTACACGTTTCCGTTGAAGATCAACAAATTCTAAAAGGTGTTAATATCACCATTAAACAGGGCGAAGTACATGCCCTGATGGGACCAAATGGGTCTGGGAAAAGTACACTGGCGTACACGCTGGCTGGACATCCATTTTACGAGCCAACCGCTGGAGAAGTTTTATTTGGTGGAGAAGATCTTTTGGACTTGGGCGCTGATGAGCGTTCACGTGCGGGGATGTTCTTGGCTTTCCAATATCCTGTTGCGATTCCAGGTGTGACTGTTGCAAACTTTTTGCGCCAGTCGATTAACGCACGTCGCAAAGCGGAAGATCCAGATGATAAAGGGATTACGATTCCTGATTTCCGCCGTCTGTTAAAAGCGAAAATGGCAGAATTCAACGTTGACCAGAAATTTGCCGGCCGTTACTTAAACGATGGCTTTTCTGGTGGTGAGAAAAAACGTGCTGAGATTTTGCAGATGGCTGTTTTAGAGCCAAAGATCGCGATCATGGACGAAACCGACTCTGGTCTAGACATCGATGCTCTAAAAATCGTTTCAGATGGTGCAGTCCGTTTGAAAGAATCACTAGACTTGGGAATGCTTGTCATTACCCATTATCAGCGCTTGCTAAACTACATCAAACCAGATTATGTCCATGTCATGCTTAACGGCCGCATCGTAGAAAGCGGTGGTCCAGAGCTAGCCTTGGAACTTGAAGCGAAAGGGTACGATTGGGTTCGTGAGAAGCATGAAACCCCTGAGACTGCGTAAGTATATTTGAACGATAACTTAGACTTTTCATGTTTTTAAAACATAAAAAGTCTGGGTGTTTAACGGAGAAAATCATGAACAGTGAATTTAACCCCGAAGCAGAATTAACCGAAGAAGAAATCGTTGCAGAAGTTAATTCCGATTACGCGGAGAAGTATGGCTTCTCAGACGAAGAAGACTATGCTTATAAACCGGAGCGCGGTCTTACCGAAGAGCTAATTCGCCATATCTCTACCAGTAAAAACGAGCCAGAGTGGATGCTTGATATCCGTCTAAAGGCTTTTGAACACTTTAAATCACGGCCGATGCCAGAATGGGGTTCTGACCTTAGCGAAATCGACTTTGATAATATCTACTATTACATCAAACCAAACGATCGTGATGGGGATACTTGGGAAGATATTCCTGAATACATCAAAAACACCTTTGATAAACTAGGCATCCCCGACGCTGAGCAAAAATACCTTTCAGGTGTAGCGGCTCAGTACGAATCTGAAGTTGTTTATCACAACATCAAAAAAGACCTTGAAGAAAAAGGTGTGATTTTTCTTGGGATGGATGATGGGTTGGCCCAATATCCTGAACTCGTTAAAAAATACTTCTGTCAAATTATTCCATACCAAGACAACAAGTTCTCTGCTTTAAATACGGCCGCATGGTCTGGTGGCTCGTTTATTTACGTCCCGCCAGGTGTTAGCGTAGAAATGCCCTTACAGGCTTATTTCCGTATCAACGCAAAAAACGCCGGTCAGTTCGAACGGACGCTAATCATCATCGACGAAGGTGCATACGTGCATTACGTTGAAGGTTGTACCGCTCCGATCTACTCATCTGACTCATTGCATTCAGCCGTGGTTGAAATCATGGTTTTGAAAGGCGGCCGTTGCCGTTATACCACGATCCAAAACTGGTCTAACAACGTTTATAACTTAGTGACCAAACGGGCTGTAGCGATGGAAAATGCGACAATGGAATGGGTTGATGGGAATCTTGGTTCAAAAGTAACCATGAAATACCCGGCCGTTCAATTAAGGGGTGAAGGCGCACATGGAGAGATCCTCTCGATTGCGTTCGCCGGAACCGGACAGCATCAAGACGCAGGTGGTAAAGTGGAGCATTATGCCCCTAACACCACCAGCCGGATCATTTCGAAATCGATCAGCAAGAGCGGAGGCCGTTCATCATACCGCGGTCTATTGAAAATCGACGAAAACGCAGTTAATAGTAAATCAAACGTGGTTTGCGACGCACTGCTACTTGATCCACAAAGCCGTTCAGATACCTATCCTTATATCGAAATTGATAACAAAGACGTGACCGTCGGTCATGAGGCTTCTGTTTCAAAAGTTGGTGAGGAACAGCTCTTCTATCTAATGAGCCGTGGTATTAGCGAAGAAATGGCCAATACGTTGATTGTAAATGGTTTCATCGAGCCCCTCGTGAAGGAATTGCCGATGGAATATGCTATCGAAATGAATCGCCTGATCCAATTACAGATGGAAGGCTCAATCGGATAAAGAAAAGAGTAGAGAGTAAAGAGAAAAGAGGAAGGTGGATATACCCCGACTCTCTTCTCTCGCCTCTTATCTCTATCTCAACACATGTTTACACAGGAAGCAGTAAGAAAACTATCAGCACATCTGGGTGAACCAGACTGGATGCTACAAAAAAGGTTGGATGCATTTGCTCTTTTCGAGCAGATGAGTTTACCAACTATAGAAGAAGAAGCTTGGCGTCGGACCAACATCCGTCGTTTAAAGCTCGACAAAATCGGCCCTTCGGTTAACGGTGATGGCTCCAAAGAGTTGCCTTCACGGGTGCGCAGCCAGTTGACTGAGACCCCGGCCGGTGGTGAGATCGTTCAGGTTGATGGCGATACTTTATCGTACACCATCAGTGATGAACTCAAAGCCCAAGGTGTCATCTATTGTGACATGTCGACGGCCGTTAATGAACACCCAGAATTGGTGCAAAAGTATTTCATGAATCAGGCTGTACCAGCCAGCGATGGATACTTTGCAGCTTTGCACGGTGCATTTTGGCGCGGTGGCTCGTTCTTGTATGTTCCTCGGAATGTTCAGATGGCTGCCCCAGTTCACACTTCGTTGTGGAACGCCAGCGGCAAGACTTTTACCCACACACTGGTTGTGCTCGAAACTGGGGCCGAAGCGGTCTTCTCAGACGAGTATGGCTCAGAAACCGGCAAAGGTCAGTATCTGCACAATGGCGCAGTTGAACTCATCGTGGGTGACAACGCCAGCTTGACCTATGTGTCGATCCAAGAATTTGGTGACAACATGTGGCAGTTCACGCATGAGCGTGGTCGTGTCGGCCGTGACGGCAAACTAGACTGGATCATGTCGATCATGGGTACCGGATTGATGAAAGCGTTCCAAACGATGGAGCTTGATCAACCTGGTGGCTGGGGACGGATGTCGGGTCTATTCTTTGGTGACAAACGTCAGCATTTTGACCTAGACACCCAGCAAAACCACAATGCACCAAACACCGACAGCGACTTGCTCTATAAAGGCGCAATGAAGCATCAAGCTCGTTCTGTTTGGCAGGGGATGATCAAATCAAAGAAGGAAGCGCAGAAAACCAATGGTTTCCAAGCGAACCGGAACTTGCTACTTGAATCAACCGCCCGTGCAGACTCAATTCCAGGTCTTGAAATCGAAGCGGACGATGTCGCATGTACACATGCTTCAACCGTCGGTAAGGTTGATGAGGAAGAATTGTTCTACTTGATGAGCCGTGGAATTCCTCGTGAATTGGCACTGCGCATCATTGTTCAAGGTTTCTTTGACCCGATCATGCAGCGGATCCCATTTGAAGGTGTCCAGCAGCGTATCGCGGAACAGGTTATCGAGAAAGTAGGATCGCTAGTTGAATAAAGCCATGATGAAGATGATCTGTTGTTGCACTAGTAAATGCTGATTGTCTGACATCCGGTTTTGTTTTGCTTGAATTTAATACAGAAAGTGAACAGCTACCCGGAATGGGTAGCTGTTTTTATTTATGATGCTTAGACCAGACCGGTTTTAAAATCCAGTCTGGTGTTTCTAGACGAGGTTTAAAATGGATAAAGGGTATACACATCCTGAAGTATTGGTAAGTACAGATTGGGTCGCTGAAAATAAAGACAATGCCAATGTACGCTTGATCGAATCAAATGAAGACGTCTTGTTGTACATGACAGGCCATATCGCTGGTGCAGCCCATGTTGACTGGATTCGTGATCTTAATGATGCGATTCGTCGTGACTACTTGAACCCCAATCAATTTGTTGAATTAATGGGTAAAAACGGCATCGGCCGTGATACGACCGTTGTATTTTATGGTGATCGAAACAATTGGTGGGCCACCTACGCATTTTGGGTCTTTAAGCTGTTTGGGCACCCAGATTGCCGCATCATGGATGGCGGCCGGAAGAAGTGGGTAGATGAAGGGCGCGAAATGACCAAAGAAACCCCGACCTTTGAATCTGTAGACTATCCGGTACAACAGCGCTCAGACTATAAAATCCGTGCATTCCGTGACCAAGTGCTTGAGCATATCAAACTAGACCAACCGTTAGTAGACGTGCGCTCTCCGCAAGAATTTAGTGGCGAACTACTCCATATGCCTGGCTCTCCTCAGGAAGGTGCTTTGCGCGGAGGCCATATTCGCGGCGCTGCAAATGTCCCTTGGTCACGCGCTGTCGCTGAGGACGGGACTTTTAAAACTGCTGACGATTTGAGAGCGATCTATGAGGGGGAGAAAGGATTGTCGGATGATCAGACTGTGATTGCGTATTGCCGAATCGGTGAGCGCAGTTCGCACACATGGTTTGTTCTAACTTACTTATTGGGATACGACAATGTACGCAATTATGATGGCTCATGGACAGAATGGGGGAATCTGGTTGGGGTACCCATTGAGAATCCTTCGGCCGGCTAGGTTTTGCTAGCTGGTTGAATCGTTTTCCAATCGCAACCAAAAGGTCCCCTAAAATCGGCAAGGATAAAATCACATCCTTGCCGGTTAATTTTTCTGGATGGAAAGGTGAGTTTACAAAGAACACCAGCATAAACAGGATGTTGGGGACAAATGGAACATGTAGCGTTAGCCATATTCCCAGATGCATGAGCAATATGCTTAATCCCCAAAAGAAGTGCAGTTTGGGGCGGAACGCTGCGATTACGGCAAACAATTCTAGCAAGATAGCACCCGCAAATAGGGGCCAGCCGATATATGGATGATCAACAAGGTAGGCTCCGATGATGCTGTCGAAATTTGTTTGCAGCAGCCGGTTCGCGATATGTTGTGACAAAGCAAACGGATGAAATGCGTGCATTTCACCTTGGACTAGTTGAATTGCTGCCCCAGCCATTTTCCAAACACCCGACGATGTATAGAAATTTAAAATGAGGACTTGGGTTCCTAAAAACGCGGTTAAATATTGGTGCTTATGAGCGATCGAAATCTTGTCCCCTTTTGGTAAGAAGATAAAGAAAAAACCGGCCGAGGCCCACAGGTGCATATCGTGGTTTATTTTTCCAAATGAATTAGGCAGCGCGGTGATTTGCAAAAAGGCGATAAAAGCTAAGATGCGCAAAAATCGGTTCTTAGGAAAAATTGCGGTGAACAGTGTGATGAGCATTGCGGAAACACCCAACACGTTAAGTCCGGTTAAGTATGGTACGTGATTTAACCAAGCAACAGGCCAAAGCGGCTGTGGTAGACCATTGAGTTGGTTCCAATCTTCCCACGAAAAAAAGAAGATGTAGGTTGTCCAGAAAAAGACGATGATGTAGTAGAAGTTAACAATTGTCGTGGCCCTATGAAACGCGGCCGACTGAGTAGAAAACAGCTCAGAATTGTTTCCTTGATAACCGCGCAAGTATCGGATTAACAACCGAAAATAAGATTTAATTGGTAGATTTTTCAAAAGTAACTAACCTCCCTTCTTCTTCATACTGCCCTGTGTCCCAGCGATCCATGGCAAAGTATGATCTTTTGTAGATTTCGTATTCTACATGCTGTTGGCTGGCGAAATATTCGTTTTCAATTTGCTCTCGCAAGTTTTCAATCGACTCCGTGTCATTCTTCTCGATTGCGATGCCTAGGTTTTGTATGACGTAGAAGGCTACGATTGAATTGGCTTCTGCGAACTCGTCTGGCAAGTCTTGGAAATAAGTCGGCTCCTCAAGCTCGACCTGGTTGATGCTCTTTATTTGCAATCCATAATCGGTTACCAGGTTAGGGACAACAGAAAATAGGTTCCATGAGGCTATTGGGTAAATTTCCAACTTAAATAGGGCCCAAGTAAAGTTCCCGATAATAAAATACAAGACGATCGCAATTGTGATTGTCTTCTGTAAAAAACCATAATATTTCATGGTTGCTCCGTAGGTTTTGACTGCACGTTCTAGTCTCAGGGATTGTAGGTTGAAGGATGTATGGCTTTGAAGATCAGATCGTTGGTGAAGATCCTTCCCTTGTGCCACCAATCGGTCAAACATGACCAAGGGGCTAGATCGATACTAGCATAATAAAAATGAATATGTCTATAGACGACTTTATTGTTTAGAGTCTGAAAATCGTTTTGAGTGACAAAATACGTGAAGATTCCAAGAATTCGCTAATTTTCTCGTCATTTGGTGTGATTTAGACATTAAAAAATGAGCCGTTTTGAAATTAATCTTTAGAAGATTAAAGAAATGATGTGACTATTTTCAATGTGATCTAGCGTTTGAATGCCATTAATCAAGACAGTTGAT
>JAHDEB010000191.1 GCA_020629055.1 Chloroflexota bacterium
GCAGGCTAAATAATTGATGAACGGCCGAACTGTTGAATTGCGGAATGGTTAATTTGGGGTTTCGTACATTGTTAGCCAATCACCTATTAAGCAATTCACCAAATCACCAATTGAATCTGCGCCAGCACATATGGATATTTTCGGGATATGTCGAGGCTTTTAGATGAAGAATATTTCTAAGATTGAGATTTTATTAACTGTAATTTTCCATCTATTGATAATTATAGGTGGTACGATTCTTGTATCTTGGCTGACTTTATTACTGTTTAATCACCGGCTGCGTTCTTCTGTTGCTTCTGTTGCCATCTGGTTTTTTTTCTTAGCATTAGGGGTAACTTATCAAGTCAGACCCCAAAATCCTTTGTCTATGAATATCTTAGGTAAGAATTCTCGTTTTTTTTGGGGGGTGAGTTTGATACATTGGTTGCTAATTATCTCTACGCAATGATTTTCCCCTCGTGCTATGGTTCGGGGTGGGTCTTCGCTCCGGCTGGCCTCAGACCGTGTTTGTGAAGCTTGAGGTAATCAAACTCGGCCGGAACCGGTGCATTAGACGCAACCGGCCGAGGGTGGGTGCTAATAAAGACTTTTCTTGTCTCGAAGACAAGAAAAGTCTAAGTCAATTAACTGCAGACGTACCTGTTACGGAGCCGGGCAAAACGTATTAGAGATATTGACCTCACACTGCATAATTAACAGCGCATCTAGAGCCGTTGTTTGTTCGTCACCATTCACATCTCCACCGCCTGCAAAAATCTGCCCACCAGGTTCAGTCAGCCCGCAACCGCCATGATCGGTTCTTTGCCCGACCTCAAATTGCATAATCACCATGGCATCAACCGCTGTTACCTGTGCATCACAATTTGCGTCACCCATCAAAAGCGCATCTGATACAACCACTTGGCCAGATTTAAGCGTATGTAATAAATCTCGGCCGCTGCTATCTGCCAATGAAGTGACTTCAACGATGTCGATGTCACTTGTTCCGGCCGCTTGCCCTTCAATCGTTAACCGGGCAACGGTCGATGTGCCATCTTTTCCATCAAGATTAGCACCGGAGATTCGCACTTCTCCCGCTGTATCAAAATCACATTCACCCAGAAAATCGAGCTGTTCACAACCGGTGATAGACAGCAGTGTCTCATCATAGTTGACCACAATCCCGACTGCGCCGACCGATACGTCACCGCCGTTAACCACCAGCTCAATTTGGCTCGCCGATCCGACAGCAACAGTGCCATCTTTTGCTTCAAGTTCAACCGATTCGCTGGGAGGAGGTGGGGCAGCGTCACCTTTAATGATGACATCGTCTATTGCCGCTTCGACCAGGCTGGGGGCACCGTTGTCAGCGGCCGAAATCAAGACATGCACCGTTTCACCCGCAAATTGACTGATGTCGGCCCCGAAGAATGACCAAGCACCATTGTCATTATCGGCCGCGCCCAGCTCTTGGAACACCGTTTCAGTTGATGAGCCAACAATCTGGACCGTTAAGAAATCATCCGCAGACGAATTGTCCCCATGGGCCAAATAATAGTTGAAATAGAGGCTAAAAGTGCCTGCCGGTATCGTGATATCGGGGGATCGAACCGAGGACACACCTGAATCAAGATCATGTTCGCCCGATGCGGTTTCACCCGCCAAGGGGCCGGTCGAAAGGTTAAACTCACCGCTAGCTGTCTCGTCGAGCTGCTTAGGCCCATTCACATTGGTCCCGGCCGGATTCCCCCATTCCCAAGCACCGGTACTTGCATTGTCACTGCCGTTCGGATTGGTCGTCCACCCTTTGTTGCTTTCAAAATCATCCTCCCAGACCGTTTCACCTGGCAGTGGGGTTGCCGTAGGGGTCGGTGTGGGTGTGGGGGGCAACTCGCCACTCACAATGGCATTTAAAAGCAGATTGGTGCTGCCGGGTCCTGGATTGCTGATTTTATTTGAAAATGCAAAGCTTTCTAGGGCTGTCTTGACCGCTGTCGGGGATGATGAACCATTTTCTTCTAGGAATAAAGCGACAACTCCCGCCACATGCGGCGCGGCCATCGATGTTCCGCTGATCGTCACAAACGCATCGTTTCCGGTGTGCCAAGCCGATGATATATTTTCACCAGGGGCAAAAATATCGGTACAAGATCCGTAATTAGAAAAAATAGCTCTTTGGTCACTGATATTGGATGCGTTGACCGTGATCGCTTGGTCGACTCGTGCAGGACTGCTTGCGCACGCATCGACGTTGTCGTTGCCTGAAGCGACAACATAGGTGATGCCGGAGGCGATTGAATTTTGTACCGCTTGGTCAAGGGCGGGGTCAATACCGCCACCCAAGCTCATATTGGCAACTGATGGGCCGCTTGCAACCGACGTCACCCAGTCGACACCGGCGATGACACCGGCCGTCGATCCGCTCCCGTCACAGCCCAAGGTGCGTACCCCGTAAAGAGAAACGTTTTTCGCAACTCCCCAAGTCGTCCCGCCGACTGTCCCCGCAACATGGGTGCCGTGTCCGTTACAGTCACCCCAGTTGGTTGTGCTTTCACCCACCATCCCGTTGTAACCACCCACGACCCGGCCGCCAAAGTCATTGTGAGATGCGAGAATGCCGGTGTCGATGATATAGGCATCTACTCCGGTGCCATCGTAATCGTAATGGTAGTTATTATCTAGCGGTAAATTTTCTTGATCGATGCGGTCAAGCCCCCAAGTTGGGCCGGTTTGATCGGCCGAAATAGAAATCCGTTGATTGGGGGTTACAAAAGCGACTCGGCTGTCGCTGCGTACGGCTGCTAATGCTTTGGCATCTAGCTCGGCCGAGAAACCGGCGATGGCGCTGTTAAATGTGTGACCCGTTTTGCCGCCATGTGCCGTCACATGAGAGCTGATGACAGAGTCAACCAACACGTTGACCTGATTGATCGACATACGAGCGTTCACCGGATTGATGTTTAAAACAACAATGTATTCTCCTTCTATTGTTGTCGCCCCCTCGCTTACATTCATGAGCGGGGCTAACCCATCTACTCTTGCATAATGGGTTGATTTATCTAGGCTATCGGCCAAGGTTGTTCCTTGGGTCAAGACAACCGATGTTAACAATACAACGATTGCTAAGATGGCCATCTTGATAATGGTTATGCTACGTTTATACATCACAGAGTCTCCAAGTTTTTTGTGAACCGGCCGATCATTTGGGCAAAAAGTAGCCACAAACTGAGCCGGAGGTTCATCAGAAAACACGTGCATAGAAAAACCTTGGAACTTTGGTAGGACTATCGCGTGCCAGGAGCCCTGAGCTTGTCGAAGGGTGATCTCGCAGTTGCTGAACACGTGTAAAGCGAAAGTCCTTTTCTATGCGTCATCACGAAAATATAAACTGCAACTTTCGTATCTATTCATGAACGCAAAGTTAGGGTTCTAAACTTGCATTTACGCTTAAATCCCGTCTTTTGGCGTTATGAGAAAGAAAATTTGTAAGACCTTGATGGGCCTAAGCCCGTTTTTGTGAGTTCGAAATCATATTTCTGGACATGCAAGTGGGTGGCGTTGCATGTAAGGCAATGGCCGAAAATAACGTCACGACGTTTGTTTTACAATCTGTGCGCAGTAAAATAATCACAATAAATAACGTCGAATAAACAGATCAAAGTCACGAGGATATAAATGACAAACAAGCAAAAAACAGACGCAGCACCCGCCCTTGGTTATGCAAGCTCGCATGAGGTTTTACGCCTTAGCGCCAAACGGTATGACCAATCCCCATACCTGTCAAAATATATGGTTGATGATGCTGTGTTTGGCTTATACGCCAATCGTTTTTACCCGTTAAGTTTAAACGGCGATCCTGTGGCTGAATATTGGAAGCTGCGCCGGGAAGCGATGCTCTATGACGTGCCGGAAAAGCCTTTAGAAATTTCAGGACCTGATGCGCTTGAATTGCTAGAGCGGGTGTTTACCCGCAAGATTAGCGGGCTAAAACAATGGCGCGCCCGCTATGCGATCGCCTGCACCCCGCAGGGTAAAATTTTGATGGATGGGGTGTTGATTAAGCTAGATGATGATCGTTATTGGTACGTGCAGGCGAACGGTGAGTTTCAAAGCTGGCTGTTGGCCCATTCGGCCGGGCTCGATGTACGCGTTCATGACCCGAAATCATGGGTTTTACAAATCCAAGGTCCAAAATCGCTTGAAATTTTAGATGCGGCTACGGAAGGGAACCTGCCCGACGATTTTAACTACTTCCATGCCAAAATGTTTAACTTTGGTGGCCAAGATCTGTTGGTAACACGCACTGGCTGGACGGGTGAAATGGGATTCGAGGTTTACAGTACGCCTGAAACAGACCATTTGGCTTTGTGGGACCATTTAATCGAACATGGTCAACCATTTGGGATGATTTCTGGCAGCTTGGAATCGATGGGGATCAGAAGAATTGAAGCGGGGATTTTAGACAATGGGACCGACATCGACCCGACGATGACCCCATTTGAGGCGGGGTTGGGGATGTTTGTCAACTTTAAAAAAGAAAGCTTTGTCGGCCGTGATGCTTTGCAGGCCGCTGACCGTACTCGCCTGCTGTTTGGCTTAGTCTGTGAAAGCGGGATACCGGGTGCAGGGTTTGAAGTGCATCAAAATGGGGCTAAAGTTGGCCAAATGACAACCGGCGGGTGGTCACCAACCCTAGAGAAAGGGATCGGCTATGTTCGGTTTCAACAACCGGCGGATCATCCTGAAGGCTGGCTGTCTCAAACGGTGACTTTAGTTGACCGTGACGGCGAGCGACATGCGGCCCAAGTGGTTTTGCTGCCGTTCTACGACGAAGAGAAGCGGATCCCGAAAGGTTTGGCCGAAACAACGAAAATAGAAAAGGAATACATTGCAGAGAATCGGCCCGAAGAAAACAAGTACGTTGTTGATTTAGGGGATAACAAAGAAGCTTATTTAACGTACCGGGTGCATGATGGCGCCCTGCACATTTTGCATACAGAGGTTCCGGCCGAACTGCGTGGGGGCGGGTACGGCAAAATATTGATGGAGGCTGCTCTGACAAAGATCGAAGAGGATTATTCTCGGGTTGTCCCCTTATGTTCTTATGCCCGCATTTATATGATGAGGAATAAGCAGTGGGCCCACCTACAAGAGGATTAGAACCGGACCGCTTTTTGAGGGATGACCCTTTTTATCTAGCTGACGGCCGACCCCTCTTTTTTGAGGGTCACACCGATTTCACCTTGCTCCATTAGGCCGTATTTTCTCGAAAAGCTGTTTACGAGCTCGTCCCAAGACGGGTAATCGGTATAACCCGCATCACCACCCCCATAAAATGTTTCCCGTTGGTATACGTTTAATGGGTTACCATTGCGAATGCGTTCCGGCAGGTCTGGATTGGCCAAAAACCAACGGCCGAAGGCGATCATGTCGTAAACGTCATCTTCTACGGCGGCGGCTGCACTTTGGGGAGTAAACCCACCTGCACCGATCAAAACACCATCAAACAGCTCCCGGTATTTTTGATTGCTTAATGGATGGCTATAAGCGGTCTCACTTTTCGGGTCGAGCGACAACCCACCTACGCGTGGCTCAGTTAGCATGAGATAAGCGAGCGGGAATGCATTGAGGCCACTAATCGCATAACGGAACGTTGCTGTTGGATGGCTACAGGTTACGCCAAAATAAATCTGTTTCGGTTTGCCCGTTTTAGGGTCATTGACGATCGGGCTGAGCCGAACACCAACCCTGTTTTCCCCCATCACGGCAACCAATGCCTCTACAATTTCGAACAATAGGCGGCAACGGTTTTCGATCGATCCACCATATCGGTCTGTACGTTGGTTTACCCCGTCACAAATGAACTGGTCGATTAAGTAGCCATGCGCCGCGTGTAGTTCGATGTAATCAAACCCGGCCGCCAGTGCTTGTTTCGCTGCTTTTTTGTAATCCTCAATGATCCGCTCAATTTCGTCAGTTTCTAACTGGCGCGGGGGCGTGCTGGCTTGATCCCAATTGTATTGGTTGTCTATTTCGTTTAGTGCTTCGATGGCAACGGCCGAGGATGAAACGGGGGGGAGGGGATAATCTTTATTTTTGACCAATGGGTGTTCGGCTATTGCCGGTTGAGCCACACGGCCGGTGTGTAGTAGCTGGCACGATATTTTGCCACCTTCTTCATGGACAGCTTTCACCACCTTGCGCCATTCAGCCATTTGGGTTTGTGTCCAAATGCCGGGTACATGGCTGGCAGACTCGCGCACGGCCGGATAAATCGACCAGACAGGGGTCGCTTCTGGCGAAATATGGATCGCTTCAGTAATCAGTAGGCCCCCGTCAGAAGCGCGCTGACGATAATATTCAATGGTCCGAGACGTTGGGGCGAGGGTCTTTGCATCGGCTCTGATGCGTGTCATGGGGGCCAAAACAACTCGGTGACTCAGGTCATGCGACCCGATTTTGCACGGCGTAAATAAAGCTTTGTTGTTCATTTAATGCAAAATATACCTTCTTGAAGGTTATTTTGCGGTAAATGGCAGGTGAATTGTTCTGCCCGTTAACTGTAAATTGACCTGTAACGCAGGGTCGCCTAGCAAGTTGAACGTATCTAACAGGTCGAGCGCATTTGGCTCATCTGATGCAAGCTGCACTTTTCCTGCAAGCAATGCGATGCCTAAAGAGGGGTTTTTCTGCGCATAAATCGAATCTAGCGCGGCTGCCGCTAATGCATCATGCCCGGTGCCAACCCCAAGGCCGGTAGCCCCCCAAACGGCTATCGCACCACCGTCAGATTGCCGCACAAGCTGCTCATCGAGCGTGTTGAATGTGGCTGAATGATATGATCCGGTAAAGCAAGTCATTTGGAAAACCAACGGCAGTCGGCCGCTATTTTTTAGGTTGCCTACATCGTCTATATGGATGAGTCTTTCTGATCCCCACTGGTGTATGGATGAATGACCCGAGTACATGATCATGCCGGGGCCACCTTGCCAGCGGCGTAAAATTTCAGCCTGAGACGCAGCTTCACTTGTGGAATCAACACCGAAGTAATGCTTAGAAGGGCGCCATGGGTGATCTAAATGGTTGGCGATCAAGGTGTTCGACGAACGGACAAAGTCACCGGCGTTGTCGTTGTTGTCAGCGACAATCAGCATGCTGCTGTTCCAGTCCCCGATCGGTTCGGTGGTCTCGTAGGCTAAAATTTTGGCTACGATATTCGCCAGCTCTTCGACCGAGTTGGCCGGTAGGCGGCCGATCGCCATATCTGGCAGGATGTCATTCCCATCTACAGTCACAAAACGATTGTCGGCCGCTGTTTCCCCTAGCCAGGGGTCTACCTGGGCCAAAAATGGGGGGATGCGGATCACCGCACTGCCGCTTTTGTGTTGTTTCGGGTCACTGGACCCATCCCCCACAAGTAAAACCATTTCAGGGGTAACGGCCCAATTGTGGTAGCCCCAATCTAAATAACTTTGGATTGATTCCGGGTTCGGGTCACCGCTGCCAAACGCAGCATAGATTTCTTCAACTGTTTCAAAGACAACCTCCCACCCTTGGTTCTGACGATGGTTGATTAAGGCGGCTAGCTCAGGCGATTGGCTGAATGCGGCCGGTGCGATAACGACATAGCTGCCTCCGGTCCCCGCTTTTGCCGCTATCCCTGTGACCGACTGAATTGAAACCGGTTCAATATATTCTCCGGCCGGGACTAGCACATAGGCTGCGTTGGCTGCGGTGTCTGCCCAAGAGAGAGAGCCGGAGCTGCTGGCCGGGTCGGTTAGCCGAAGGGGCTGATAAGGGTCGGTTACGTCATAGATTTCGGTGGTTGCTGCGGTGTTAACTGAATAGGATCCGGCCGATGGTGCGCCGTGGCGCATGCTTTGTGCAGTCACCGTTGCATCTGTTTCTACGTAGCTAAATTCGAGAGCGTCTAGCCAGACCCCGTCAAAGTTCGGTTGATCATCTTCTATGTCGTGCTCAATGAGTTCAAGCTCGACCGTATTGGCATTTTTTAGCAGACCGGCCGGTAGATCAAAGGTTGTGCTGTTTGCCGCTTTCCCATCCCAAAATACCGTCCCCAAGACGGTGTCGTTTAAGCGGACACGGACCGCATGGTCCGGGTCAACGCCTGAAAGCGAGGTAAATCCGATCTGATGGACGGTCATTTCGGCCGGTTGTGAACCATCGACACGCTGCAACTGCGCTTCAACCGTGCTGCTGCTTGCGCGTGCTTTTTGACGGCGCATTTCAGTCCACATCCAACGATCTCCATCCCAGCCGGTTGGCAGGTCTTTACAGCCACAGTCGGGGGAGTAAAGCAGGTTTTCTTCGATCACCACTTTGGTTGTTAGTTCTCCCGATGGGCTAGAGCTGGGTGACCCTGTGCGCGTGCCGATCGATTGTGTAGAGGATGATCCAAGGCTTAACAAGATCGGGGTCGTCTCGGCCCAGCGGCTATGAAATTCAGGGGCGAAAAAGATTAGGCTTTCCGTGGTCGAAAAAGTTTGGTCGCTATTTCCGATCCATCTAAAAGGGACTGTGTTGCCAAGATGTGAAAGCGATAGCGTGTTTGGATCAATTGTGTTGATATTCAGCCCCGCATCTTTTAAATGCTGCTGGGTCAGCTGCACCATGCCACTGCCGGATGTTTGAATGACAGCATCTGCTGATTCTGGGGAGGCTTGGCTGCGTTTGACCGGACCGTTTTGAGAAGATCCTGGCCGAATATGATCAGGATTAACGACCTGATCTTGCAATGCGGTCTGTAGGGTTGTAAACGGCCGGTTGTCGCTGGCACGATGATCGCTGATGTGTTTGAAGGTAATTTCGACCGTTGCTTGTGGGGTAAAAATCAATCCATCTTCTGTAGATGCTAGGGGGCTAAAGGTGGCAGTTGCCAGCCGTACACCGGCCATGGTCCCGATTTCGGTAATGTCTATGAGGTCGTTCGTGGGCTGAATGTTGATCGTGGAGGGTTCGAATTCTCCGCCGATCGGTTCACCTTTGCTGTTCTTTTTAATGCCTGCCGGTTGGGGGGCGATTGCGACCGTCCGTGGGGCCAATGTTACGGGGGTGGCTGGTCTGATCTCTGTTTGAATGATGGCACCTGCAGGAATCGCAAAGGTGACGGTTTTTTGCGGCAGTTGGAAATGACCCGGCCGTTTGTCGTTCTTAAATTGATCGATGGTGGGAAGGTGACCATACTCTGAATCGACCCAAACCGGCTCAGCGGCGGTCCATGAAATCGATAAGCCATTGTCTGTCAGCTTGATGGTTTGCGTCGTGGCGGCAGCCGCTTCTTCGGCCGCCTGTGCCCCAGAAAGGAGCATTGTCCCAAAAATAAGCAGGGATAACACAAGTGCGAAAGAAACGAGACGGGGGCGATTCGAATTACCAAGGTTGAATTGTGAGGTCATATGCTCTAGTTGAATGAAATAGGCTGAACGTCGATTAGATCGGCTAAAACGACCAAACGGCGTTCAAAACTACCTTCATAATAGTTGTACTGGCCACAGGTAACCAATATGATCTGGTCCCCATTGTCGCTATCTAAAATGTTGATTTGGTCCGGTTCAGCCCATATCAGTCTGGAAATTTGATAGGTGTATTTGTCGTTGTTGTGAATGTAGACGATTTCGTCGTTTGGCAGCAACTTGTCGATACCAGCAAATGGACCTTTGATCGGCCAAAAGGTGGTCACGTGCCCTGCAAAAATCATCGCCTTTTCATCTTTTGGAAAGCGGCCGCCCCCTTGTAATAGTCCGACATCTTGCCCCAAATCTTCGACCGGCCATCTATTGTCTACAACTGGGACAGTTACAATGGTTGAGGTTAGATCGATTTTATTAATAACTAGGGTGTTGTCTACGCTGTTTTCATTATTTGTTGATTGATCTTGGGCTGATTTCGAGGTTGTAATAGACTCAGCAAAGAGGCTCAACCTACTTTGCGATTCGTCTTGAACAGCTTGTAACGGCTCATTCTCTTGGGTCGTTTTGGCGTTTGTTGTTTGTTTGGGTTCGGTTAGACCGGCCGCAACTGTATCATCAACCGACTTCGTTTCTAATGGTGCTGTAGGTATTGGGCTTGGACTTGTTTTTGGTTCTGCTTGATTGCTAGGCTGGGTGATGGCGACTTCTGCATCGGCAAGCGTCGCCATTGTGGGGGTAGGTAGTGGGATCTCAGTATGGGTAACTGCCGGTATTGGCTGGTTGCTGGCTGTGTCACGACTATCAGCATTGGAGAATAGACCGCTAAACCCGGCTAAGCCGACAAAAACCAGCAGTATTTTTAGAAAAGGTGATTTCATCGTATCGATCAGCCAATTACCCAGATACTGCTATGTGCTGAGGATTTGGGACTTTTGCTTCCTGAGCCTGTCGAAGGAGGCGAAAGTCCTACTGTTAAACCGTCAGCTGGGTGGCAACGTGAGCTTTCAGTGAGACACCGTTTTCGCTCACGTTGCTAAAGGGCGTTATTTGCTTTTATCGAAAAAGATCCGGCTGATGAGGGTGTAAACAGCCGCACCAACAAGAATTAAGAACAATGCAGCGATTGAAAATAGTGTTGCGAAAGAAGGTCCATATCCTAATTCTGGAATTTCTTGAGGCAAAACAGGGGTTGGGACCGGTGTATTAACGGCACCACTTGATGGTTGGGTTGGTTGTGGCTCTTGAGGAGCGGGTGTGTTGGTGGCCGGTACAGCGGTTGGTGGTATCGGCGTAGCTGTTGCGGGTACGGCCGTGGGTGGAACCGGCGTGCTTGTCGGTTCGACAGGAACAGCCGTGGGTGTTGGGGTAATACCTGCGTAAACAACCGGCATTTGCCCATTGGCCAATATAAAACCAAATAAGAGTAATACGGTTAGCAATGTTGCCAGTTGGGTGAAATGTCTTTTTTGTATCATAAATTTTACTCAGTAAAGCGAAATTGCTGTCTGGTCCATAACTTCTGCCGAACAAGCAATGATGATTGGTGGAACATGTTGTTTCCACACCTTTTCCCGCCCCAACCCTGGATAAAAATCTGAAAGCTGGGGCGAGATAAGGGCTTTTATTTCTGAATAAGCATGGGGAGGAATATTTGCCAACCTTTGCTTATGTGAACTGTCACAGGGGCATGAATTGTTACTAACCCAGATGTTTCGACGTCGACAAGCCAGTACGTGTATGTTCCAGGACCAGGCACTTGATCCACGAAACTGTACGAAGCACCGGGGGCAGCACCATTGCTGATAGATGATTGAATAAAGGTCACCGGTTCCGCATTGCCCAGTTGACCGTCATCAGATCGGTACAATCGGAAGCCGAAATTGTCAACTTCGGAGGCGGTTTCCCAACGAAGGGTTGCCTCTAGCTCTCCGGTTTGGCTGCCTGCGAAATACTCTAGCTCAACGGCCGTTGGTTCTGGTAAAACAACAATTTCTTCGAAGTCAGAATCGTCTTGATCATTGTCATCTTGATCGTTGGTGACGTCATCGTCATTAAATGTGTCTGCGTTACCGCTGTCGTCGTTCGGATCAGAGTCTTTGTCTTCGCCACTGTCAGATGTGATATCAGCCACATTTTTGATGGGGCCACCATCTGCATCCGAAGTGATTAACACAGTTATTAAATACGAAGCCATTTCACCTGGAGCTAAGTTTGTGCCACTCCACGTTACGGTGCCGCTGTCACCCACGGCCGGATTGCTTGTTGGGGCTGGGTCTGCAGAAACAAAGGTGAGTTCGGCCGGTAGAGCATCGGCCACAGTGAAGTCACCACTGTTTGTGTCACCTTGGTTCATGACCGTAATGCGGTAGGTCAACTCTTGCCCTACTTCATACGGCCCAGCGGTGACAATCTGTTTGATTAACGCTAGGTCATAGGTTGGTAATGAGATCTCTTCAAAGTCAGAGTCATCTTGGTCGTTGTCGTCTTTGTCATTGGTAACGTCGTCGTCGTTAATTGTATCAGAGTTACCACTGTCGTCAGTAGGATCTGAGTCATCGTCCTCACCACTATCTGCAGTGATGTCAGCGATGTTTTTAATCGGACCACCAGCCGCTGGTGCGGAGTCGATGGTGGCGACAAGGGTAAAGTTTGCGATCTCGCCTGGGGCTAGATTGGTCGCATTCCAAACAACTGAACCACTTTCACCAACTGCTGGTGCGCTGGTTGCAGCGGGACTAGCAGAAACAAAACCAAGCTCGGCAGGTAAAACGTCAGTCACTTCATAGTCACCACTGTTAACCGCCCCTTGGTTCATAACACTAATCTGATAGGTAATCTGTTGGCCGATGGCGTAAGGGCCAGCGGTTACGATCCGTTTGATCAGTGCTAGGTCATATTCGGCCAAGTCGATGTTTTCAAAGTCAGAGTCGTCTTGGTCGTTATCATCTTGGTCATTGGTGACATCATCGTCGT
>JAHDEB010000192.1 GCA_020629055.1 Chloroflexota bacterium
TGTTTAGTTTTTTTATTCGCTAAGTAAGTAGTAGAATCGCTAGAATGAAGTGAGATGGCGGTCAGCCGTTGACTCGCTTTGTTCTAGCGATTTGCTGCTTCTAGTAATTATCTGGAGTAAGTTCAATAATGGTTCAAATGAAGCTTTTGAAAGCCTATGTTCAATTGTGGAGAATAAAGTGGCAAGCTCGATTCCGAATCGGATGGCTGCGGCTTTCTTTCTTCCTGGGTGACCCTGAGTTCATGATGACGGCCGATGATAAACGGTTTTCGCGAATGTATCAGGCGATGACGCCAGCAGAACAAAATCGGCTAGACAAAGCAAAAGGGGATGGCTATTGGGCCATCACCAAACAGATGCAAGAAAAATATAAAATATAATGTCTGACTCTAACTTATCAGAATCGATATCTAGCAAAAAGGTTCAAATCAGAGTATCCCCACAGTTATATCACTGGATACAAGTGTTTAAATCTATTCCTGCTGAGAAAAGGCAAGGTAAAAGTTTTGCAGATCTCATGAGAGTGGGATTGGTAGAGCAAATAAACAAACTGGAGCTAGATGAAATTCCGACCCTAGACATGTCTGTTGCAGAAATGCCAAAGAAAGGGGGCAGACCCAAAAAGACAGCCTTCTAGCCCCTTAACGAATAGCCCACATAAAAAAGCCGCTTTAGAATCGTGATGCTAAAGCGGCTTTTTTGTTGTTCTGTGATTTGAACCTTCTTGAATCAATCATCAATTTTCTATTTCTCGAGATTCTGCCAGCACGTTAGGGGGTATCTTTTTTGGATTACGATTGTTATGCACTTTACAGGCAAGAGGCTTTTACTAAAAGTTGTGATCATTATAAGGGTACAAACGTCACAGATTCCCCTCAGTCCCAACCTAATCCTGAGGGGTCTTTGGCTATTTATCCACTTGTAGTGACTACATTGTTTGAGGGGGCAGGGCCGTAGCGGAGTTGACACGTTGTGCCCAGTTGGGGCGCTTCAGACAATCAAGGAAAAAAGTAGGTAGGTTTAAAATGAACGGAGAAATAACAGATAGCAAGGGTCAATTATTGGGACGTACCAACAAAATTGAAAATTTTGAGGGATTAGCCCCTTCACCTCAATCAAAGGATGGGGAAAGTTCCATTATAAAAAAGTGGTTCAGTGCAGCTTTATCCATAAAAACCGATAAATCTAAATATAAACAAGTATCAGCTAAAGGGTATCAATTAAAATAAAAGCGTAGAAATGCAGTTTAACGATCATTTCCAACTGCAGTGCTAAATTCTTCGCCTTCGCATCGCCTCTTTTTGTGCTCGCCGCACCATTGCTACGATGTCGGCCGGTAAAGAAACCTGAGTATCCATAATTGAAGGCTCCGGTTGCTTAAACTCAAACTGTTCAGGTTGCTTCACTTGATCAGGCTCCTTACCCAGTAACAACAAACAAGCAGCCCACTGCACGAAGATTTGTGGAATCCCCCTCTCCATTTCTTTCACAATTCCGATTTGATTGTTGTGATGAAATATATTCCCATTTAAATCCATTCGATAATTTGATGCACCGGAATGACCGGCAAAAGAGCCACTTCGAATGGCGCGGCCTAAGAATTCCCCATTGCCCGATTGTATCTTCCCATCAAGATAAACCTTTCCTACCATCACCCCTTGGGCATCAAACACTTGTCCATTTAATAAAACTTTTCCGACCCTTTGCGAATAGGGTCTGGTTGAAAATACTTGGTATGTCATTTTATCTACATTAATCATAATCGATCACCATTTGTTGCATTGAGAAATGGACTGACCAATTACCGTTAATCCTCAGTTACGGGCACCATCATGTGGGTGCAAATAATATTTAAGTAGGCTCCCCCCCCTGCTTCAAACCGACAATCTCCAAAAAATCAGTATGAAGTTTGACCCAAGCGGAGACACTAACCTCGCTGGGCAATTTAAACGCTGCCCGCCTGCTACTTTTCCGGTTCTACAAACGGTGCAAATACCTGAAGGTAGAAGCTGATCGCCATATCTCGTCTTTCTCGATGTGTGGATACCCCTAACCTTTGCTCGATCGGATCATGAAACACAACCTGATAGTTCACAGACCCTTCAACTTGATAAACGCCAGGCGAAGCATCATCGATATACACACATTCACCATCACCATTGTCACACTCGATCGCCCGGCCGCCCGACGTTTTAAACACAACCGGAGTCAAATTCAGAATATCCCAGTCGTAGAATGCTCGTTCAGCTGGAGATAAGGCTAAACCATCGAGCGTATCTTGCTTAGCCACACATTTCCCACCTAGGTAGCCGATCCATTCCTGACAATCGGTCAATGCGTCTTCAGCATACCGTTCAGTCGCATTACCACTGTCATCTCTGGCTGCCATCGTCGTAATGGGTGCTGAAACTAAATTGTTAGACGCAAAGCCAGGCACAAACAACCCTGTCGACGTACGCAACATCTGCGTCACACTGATGGTTGTGTGAGATTCAACGGCGATTGTCCCCAACAGAAAATCGGTGGCTTCATCACAACCAACATACGAAGGGTCGTTTTCACACCAGCGGGTGCGTAAGATCGGATCCCCCACTTTTTCAACCGCCGCCCCATAGTAAACGGGGACCTGAATCGGCGTCGCCAGGCGATCACCACTGTCGATATCTCGGTCAAGTATGTCAGGGTTCGTCAGATCAAGCACTTCAGAGAATTGAGCATAGATAAATGGCTCGACCACTTCCGTACCGCGCCACTCTTTAATCACATTAATATCGTAGTCAACTCGATTATTCTCTGGGATCTGATCCCCACCCCCATGCTCGACTTCGGCGAAGCCAATGACCGCATCTGGGGAAAAGGTACCTGGAATCCGGCCGGTGAAATTAATCGTCTGCTCACTGTTCCCATCCGCTAGGCCAAAGCTATTGCAAACGGCGATTAAAGTGACATCATCAACCACACACGACCATTTGCCGGTTGGTGCATGCACAACATCATCCATCTCTATCGGCAGCTGCACCGTTAGCGTCATCTCTCTAGCGGCTTGAGGGCCGTTATTTTGCACAAATGCTCGCACAGCTATCTCATGAGACAGTTCCCACTCACCCGTATAGGTTCGAGTTGTAGCGTCAAAATTGATATCGTTGACACCTGCTACGTTTGGCTCAAACTCTAAAGTCGGCTCTAAATCGGTCCGGCAGTCGATGGTAATCGCATGATCTTCTACTTCTCCCCATCCTCCATAGTCAATTGGGGCGCTTGACGATTGATCCGAGATGCGAAAGCGGGCATATGTCCGGCCGCAGGCGGCATTTTCCGGCACCACAAGCTCGAGGTTGCTCAAGGTTTGGCTATCAGTTCGACGAGGGATTACTTGACTCTGAATCAACTCATAAGGGTCAAAATTCTGATTCCCGTCAAAGTCTATCCATACATCAAGGAAGGCATATTCAACAAAGTTGTTATACACCTCTACATCAAAATTATAGATGCCGTCATGCGTGCCATATCCCAACGGGCTCTTGGGGTAAAAGACGATCCCTGTATCGTAAAAAGGATCTTCTGTCTGGTTCCACGTTACCCCAGCCTCATCATCAGGGCTGCCGGTGTCTGTCAAGTCATCGGCCAAGGCATCCTTCCCAAATACAAATGGGATCTCATCAACATCTGGGGGTTGATTTGCGGTTCCCATCCAAAGTTCCACAAACTCTGAAATTGAATTTGATGCATCCCCATAACCAAAGGGGGCATCCCCCCGATCAATGTCCGGGTTAAATTCACGGAAATCAACGTCTCCATCGATATCAGTTTCCGCATTGTTGTCTTCGTCAGCCAGGTCACGCCAAGGCAAATCAACAATACCATCGGTGTCACGGTAATCCTCAGTTGGGTTCACAAGGTCATCGAGCCCATCAGCAAAATTATCGACTCCACTTAAAAATAGTCCGCTTTCTTGGATATCAAGCGCAAAGTCGTTGTCACTATCAAGGTCAAGATAGTCAGGCGTGCCATCTTCATCGGTATCTTCTGGCAGTGGGAATGTGCCACCAAAAGTACCGGTAGTTAAATCATTGGCATCAAATACCCAAATGGCACCATCGGTATCAGCATCATCGTCCCGCACGTCTCCGTCGTTGCCGTAGGTAGGGCCAAAGTTCTTGGTAGGCTTCCCTTCAATAACGTCTGGAATTCCATCCGCATCACTATCCAGATCGATATAGTCATGACGATTGTCTCTGTCATTGTTGACCGGTAGGGTCCCTACTGAGGTGAGATGACTCGGATCGGTAATATCTGAGTCAAAAATGTCCATAAGCCCATCTGAATCGGCATCGGCGATTCCACCGGTCGCAATCTGAACCTCTAACGGGCTAACTGTCCCATCTTTATTCAGGTCTGCTCTGATTTGCTCTGCTGTAGCCCCACTTTCGATCAGGTCGCTAATTCCGTCGTTGTCACTGTCCAGGTCGCATGCGTCGGGAATGTTGTCATTGTCTGTATCACGGGTGGGGAAGAAAGGCGGGAAGCGTTCGTCAGACATCATGAAACAGGGGACTGTTCCACCAGGATAGTAAAACATGACCTGCAGGTTATATTGCTCGACGGGGCTTCCTGGAACGATATAAATCCCACCATGACAGCTTTGACCGAACGCATAGGATCTATAATCCCATCCATATTTCGTATTAAATTCGTGCGAGGTCACATCAGTTGGACCAGGGTTAGAATGCCCTACACCTGCGTGTGCTAATCCTTCAAAGGTCCCACCCAGGTTCTGATACCACTGGTTGCCCGTCGTCCCATAAGATCCAGCTTGAAGAATTAATCCTGGGGCAGGGCCGTCTGCACTTTCTTTGATCATCGCATCGGTAATGGCCCGAGCTTGTCCTCCACCGTTCCGGTAATAGTGATAATCATAGTCCCCTCCGGCAATCATCACGTTGCCTGGGTCGATCGCCTGTTCCCAAACTGGGCGAGATGCAACCGCTAGGTTAAAGGCGGCCGCACCACCAATCGAAGAAAAATCATCATTCCCAATCCATAAAACATCAAAGGTTTGAAACTCTGCCACACTCATACGTGCCCATTCATTTGCAGCCACAACCTGAACACAGATGCCGTTATTAACTGAATCGACTGAGTTGGGGCCAACGATCCCGTTGGTCACAGAACCGCCGTAGAGAGCCACACCGACTTGATTCGAAGGACAATTGTTTATGGCGCTTGGCCGCAAATGAGCGTCACTCCCCATCCCATTTACCCGGCCGTAGTTAGCTTCTTCAAACGCCCGAACTCGCCCATCAATTTCGATATTTTCTTCACGATCAATAATCCCATCATTGTCATCGTCGATATCGATTGCATTTGGGATTCCATCTCCATCTTTATCATCTGGGTCGATGGTGGGTGGAATCCAAAGTTCCCGGTAAGCTACTTCTGAGGTATCACCACTTTCGTTAATCAGCGTTGTTTGCGGGTCGTCTATCCGGCCGTTTGGGTCAGGGTAAGTTGGGTTGGCCGGGCCGCCACTTTCCGCTCCTAAGCCATGTTCGTCTGAGTCAGGTTTTGTGTCATTGTCACTATCTGTATCCAGATAATCGGGCTCATCGACCCCATCGGTGTTTTGTGGTTCGTTAAAGCTGCCGCCAAACGTACCGTCACGTGCGTCATAAATGTCGATCACACCGTCCCCATCAGAATCGTCATCTGTAACATCGTTGTCTGTGCCAAAGTCGGCCGCATATCCGGCGGTTGGCTGGGCCTCGACCGCATCAGGGATCCCGTCATTGTCGCTGTCTAAGTCTAAATAATCTGCTTCGTCTTCCCTATCATTGTTCACCGGCGAAGTCCCGGCCGATGCATCAGCATCAACGTTTCTTGGGGCTTCATCAAAAATATCCATCAACCCATCAACATCTCGATCGGGTTCTCCCCCATTGGCGATAGCCGCTTCTGTGATTGAAATGGTGCCGTCTCGGTTGCTATCGGCCGCAATGTTGTCTGCAGATGCCCCACTTTCAACTAAGTCGCTGATCCCGTCATTGTCGCTGTCTAGCTCACAGGCGTTATGGATGCCATCCCCATCGGTATCTTCAAACCCCTCGACCTGATCTAAAATACCGTCGTTGTCATTGTCTAAATCGATGCTGTCTAACACCCTGTCTCCATCGGTATCTATATCCTCATCGCCACATTCTGGCGGTAGCTCACATCGATATTCATTGATAATGATGTCATCCAGCCCCATGTCATTTCCGTTTGCCACAGTATTCGAATTCCTTAAGAGAACTTCAATCGTTGTTTGATCCCCGGTTGTAAATGTGGCGGAAACGGTTGACCATGCCCAGGGGAAACCGGTTATTGTGGTGCCCAGACTGGCACCATTTGCATAAAAGGTTAATACAGGATTACTCGAACCAAACGAATTGACATAGGCTGAAGTTAATTTCGCCTCGAATTCATATTCAGTATTGGGTTTGACCGGAATTGTTTGGCTCCAGACCGTATCACTAGGATTCGGCCCCCCATTGGCGATAAATACCATGCCGGATCCCGCTGGTACGCTCCATGTTCCTGCTGTATTCCACCCGTCTACCTCGCTCTCATGTAAAACCGTATATCTAAATTCATCTATTGTTGGCGCTGGATTGTAGATGTAGTCTGAGCGAAATCCTGTGTTTCCAAGATTAAAATCTCCGTTGACCACCAAGTTTCCTGGCAAGCGTTCACACGTTCGTGTATTTACAGATGGGCGTGAATTTGGCAGATTGTGATCAGCTGTCGTGGTATTTTTCAATTCAACTTTCTCAGTTCTCAAAGAGGCTAAATTATTGTCTGCATAGGCAACCGGTCGGCCGAGTCCTACGAGTAGACTGATCGAAGACATAAAAATAATCGCTATGATATAAAAATAATTCTTCCGCATAATTTACCCCGACAAATCTGGTTGTTCACAAAAGTTCTGCATCTAAAAAATCAAGCTTTTCCCCTATCGACTTTTTAGTACTGTTAGACTGCAAACCTTTTCTCTATTTATCCCCAACTGCGCATAAGTTAGCATAAGGCAATGACGGATTCAGACCATGACTCTGACGTTTACCCACCCAGCTATGACGAAACCTGCAACAATGGTCACCAATTCGAAAATCAACCCGTTTTAGGATCTGCGTCGGCCGCCAAAAAACCTATAATTCGAACCACGATAATGCTAGGACCAGCAACAAAATTGACGCGATAAAAAAGTGAAGCAAAGCAAATTAATCCACATCTATCTCTTTGGCGAAAGCATTATTCAAGTCGATAACAAGCGCTATGAGCTTAAGCGGAAATCTCTTGGAATCTTCGTCTATTTAGTGGTACAAAATCGGCCCGTCGGCCGCAGGGAGCTCACCTCACTCTTTTGGCCAAATGTAGAAACTGTCAAAGGATTACAGAGTCTAAGCGCTCTTCTTTATCGCTATCCTGATCCCATCAAAAAATGCTTAAACATTCAGGATCAATCGCTAAAATTTAAGCCAGAGCACGTGTGGCTTGACCTCATTCAATTTCGAGAAAATATCAATTTCGCCAACCAAGTTTGGCAAAACGAGAAAGCGCTCAAAAAAACGGTGCGGAACCTACTCGAGCAATCGGTCGATTTATACACAGGGGCATTAGTTGAGGATTTCTATCTAAAAGACCATGACGAATTTATGGGCTGGCTGGTTAAAGAACGAGAGCTGTTTAAACAACAAGCCGCTGACACTTTGACGCGACTCTTGCGCTATGCCTACCAGCATGCAAATATCACAGAGTCGATACGGCTGACACATAACCTTTTACGCATCGCCCCCTTTGATGAAGATGCCCATATGGCCTTGATCAAGCTTTTGGTCGATGATGGACAAAAAGATCAGGCGATCCTACATTTCCAAACATTCCAAGAAAAACTATCTAAAGAGCTGAATGCAACACCCGGCCGCCAAATTACCACGTACTATCAAGAGCTGTATAACCCGGTCTTGGTTCCTAAAGAAAGACGTGTAGCCGAAGCTGATTTCAAGTTGCTCCATGACAAACCGATTCAAATCGATCGTCAGAAAACTGTTCAAACCCATCATCCATTCCCCCCCCCTTCATCGCTTCCTAGCGTCGTCGTCAAGCTTTTCGGCCGCCAGCGGCTCATCGCTCAGTTAGAAAAGGAAATTGTATCTGCTGATAATCGACTCATTACCCTCACAGGCATGGGGGGAATCGGTAAAACTCAGCTGGCCCTAGCAGTTGGTAACCGTATCGTCTCAGAGTTCAAGGATGGTGCCGTCTATGTCCAATTACGAAGTGTCGATTTAAAAGATGCACCAGATAGCAAGGAAGACCGTGCCAAGCAAATCTCGGATCAACTAGCCGTTCAAACGCTAAATAGCCTTAATATTCCTGTCAATTCAGACATCCCTCCATTTTTTCAGCTCATTGAAGCGCTCGGCCGACGGGAGTTTCTACTCATCTATGACAATTTTGAGCATCTCATCGAAGGGGCTTCTTTTTTTACGACACTACTCCATGCAGCGGCCGAAGTCACCATCTTAGTCACTTCGCGCATCCGGCTTAATCAGCCAGGAGAGCGCATTGTATTAGTCCCTCCATTAATGGCGACGGCCGAAGACGGGACACATCACGAATTAGAGCTTGGAAGCGGAGTGCAGCTTTTTATCGACAGAGCTAAACGGCTAAACGGCCAACTTGAGTATGGTGAAGTCGACCTCTCCGCCATCCAAACGATTTGCACCTTAACTGGTGGCCTCCCGTTAGCCATTGAGCAGGCGGCCAGTTGGGTCATGCACTACTCCCTAGCTGAAATCGTTGACGAAATTCATCAGAGGTATACGTTTCTAGAAAATACGGCCGTCCCCCTAGATGCCCCCCATCGTTCCGTTAAATCTACACTTGAACGATCATGGAATCTCCTCACCCATGATGAGCAACAGATGCTGCATGTCCTGTCTCTTTTTAAAAATGAGTTTAGCCGAAAAGCGGCCCTCTCCATTTCTGAAGGCTCCATTTCGACTTTAATTTCATTATCAGACCGTACACTCATTAATCAAATACAGTCCGGCTGGTACAACCTCCACCCGCTCGTCTCTCAACTGGTTCAGGATAAACAAGAAAAAGGGGCTAAGTTCGGGATTGACAAAATTAGGGCGAACTTCGCAAGCTATTTTTTAACCATGTTGGCTGAATGGGAAGCCGACCACACCCTATCTAAAAAAATGGATTACCCCCTACTTGCCTATGTTGAGCGTATCAAAGATGATATTTTTCAGGCTTGGAGATGGGGGGTAGAAGACCGACATTATGCCCAGCTTGCACAAGGGAGCGATGCTTTGTCAAAGCTATATAAACTGACAGACGGTTTTGGGCCACTGGAGCAGATGCTTGAACAATCGTATGCGCAATTGGCAAAACAGATGCCAGATCATGCCAAGCACATCGATCATTCACCGGCCGAATACACCGATGCATTCACCCAAATCACCTTTCATTTTACCCATACGTTAATGTATCTCGGTAGAAACAGCTCTGTGCAACAGATATTAATTCAGTCTCTCGATCTACTCAAAGACACCGATTTTTATCGCACACATGCTGCCACCTACATGAGGCTAGCCACCTATCATTTGTTACAAAGAAGAAAAGATCTAAGCGATCCTTTTTTTCAGCTCGCCTTAGAAAAAGCCCAGCTTGTTACAGACTCATGGGATCTGGCCTCGCTTAAATTGGAATTTGCCCACTACTACAGAGTGACAAAACAGTTTGAAAAAGCGACCCATGAAGCATACCTCGCGATTAGGCTTCTGGCTGATGAGGAATATTTACCAGCACGTGCACCCCATTACATGTTGCTGGCCCAGATAAAAGGAGGCCATGGTCACTTTGCTGAGGCGATCAACATCATCGACAAACACATTGATATTGAAAGCAACACAAATCTACTGATTTATAGATTTGGCAGTGTCGCAAAATCTAAATATCTACTCGGATTGAACCTGGCAGGCGAAGCCCTGGAAACCCTGAGGAAGGTTGAACAGCAAATTCGATTAGCTGGAAATTTTTATTCCGTCACCGTTTTTTATCGATCATCTATTTTGATACAGATCGAGCTAGCCCTAAACGGAGAGCCAGACCATCAACACCTAAATGGGATTATAAATGATGCTCAAAATTGGATCTGGTGGCTCCAACTGACAAAAGAAGATGAGTCTTCTGAACGTATTTGGGCAGAAGCAAGTGGACTGATGGCTAAAGCAACTGGGCTCGTTCTGATTAATCAACAATTCGATGGTGAAAGTGCGTTCCATCAATTGCTTTCCAAACTTTCTTTGTTGCGATCTCGCCCAACCCTTTTAGGCTTGTTGCCGTTTATCATGATTTTGGCTTCCTATTATTTTCTGAAAATCAATCAAGTTAAGCTGGCCACCAAATTATTACTCTGTTTGCCACAGCAGACGATGCTTGATGAGTTTGAAGTTGCTTACGGCCGGTTGGTTCAATTTTTTGAAAGCCAGACAGGACAGACGATTGAGCCGCTCCCGGCCGAGCAGCTGCCTCAAACGCATGACGAAATCCTTCAACTGCTGATAGAAGAAAATGTATACGGACACCCTCTCAGTGATTTTCTCGATGAAGGTACTGACGACAGTAAAATCAAAGCTTGAGATGGTTGCAGACTTTATCAGTAGGCTGAAAGGTCCATTTGGACAAGGATTACCCTTTATCAGAGCACCTCGTCTATCTCTTTTGATTTACGAATTATTGTTGCAAGTGCGGATACGGTCATATTCATCATGAAGCAAAGAAAACTAATCCACATTTACCTATTCGGTATCAGTTCAGTTAAGCATGAAGATAAGACCTATCGGTTGAAGCGAAAATCTTTAGGGATTTTCGTCTATTTAGTGGTTCAAAACCGGATCATAAACCGCAGAGAACTCGTTTCACTATTTTGGCCTAATGTAGAAGCTGTCAAAGGATTACAGAGTCTAAGTGCTCTTCTTTATCGCTATCCAGATCCCATCAAAAAATGCTTAGACATTCAAGATCAATCGATTAAATTTAAATCAGAGCACGTGTGGCTTGATCTAAGTCAATTTCAAGAAAATATCAATTTCGCCAACCAAGTTTGGCAAAACGAGAAAGCGCTCAAAAAAACGGTGCGAAACCTACTCGAGCAATCGGTCGCTTTATACAGAGGGGCGTTCATTGAAGATTTCTATCTAAAAGACCATGAAGAATTTATGGGATGGCTGGTTAAAGAGCGAGAGCTGTTTAAGCATCAGGCTGTTGACACATTGACTCGACTCTTGCGTCATGCCTATCAGCATACAAATATCGAAGAGTCAATACGCTTTGTAAATGAGTTTTTACGCATCGACCCTCTTAATGAAGATGCCCATATGGCCTTGATCAAGCTTTTGGTCGATCATGGACAAAAAGAACAGGCGATCCTACATTTCCAAACGTTTCAGGAAAAACTATCTAAAGAGCTGAATGCAACACCCGGTCGGCCGATCACCACTTACTATCAAGAACTGTACAACCCTGTCTTGGTCCCGATAGAAAGACGTGTGACCGAAGCTGACTTCAAATTGCTCCAAGACAAACCGGCTCAAATCAATCGTCAGAAAAACATTCAAAACGATCACCCTTTTACCCCGCCCTCATCGCTACCCAGTGTCGTCGTCAAGCTCTTCGGCCGCGAACGGCTCATCGCTCAGCTAGAAAAGGAGATTGTTTCGGCTGACAATCGGCTTATTTCATTAACCGGGATGGGAGGAATCGGTAAAACTCAGCTCGCTCTGGCAATTGGCAACCAAATCGCGTCAGAGTTTAAAGACGGGGTGGTTTATATCCCATTACGCAAGGTCGATATCGACCTTGAAAACGACGAAGCGGACGGTCTGACACAGCAAATCTCTGATCTGCTGGCCACAAAAACCTTAATCAGCCTGGGTGTCCCCAGCAATGGCGATATCCCTCCTTTTTTTCAACTGATCGAAGCGCTCGGCCGAAAAGAACTGCTGCTCATCTACGATAACTTCGAACACCTCATTGAAGGCGCCGATTTTTTTACCACGCTTCTGCATGCCGCAGCAGAGGTCACCATATTGGTCACCTCTCGCGTCCAGCTCAACCAGTTGGGTGAGCGAGTCATTGCGGTCCCAACTCTTCTCACCTCAGCCGAAACATCGGATCTGCCGGCGATAGAATTGGGCAGTGATGTGCAGCTTTTTATCGACAGAGCCAAACGATTAAACAGCCAACTTGAGTTTGACGAAATTGCTATCGCAGCCATTCAAACCATATGCACCCTGACCGGGGGCCTCCC
>JAHDEB010000193.1:0-7559 GCA_020629055.1 Chloroflexota bacterium
CGTTTGAGTTCAGCCTGAACATCAGCAATCGATACCTCGGCCGTGGTTTTGCCGGTCTTGAGCGATACGGCGGCCGCAACGCCAGCCCCTTGCCCAGCCACGGTACACGCCATCATGTTACGCACCGATGCATGGCTGATTTTGTCACCGCCGATTGAACGGCCGGCCACAAGCAAATTATCGATTCCTTGCGGCACCAACGCACCATACGGCATGTGAAAATAACGGCCGGTTGTCGGCAAAATCAGCACCCCATACCCATCGATAAACTCCGGGAATATTCCGATCGCATCGTCAAAGCGGGCCTGATTACGCACATCGTTTTCAGTTAAATTGTACCGGCCGATGATTTTGCGCGTATCGCGAATCCCAACGGTCATTCCAAAATTCCGCAGTTGGGCGACGTCGAATCCGGGGGCGAAATGATTTAAAGCTTTGAGGGTCAGCATCGCCTGCCGCCGCCCTTCCATTTCCGCATGGGTCAAATCCCAAACATCGGTACCATCGTAATTCAACATATGCACCATGTTTAGATAAGTCGCTTCACCATGGTCAGTGATCCCGCTCCACGTGCCACCGATGCTTTTCATCCCGGCCGGAATAATCCCAGCCGCCCGTGCTTTGTCAAATGGCTCTTCAAGATATGGGCTAAACAGTTCATCCTCTTTCCCCGTCGTCTCCATATCCCAGTTTTTCCCCCAATCTTTGTATTTGGTCGGATTTTCTTTGACAAAGTTGAGGAATTTCCCTTTATCTACGCCAGATGCTGAAAACATGACGGTAACAGAGAGCATTTCTTCTTTTGGGTTTTTATAGCTGGGTGCCCCCACCATGCGGACCAAATCAGCGTCGCCGGTGCCATCGATGACCCGCTTGGCTAAAATCGCCCCCCGGCCCGATTTTGATTCAACGACGATCCCTATAACCCGATCATCTTCAACAATGACATCAACCGCATAGCTGTGGAGTAGGGGTTTAATACCCGCTTCCTCAACCCATTGATCCGCTAATATTTTAAACATCTCTGTATTGATGGCGTGGCTGGTTGACTGCGGCTCTGGGTAAGCAGCATCGTGTGCTTTCGCCCTCGTTTCGAACTCAATACCGATCCCTTCTACATCAACCGTTTCTTCGTGCCGATACCAAGCGATCCCCTCAACCCCAACGTGGGTCAAGTTACCACCAAAGCAGCCGTATCGGTCAATGAGCATTGTTTCAACACCAGCGCGGGCGCAGCTAATGGCGGCCGCTAACCCCCCAGGGCCACTGCCGACCACGAGCACGTCGGTCTCTGCTATAACCGGAATAGGTTTTGTAGGCAAAGTTATCGTTTTTAATGTCATAAAAAGTCCTTCTCAGGCTGGACAAATCGGTTTAGCGACTTGATTGCACCGGCCCTGAATCTGTCTAGGGTTTGTCTATTTGAAAATTATGCGGGACTATTGATGGGTGTCAAATAGCGGAGAGGTACCGAAGGAGATTCATTACCATGTTTAAATCTAAAATTCGGCCGATGATTATCCCTCAATTTGAGCATGCACGTGTGTCCGCAAAAATCGCATCGATGTGGGGGAATGATCACTTTGACCGGCCTGAGATTAACTTTGAGGATTTTGTTGCTGGGGTTGCATTACATGATTGGCAATATGGAACGATAGATAATCTGCCGCTTGGCGAAGTTAGTGAGTCTGACTGGCTTGCGGTTATGAAACGGGGAGTAGCGCTTGAATTTAGCAATCCTACAATTGCAGCGATTGCAAAAATACATATGAAGCGGCTTATTTCCAATCCTCAATCTCCTCAATTAAATATTTTATCGGAGCGGTTTGAATCAAAAATAGCTGATCATATTTCTGAAACTCCCTATTCTCGAGCGCAGTTTGAATGGGCCGATACGATTACCCGATTCTGTGACAGTCTTGCGTTTGATTTCGCATTTGAAGCCCCCACGACCTACATATCTCAGGTATATGCAAAAGTCGACAGCGACAAGAAAACAAAACTCACCTACAACCTTCAATCCGACCGGGTTATCGAAATCGACCCTTGGCCGTTTTCCGCCCCAACCTTTTCCGGCATGATCACTGGGTATCATGCGGCCGGATATCCTGAATCCTTAATTCCAGAAATTATTCAATATCAAATCAAACCGAAAGACTAAACGATTAATGACAGAAAAAGAGAAACAGATTGTAATTATCGGTGCCGGTATCATGGGGGCATCGATCGGCTATCATTTGGCGAAGGCTGGCGGAAAAGTCACCATCCTTGAAAAAGGGACACCGGGGCAAGGGGCCACGGCCGATTCGTTCGCGTGGATCAATGCGTCGCGGGGTAAAAAGCCGTTTCATTACTACGAGCTAAATTTAGCGGGGGTTCATGCCTGGAAGCAGCTTGAATTGGAATTAAACGGGGAGCTTCAGGTGATCTGGGGTGGCAGTTTAGAGTGGTCGGCCGATGGTGAAGCTGCGGCCGAAATCAACCGAGAATCACAGAATCATCAGGGGTGGGGATATCCACTGCGCCAAATATCAGCGGATGAATTTGAACAGCTTGAACCTAACCTAAAAGCGGCCGGTTTTAAAACCGCCATTTACACAGATATCGAAGGGCATGTTGATCCGGTTTTAGCTACGCAAGTATTACTCAACCAAGCTCAGCAACATAATGCCAAGCTGTACACCGGCTGTGAAGTCACAGAGATTGAGAGATCTCAAGATGGGCCAAGTCTCATCAAAACGTCTTTGGGGGATATCGAAGCTGACCTGATCGTGATTGCTAGCGGCAACCATAGCCCGACAGTGGCCAACATGGTCGGAGTCAGCGTGCCGATGCAGGATTCCCCCGGCGTACTGGTGCATTCCAAACCGCAAGCGGCCCTCATTAACCGCATCGTTTTATCACCGCACGGACACATGAAACAAAAGCCAGACGGCCGGGTGGTGCTCGGGGCTAGCTTTGAAGGGGGTAGCGGGACAGATCATTCGCTTGAAGCGGGTGAGGGTCTGCTACATCACGCATCCCAAAGTTTGCCACAGCTAGATGATGCGGCCGTTGAAAAAGTGACCTTGGGCTGGCGCGTGCTGCCAGCAGACGGACTCCCGATTATCGGCTTTGTGAAAGATGCCGCAGACGTGTATCTGGCCGTCATGCACAGTGGCATCACACTTTCTCCACTTGTTGGCAACTATGCTGCTTCAGAAATTCTTGAAGGGATCGAAATCGATCAGCTGAAGCCTTATCGCTTAGGTCGTTTTGAGTAAGTAAACGTCTGAAGTGCGGGGCACTCCCCACGAAATACCTACCATTTTGACCGTTGGTTCAGGGGGAGTGCCCCGCACTATGGCTTTAGCAACTTTAAATCCTCGGCCGAGAATTTCCCTTCATCTACCCGTTTTTGAAACCTTAGCTCTATCCCCTGTTTTACCTGCGGCATGATGCCGTAGTGTTCAGCCACTTGCAAAGTGCAGCCGATGATGTCTTGTATCTCTTTTGCCATTTTGATCGGGTCAGGCTTCCCATGTTTCGCCGGTTTTGCCCCACTCCCTTCAAAAATATGAACCTGCTCCGCTAGCTCCCCAGCTTCTTCTAACAGCCTTGTCATCATTTGAAATGGATTATTGCCGGCCGGGAATTGACGGCCTAAATCGGCATTGATTAATTCTAGCTTTTCAAAGTATTTCATAGTATTTGAGCGTGTTGCGTTTTACGTTAAAAGGCGAAAGCTGCTGAATTTTGACATTCCACGCAACACGGTTTTTCTGCTCAAACGCTATCGCGTATTCGAAGGTTATAACAAGCTCTTTTTGATTAAACTGATTTGTGCTTCTAGTGGCAGCTCGATCGGCACCGTTCGCCCGTTTGACGGGGGTTCGAGTGTGTCGAATTGGCTTTTCAGCATCTCCGGCTGCATGTAGTGATTCTCTCGCGCCTGCATCCGTTCCCAAATTAGCTCATAACTCCCTTCTAAGTAAATAATCTCAGTCCCTAGATTACCGTCAAGCAGCTGGTCCCGATAGGTTTGCTTTAATGCAGAGCAAGCCAAGACGATCGGCCGACAGGCGCGAATATGCACATTGATCAGATCTCGTAGAATCGCCAACCACGGGGCACGATCCTCGTCATTCAAGGGAGTACCGGCCGACATTTTGGCGATATTGGCGGGTGGATGATAGTCATCTGCGTCAAAAAATGGCCAGCCAAGCTCTTGGGCCAACTGGCTTCCAACCGTAGATTTCCCCGAGCCTGACACACCCATAATGATAAAAGCCTTAACCATCGTCACTTTCCACCTCTATCTTCGATATTTAACCGCTTTGTTTTCTACTAAAAACGGGAACCTTGGGCCAAAGGTGTCATTGAAAATCTGCCTTAGAAACTCTACATTAATGGGATGCAAGTTGTCGAGACTCATAGATGCGCCGCCAAACCTGTATCAGCCCTTTCAAGTCTCACCGTTTGGTGAATTTGTTGAATGACAAACTGACAGGGTCCAGTTTTGACCCGCTCGACTGAAATTCCCTTGGAGATTGAGTTATGACAGGCTTGGCCTTTGGCACCAGCCAACAACTATTAAATGATACATTCTAGCAAAAAACAACCGGTTGAAATTGATTCATCTGTTCTGATTGATTTAATGAATCAGCTGATACAGGCTGATTCGGTTCTGAATATTATCGAGCCTTTAACCGCTGCAGCCGTTGCGCATACCCAAGCGGAACGTGGCTGTTTCTTGCTCAACAATGGGGGATCAAGCTTCTCACTGGTGCACATCCACGGGGATAATAATGATTGGATAGACGCAAAACAGGCGGATGCAAAAGTTCAGTCGATCTTACGGGGTAAAAAGCTGCCGGCCGGCCAAGACTTTATTTTGTTTCAAAAGGATGGTGACGCCCCCTTAGGCTGCCTAATCCTAGAATCAACTGTTGTTAGCGAGCCAGATGAAAACGCCCAAACACTCTTCTCCTCATTGATCCAACCAGCAACTACCCTGCTAGAGAAACTTTTAAAAGCGCAAAAAGTAGCCAAAGAGAAACAGCGTTCAATCCTCCAGATGGATCGCCTAAACACGTTAAGCGAATATTCAATTATTTTGAGCCAGAGTCGCAATCGAGAAGATGCATTTTTGGCTACCCAAGAATATATTAGCGAGATTATCCCTGCTGAAAACATGAGAATTCTTCTGCTAGATGAAGCGAAAGAAACATGGACGCTACAGCAGCTGTCTACAAACGAGGAATGCGAAATCGAAGAAAATCATGGGCTTGTTAAAGGCTCTCCGATAGAAAAGGTTTTGCAGACGGGTGACATCTTGCGCATCAACGATACGCGCATGTCCGATTATCAAGAGCTACAGAGGGCGGCCGACGAAGGGGTCCGTTCGATCATGACCGGCCCGCTCCATTTCTCAGGCGATATGATCGGCACGTTAACCGTTTTTTCTTTCAATGCAAATGCATACACGGTCGAAAATGAGCGACTGTTTTATCAAATAGCCTCCCTGCTTTCCAAATCATTGGAAAACTTCTGGCTGTGGGAAGAAAATAAAAACAGGGTAACCGAACTCAATCAGCAGCAAGAAGAATTAGAAAAAACATCGAATTACTTTAAAGCGATCATCAACCAACTGCCCGATGCCTTGTTTGTAAAAAATGAAGCGTTTAAGTTCACGCTCGTCAACGAGGCGTTTGTCAACTTACGCGGTGGCGAAGAAACAGACTATGTAGGCAACACAGATCACGATATTCGCCCAAAAGAGGATGCAGATCTCTATCGGCACTTTGACGAGTTGGCGTTTAGCAGCACCCGAAAAGTGCAAAATGATGGGTACTCTACTTTGCCAAATGGGAGCCAGATGTACACCCAAACCAACAAGCAGGCGTTAACATTACCGGATGGGTCACGCCTGCTTGTCGGCATCGTGCGAGACATGACTACTTGGAAAGAGGCAGAAACAGCGATGAAAGAGGCGAAAGAGGCGGCCGAATTAGCGGCACAAGCGAAAAGCGACTTCTTAGCCAATATGAGTCATGAAATTCGCACCCCCATGAACGGCGTTATCGGCATGACCAGCCTGCTAATCGATTCTGAGTTAAACGACGAGCAACTAGGATTTGCAGAAACGATTCGCAACAGTGGCGAGTCACTGCTGACAATTATCAATGATATCTTGGACTTTTCTAAAATTGAGTCAGGCAAGCTTGAGATTGAAAACCAACGCTTTGATCTCCGACGCAGCCTAGAAGAAGCTTTAGATTTAATCGCTCCAAAAGCGCATGAAAAAGGGCTTGAGCTGATTCTAAGATACGAAGATTCTATTTCTGAGTGGGTTCACGGTGATGTGACTCGCTTGCGACAGATCGTGGTTAACCTGCTTTCCAATTCGGTGAAGTTCACTTCGAAAGGTGAAATTGTCATTGATGTTACGCAGGTAAAAGATGAAGGGCCCAATCTAATTCAGTTCGCTGTGAGTGATACCGGCATCGGCATCCCTAAAGATCGAATGAATCGCCTATTTAAATCGTTCAGCCAGGTAGATAGCTCGACAACGCGTAAATATGGTGGCACCGGCCTAGGGTTAGCCATTAGCAAAAGCTTGGCCGAAATTATGGGTGGTACGATGTGGGTAGAAAGCACCCTTGGAGAAGGATCGACTTTTGCATTTACGATTAAGGCGGAACCGGCCGACCCTGACACCGGCCACTATGCACGCATGGATCCCGAGTATCTAAATTGCAAACGAGCACTCATCATCGATGACAATACGACCAATCGTGAACTATTAAAAAACTACTGCAAACGTTGGGAAATGATCCCTTATTTAGCCAGCTCTGCGGCCGAAGGCATGATGGCGATTAAAGCTAATCCACCGTTTAACGTCATCATTTTAGATTATCAGATGCCAGAAATGAATGGGCTAGATATGATCAAACAGCTCAATGATCTCGGCATCGATTTACCCCCCGTGGTCCTTTTAACCTCGGTTGGAGATAAGGACATTAAGCGTCGAGCAACAGAGCTTGGAATATCGACGTTCCTTTATAAGCCGATTAAAATTTCACAGCTTCTGACTTCATTGTTAGCCTTGTTTACCCAAAAAGTAAAAGCAGAGGTCGAGCACATGCGTAAGCCGAAAATTACGGACGAAATCGCGAAGCTATACCCCTTAAACATCTTGCTGGCAGAAGACAATATTGTGAACCAGAAAGTCGCTATGCGGACGTTGGAACGTTTAGGGTACAACGTAGATTTGGCCCAAAATGGGAAAGAAGCATTAGATGCCGCCTTAAACAAACCGTACGATCTGATTTTAATGGACGTTCACATGCCAGAAATGGATGGTATCGATGCAACAAAAGAGATCCACGCCCGTTTGTCACAAAATGAGCGGCCGAAAATCGTTGCCCTTACCGCCGGAATCTTGCAACAAGATCGTGACTCTTGCCTACAGGCGGGGATGGACCTTTTCTTAAGCAAGCCGTTTAAGGTTGATGATCTGGTGAATGTTTTAATTCAAGTCTACGAAACGTCTGTCCCCCAACATTAATCGAGCCTTT
>JAHDEB010000193.1:7659-12345 GCA_020629055.1 Chloroflexota bacterium
TTTTCGCTTACACAACCTGCTCAAGCCCCCTACAAACCAACTTTTACGGTCGTTTTTACCAATTTGCAATCAATTCGCTTTACCAATCGTTAATAAGGGTATACGGGTCATCAAAATAGTACCGGCCGGTAAATTCTCGACGACGTTAGAAAACAAAGCTTTGAATCGTCTATACCGTTGGTATCGAAGAACTCGCTTTGTACTTTACTTCGTTTAACGCCCTATGGATAGGTTTTATGGATAACAGTCAGCTTAACTTAGATGACATATTGCAAAACGGCTACCGCTATTCGTTGGCATTAACCCACGATACACAATTGGCCCAAGACCTACTGCAAACCGCTTGTTTGAAAATTAGCAAAAAAGGGGGGCCGTGGGAAATCCGTTACCTCGTTACAACGATTCGCAACGCTCATATCGACAATTTAAGGCGTTCACGAAAACTAGATTTCTACCCGATTAATGATGAAGACATGGTCGGCGACGTTGACATGATGTTATCGTCCTTTGATCCACAGCTAGAGTCGGCGTTAGCAGAACTACAAGAAGACGTGCGTGAATTGCTCTATTTGTCTGTCGTGGAAGACTATTCTGCCAGTGAACTGGCGGAGTTGACCCAACGGCCGCGCGGCACGATTTTGAGCATCTTGCATCGAACCAAACGCAGCCTCCGTGCGATCTTATCCGGCCCTCTTTCAAACAAAACTGATTCGTCTTCATCTTCTCCAACAGGAGGGATTCGTCAATGAGTGATTCAAATACCCCGATCGAAAAACGCATCCAACGATTTTACGGTAGCCAATCCTTGCCGCCGGAAAAAATGAGCGAGCTTAAAAAGCTGGCAGCGCCCAAACCGGTGCCGGTTTCCCCAAGCTATAGCCGCCAGTTATACAGCTATGCCGCATTTGCCGCTTTCTTTTTTGTGCTACTCGGTTCCAGCTTATTTGGGTTACAGCGTTACAACCAAAACCAGCACATCAAATCAGTTGCGGCCGAAATCGCCCTGAACCATGCCAAGCAGTTTGACACTGAATTTGAGTCCCCCAATATCGCTAATTTGTCGGCCGAAATGCACCTGCTCGACTTTTCCCCCGTGCATCCGCAAAGGCTGCGCCACGACAGCTATGACATTCAGGGTGCACGTTATTGCACCATCGACAGCGCCATCGCGGTCCAGATTCATATGGAAGACGAGGGAGACGAATCCTATACCCTGTACGAATACAGAGACCCATCAACCTTCTTAGCGAACCAAGAAAAAGTAATCGAAGTTGATGATATCAAAGTCACTTTGTGGAAAGAAGGCGAGGTCATCATGGGGCTTGCTGAACGGGCTGGTGAATAGCGAAAACAGGTATTCGGTGGGGAAAGCCGGCCGACCCTGTGTCGTTGCTATCACGATAAAAAGGAGAAGAATCTATGTCTATTGCGCATGATGACGAGCTGAGCGTGGCCGCAAATAGAGGCGAAAGAATTGATATATTCCTACATTCATTTGCATTTGTGTTTGGGTTTGGCGCTGTGTTTACCCTGTTGGGGTCGGCCGCCGGCCTGTTGGGAGCCAGCTTGTTTAGCTACCAAATTATTTTGCAAAAGATCGGGGGTGTTCTACTGGTCATATTCGGGTTAGCCACCCTCGGTTTCTTTTTCAAGATCGCTGAATTCCTGCAAAAACGGCAGTTAACCGGCCGCAATTTAATCTGGAAAATGGTTGACCGCATTTGCCATTTCTTCAATGCGCTGCTCTACACCGAACGACGTGTCAAACAGATGCACGAAATTAATCCGGGCTGGGGATATGCGAGCAGTTTTGCCGTTGGGGTCAGCTTTAGCGCCGGATGGGTCCCGTGCATCGGCCCGATTTTGGCCAGCATCTTGCTGCTAGCCAGCAACAGTGCAACGGCAAAACAAGGGGCCGCATTACTGGCGTTTTATAGTTTGGGGTTAGGAATCCCGTTTTTGATTACCGGGTTAGCTTTCGGCCGCATGACCAAACTGTTGCGCAAAATGAACCGATATTTAAAAGTGATCAGCATCATCAGCGGCCTGTTCATGATCGTGATGGGATACATCTTGTGGACAGACCAAATTACCGCCTTGATTACTCAGTTCGGCTTCTTAAATGAAATTGTCTTCGCTATTGAAGAATGGGTTACCGGATCACTCAGCAATGTAGGCATTCGCGCCTCCAATGTCGATTCAACCAGTGCCATTCCGCTGGCGATTTTTGCGGGTGTCATCAGCTTTATCAGCCCGTGTGTATTGCCCCTTGTACCAGCCTACATCGGATATTTAGGGGGCGCGACGCTCCACAAAAATTAGGAAAAACTAGATGCTTCACTCAAAGAATCTTATCTCTGCGTTGTTGTTAACAACGATGCTGACACTGGCAGCTTGCCAAACCGCTCCACCGGCCGTGGCACCCGAACAGTCAGACGTTCAACCACAGCCACCGGCCGAGAACAACACGGCCGAAGTTGAGTCTGAACCGGTCGAAATCGAATCACCTCGGGAAGAACCTCAAGTATCTGAACCTGCGCCACAAGCGGCGGAAGCTGAATCAGAACCGGAGGAGCAAGGCCATACGAACGATGAACCGAACAGGCTGATCGATGAGAAAAGCCCCTATTTGCAACAGCATGCATTCAATCCGGTTGACTGGCATCCGTGGGGTGAAGAGGCGTTTGCCAAAGCGGCGGCTGAAGACAAGCCGGTCTTTTTGTCTATCGGATATTCAACCTGTCATTGGTGTCACGTCATGCGTGATGAGTCTTTTGCAGACCCATCGGTTGCGGAGCTGATGAATGAAAACTTTATCAACATCAAGGTTGACCGTGAAGAGCGGCCGGACATCGACAGCATCTACATGACTGTGGCCCAAATTACTGGCAATCGGGGGGGATGGCCATTAACGATCATCATGACGCCCGAGCAAAAACCGTTTTTCGTGGCGACCTACATCCCCAAAGAAAGCCGTTTTGAACGAACCGGAATGCTAGACCTAGTCCCCCAAGTTGGGGTCGCCTGGGTGCAACAGCGTGAGCAGATCACCGCTTATTCTGAAGACATCATCGTAGCGCTACAGACAGAACAAGAACCCCGCAACAGTGACTTGCTCGCCAGAGGGCCGGTCAATGTGCTCGATTCACGGACCTCAAATTCCGCCTTTGTGCAGCTTGATCAAAGCTTTGATCCTGTGTTCGGTGGGTTTGGCAGCGAGCCTAAATTCCCGTCACCGCACAACCTGCTGTTTTTACTGCGGTACTCACAGCGGACGGGGGACGAAAAAGCGGTTGAGATGGTTGAAACCACCTTACGCTCGATGCGCTTGGGCGGTGTTTATGACCAAATCGGATATGGCTTTCATCGCTATTCAACAGACCAACGTTGGAAACTGCCCCATTTCGAAAAAATGCTTTACGACCAAGCGATGCTGTCAATGGCGTATACAGAAACCTATGAAATTACAGACGATGTCTATTATCAAGAAATCGGCCGTGAGATTTTCACCTACGTTCTGCGCGACATGACAGATCCACAAGGTGGTTTCTATTCGGCCGAGGACGCTGACAGCGAAGGGGAAGAAGGGATCTTCTACTTTTGGAAAATTCCTGAAATGCAGGAGCTACTCAGCCCTGAAGATGCGGAGCTGATGATCAAAATGTCAGCGATGACGATAGAGGGAAACTTTTTAGACGAGGCCACCGGGGTTCCCATTGGTGAAAATGTGCTCTATTGGGATCAACCGCCTTCGTTTTTAGCGGCCGACTTAGGGATCAGCGAAGAAGAGCTTGAAGCGCGGCTGGATGGCATTCGTCAAACGCTGTTTGAGGTGCGTGAGCTACGCGAGCACCCGAGTAAAGATGACAAAATTTTAACCGACTGGAACGGACTCATGATCGCATCGCTTGCCAAAGCGGGACGGGCGTATCACGAACCGGAATATACGGCGGCGGCCCAAAAAGCGGCCGACTTCCTGTTGGTCACCATGCGGAATGAAGACGGCCGACTGTTGCACCGGTATCGTGACGGAGAAGCGGGCATCTTGGCCAATATCGATGACTATGCATTTTTCATTTGGGGGTTGCAAGAGCTGTACGAAGCGACCTTTGACCTGAAATATCTTGAAGCGGCCATCGAGTTACAGGGTCAGCTAGATGAATTTTTCTGGGACGATGAAAACGGCGGATATTACTTTACACCAGACGACGGTGAGAAGTTGATTGTACGTCGCAAAGAAATTTACGATGGGGCGATCCCGTCGGGTAATTCATTGGCGATGCTCAACCTATTGCGCTTGGGGCGGATCACGGCCGACACATCCTATGAAGAGCGTTCATACAGTTTGGTCCAATCATTCTACGGTCAAATTTCTACAGCCCCAGCCGCCTTCACCGGCATGTTAAGCGGTTTGGAATTTGGGGTCGGCCCATCATTTGAAGTCATCATCGTGGGTGAACCAGGATCGGCCGACACCGATGCGATGCTCACAGCACTAAGGAATCAATATGTACCAAACAAGGTTGTCATGCTGCGCGGTATGGCTGACGATGGTCCCCTAACCCAATTTGCAGACTACACCAGCTTTTATTATCCGATCGAAGATCAAGCAACCGCCTATGTTTGCCAAAACTATGTGTGCGAGTTCCCGACCAACGACCCGGAAAAGATGGTTGATTTGCTGCT
>JAHDEB010000194.1 GCA_020629055.1 Chloroflexota bacterium
ATGGGCAAATCAAAAGTCTCCATCAGGTTCGCTCCTTTACCTAAAACTTAGGTTCTATTGAAGATCCAATCTCTTACGGCGCTCGAAACAGATAAATGGCCCAATTCAGCGTATCTCGTCCCCATTTCAAGTAGACCTCTTTTTCTTTTGCGACCCGCTCCAATAGTTTCGGCACGTCCGGGTCATCTGGATTGGCCACAGCAAACGCATCGGCCGCAAACCACTGCAACCCCTCGTACATGTCCCAATCATTTGGGGTGCTCACAAACGTATACACCAAAGTCAGCCCAAACGCTTTACCCGCCGTTGCATTGTCGTAATGGGTACTAAAATCATTTCGCTTTATTCCAGATGCCTCTAAATAGTCATCGGCCGGCTCTTTAATCCAAAACGGTTCACCCACAATGATCAACCCTCCTGGTTCAACAAGCTTCGTCAACGCCTTCAGCGTGTTACTGTGCCCACCAAATATCCAGCTCGCCCCGATGCAAGAGACCAAGTCAAACCGACCGGCCAATTCGGCCGTGAATGCTTTGCCCTCTTGTTCGACAATCTGCAGGTCGGCCGAGGGACAACGTGCCTCGATAGCCGATCGTGCTTTGGCGACAAAATACGGCGAAACATCAACCCCCATCCCTTTCACCTCGTACGCTTCAGCTAAACGAATCAAAAGCTCGGCGTTGCCACAAGCGATATCAACCACACTTGATCCTGGTTTAAGTTCAACCATCGAGAGCAACCGGTCCAAGTTGGCGGGCAGCATCGGGTTATAACAGACATGCTTTTGGTGAATGATGTCATAAAAACGCCATTTATCCATATTCGTTTTCTCCTCTTTCCAATGAATTAGTTAAGCAACCATCTTGGCTCTTCTCGGCACAAATATAGCCTAATACCATTCATCCGGCCGACCGGCTTTCTTCTTCGCCATGTACTCAAGCAACGCTTCATCAACCGCAGGGTCGATGGCAGGCGCTTCATACTCCCTTAACAGCTGTTGCCAACGCTCGTTCGCTCGCTGTTCCGCCGTCTTGCGGCCGTCATCGGCCCACTGTTCAAACGAGTCATTGTTCGGCATATCAGCCTGATGGTTGGCTGTGCGGAAATTGGCCAACGTATGTGCCGTCCCCAGAAAATTACTGCCGATGCCCGCCTCTAAAAACGACTCACCCCCTAGGTTGTTATCGTCCAAGTTTAATCCGCCCAAATAGCGCTGCAATTGACCGCAGTGGTCTGCATCCAGGATGAACTTCTCATACCCCATTGTGAGTCCACCCTCCAGCCATCCGGCCGCCTGAAAAATAAAATTCGCCCCGGCCGTGAGCCCCGCCATCATATTGTCGGCCGACTCCTGCATCGCTTGGGCATCACACAGTTTAGACGCCGTGTAATGCCCCCCACAGCGAAACGGAATATTCAACCGTCGAGCCAATTGACCAATCGCTTGCGCCGCTAACGTTGATTCGGGTGTCCCAAACGTCGGGGCACCCGTCTTGAGGTCCATCGTCGTCAAAAAGTTACCGTATACGACCGGGCAACCGGGACGCACCAATTGGGCCAGTGCGATACCCACCATCGCCTCGGCGTGGGCCTGGGCTAAAGCGGCCCCCATCGTGACAGGGGCCATCGCCCCACCTAAAATAAATGGGGAAATAACTAACCCCTGATTGGCAGCGGCATACACCCGCAGTGCGCCCGACATCACATCGTCAAAGACAAGGGGGGAATTAACGTTGATATTCCCTTGTATGACGCAGTTGGTTTGCATAAACGCCCGGCCGAAGACGATTTCAGCCATCTCAATCGACTCAACCGCTCGTTCTGGTGCCGTTACCCCACCCATAAACGGCTTTTCACCATAGCGCAGATGGGCATACACCATATCGAGATGTCGCTTATTCACCGCTTCATCGACCGGCTCGCACAGGGTGCCGCTCTGATGATGCAGCCAAGGCGACATGTGGGTCAGTTTTACAAAATTCTCGAAATCTTTGACCGTGCCATATCGTCGACCCCCCTTTAGGTCGCTGACAAAAGGGGAGCCATATGCAGGGGCAAAAATAACGTTGTCTCCCCCAAACATGATCGATTTTCCACGGTTTCGGGCCACCATTTCAAACTGACTAGGTGCGGTAGCGCACAGTTGGCGCACATGCCCTTTATCAAAGCGCACATGCTCACCCGTAACAGTCGCCCCAGCTTCTTTAAACAGGGCCAAAGCAACAGCATCTCCACGAAACTCCATGCCGATTTCAGATAATATCCATTCAGCTTGGTCTTCTAGTTTTTGCAGGTTTTCTTCATTAAGCAAGTCGTACACTGGGACTTTGCGTTTGATGTAGGGGGGATGTTGAATCGCGGGCAAGGCAGGGGAAACCGACTTGCGGCGGCGTCTTGTTTTTGTTGTCATGAGGGTTTAAGGGGATGGATCGGTATTCGGTATTCAGTGGTCGGTGAGAAAAACCAGCCTACCGACCTACTGATTACCGGGCCATAGGCCATCGATTACCGATGACCGGTTTAAGCGCGTACCCGCGTCTTCTTCGGATCATAAAACGGGATGGCATTGACTTCGGCCGTGTAGGTTACACCTTCACCAACGATCTCGAGTTTTGTACCGGGCAGAGCCGCATCCGGCCGCACATGGCACAACGCCAGTGATTTTTGCATCCGATGGGAAAAACCGGGGCTATTCACAACACCAACCTCTTCTCCATTTAGTTTCAGCATTTCACCACCAGCCACCATGTCTGAATGATCAACCACAATGCCAACTCCTTTAAAGCGTTCTTGCCCTTTGGATGCCAAAACAGCCTCTTTACCCCTAAAATCTCCTTTGTTTTTGGCGACCGTAAAGCCCAAGCCTACTTCCCAAGGGGTGTGTTCGGCCGTCATGTCGTAACCAAAGAAGAGCAACGCCGCTTCGATACGCACTTTGTCGAGCGCTGTAAATGAACAGGGCATCACCCCGGCAGCAACCAGCTTGTCCCAAATATCACCGGCCGCACTAGCAGCACAAAAAATCTCGAACCCTTTCTCACCCGAATAGCCGGTACGGGATAAAAGCACATCATGGCCAAAAAGATCGGTCCCAGCATGATGGAAATAAGCCATCTCGCTTAGGTCAGCTGATGTATGTGGATTTAATACCTCCGTCGCTTTGGGCCCCTGCACCGATATGTTATGCAGATCATCATCAAATTCAAGGGTGACATCCAAACCTGCGGCCGACTCTTGCAGCCGTTGCATGCTCTCACCAGAGCCATGGCACAACAAAAATTCATTGTTGCCACAGTTGTACAAGATGGCATCGTCACAAACCGTCCCTTGGTCGGTCAAAATCGCACCATAGGCCGCTTTGCCTGGATATATTTTTGTCATGTCACGGGTAATCACGTGATCAGCCACTTTGGCCGCATCCGCACCGCGAATCCACACTTTTTTTAGCGGAGACATATCAAACATGCCGACCGCATCGCGGATCGCATCATGTTCGTCTTCTGGGTTTGTGTTGTAGCTCCAAGCGGTGCCCATGCCGTTCCAATCTTCAAGACCGGATCCGAGAGCGATATGGCGTGATGCCAATGCGGAAGTGCGTGAGAGTTCTTCTGTCATGGGGTGGGTATCCTTAGGTTGATTTAACCTCGCAATATAAAAAATTGGCAAGGTTTTTGTTTTAAAAGCGTGTCATAATATGGCCCAATCACTGAACGTCAGCAAGCAAAAAGATTTGTACGTTGTGTTCAAATAATTTAGCCCTATGAACCCTTTTAGATCATATGACGCCCTACGGGTTTTTGTAACCGTTAGCCGTAATCACAGCTTCACAGCGGCCGGACAGGAGTTAAACCTAACAAAAGGGGCTGTAAGCTATCAAATCAAGCAGCTTGAAAAAGAATGCGGGTTCAAATTATTCGACCGCCTGCATAATCGCATCGCCCTGACCGATGAAGGGAAACGGTTGGCAAGCGTGGCCCAGTTGGCGTTCCAAGATGTCGAACAAGAAATAGCCAGTTTGCGTGCAGCTGACACCCAATCGATTACGATCGGTACGACCACTTATTTTGCGTCTCGCTGGCTGTCGTCACGACTCATGACGTTCATGTCTGCAAACCTCGAAATTCGTTTGCGGCTCCAACCGGTAGTCGGTTGGGGAGACTTGCAAAAAGAAGAGCTCGATTTAATGATTCGCTGGGGAAAAGCGGATTGGTCAGACTCTGGCACAGTCACAGAAAAGTTGTTCCGCTGCCCCGCGTTCCCCACGGCCGGCCGTGATATCGCCGACCAAATCGATGCGGCAGGGCTACCAGCCATCCTGCCAAAACTGACGCTGCTCCACGACCATGAAGAGAGCACCGCTTGGCAAGATTGGTTTCGTGCGGCCGGAATCCCATACAGGCCAAAACAAAATCCGCTGGTTATTGCAGACCCCAATGTTCGGGTGGAAGCTGTGATCAACGGACAAGGGATCGCCCTCAACGACAGTCTAATCGAAACAGAAATCGAAAACGGCCGACTGGTTCAAATTTCACCAGTCGAGCTACAAGCTTACGGGTACTTTTTGATTTACCCTGACGGGGGACTGGTTAACCCGGCCCTCAATGCTTTTAGGAATTGGATTTTAGCCCAGCCTTAACCAAGGCCATAGACCCTGAGGAACTGGCCTGCAAATTCCAGCCCCTACCGTGTGCCTACGACGATCTCACTTTCACCCACTTGTGTATCTGCGGTGATGGCGGTCGCCTTCACCCGCCAATCGGCCGACAAATTAGACATTGGCACTTGAATTTCAACTTCCCCTTTAAAGTCTGTCACTAAATTTCCAGCCCAAAACAGTGGATCATGCGTGTGGCTCTCCGGATCGGGATAGTAACCGCCCCCATCAGGGCCACCCATCGGGCCGAGCCTCAAAAACCGTTCCAAAGCTGACGATGAAAAAACCTGGACCTGATGATCATAACGATAAAATTGATCATAAAATGGCTCGTTTAACCGTCGGCCGACGCCTACGATCGCCTCATCCACAATCGACACTGACAATTCGGCCGATACCGGCACACCTTCTTGATTTGTTACCCGAAACGTAAAGGTGCCAGTTTCTCCAAGTCGATATTCCGTTGCCGAGGACACAATCTCCACATTCAAACGCTTATTGAAATTGGGCACGGTCAACTTAACACGATCGGTCCAAAAAGTTGCATCTCCGGCACTAAACAGGCCTGATCGATTTTGACCTAAATCAACCCCTAACTTCGGAGCGGCTTCTTCATCCCCTTCAGCCGGTTCCTGTGGCAAAGCAGTGGAATGGTAACCGTTAAGCGTCACATAGATTTCAGGGGCATCCTCTTCAACAATCGGAAGTTCAATTCGAGTGACCGGAGCTGTAAATTCAATAGGCAGAACGCGCCGTACCGACCCTCGCTCGACCGATAAGAACCCTGCCCCATCTTTAGCAGATTCGACATACAAGATCGCAGGTTGACCTGGAGTAACTTCATTGTTTTCGGCCGTGAGACCGATGCCATTCGGGACATCATATTCAATCTCACCGCCATCGGTTGGTGCTACATGCACGTTTACAGGGTTAGAATACAGATCGGGACCTGTCGCAATCGCTTGATATGATCCAGCCTCTAATCCAGGAATCTGTAGCTTGGCTTTACCATCCCCATCCGTCACAGAGCTAATCGTATAGACGGTTTCACTCATTTCACTTTCTTCTTCATTCCAAAGCCCGATCTCGAAATCAAAGGGATGATTTACAAGCGGATCACCCAGCAAGGTACGCGCCTCAAATGACACATTAAATGGCCGTTCAGCGGCTGGGCTCCACTGCTCAAATTTAGTTTTAATTTCACCCGCATATGGGGCCACTTCGATTGGAACAAAGTGTTTGCCGATTTTTCTACCTGAGGAAATCGTCACCTCTACCCCCATTTTAGAAAGTGGGGGCGGTTGCTTAAACTTAAAGGCTCGATCGACTCGCAGCCCACGTTTTACATCAGGCACCATCGGCAGTTTAATCTCCGTTCGGCCGAATTCGTCTAAGCTTTTGGGGCTTGGCACATCTGCCTTCGGTGTATGCCACCAAAGGGTGTCATCAGGATACCGTTCAAACGTCGTTCTTAGCTCAAAAACAACCACTTCGACCTCTCCAAATGCAACCGGCGATCCGTCTAAATTAAGCACTTCAATCTCTAACGCAACTTCGTCCCCACTGATTACGTTCGTTTGCTTAGGCTGCACACGCACATTGAACTTCGCCAAATCAAACTCTGCAATTGCCACTTCTTGCTGATAGGTCTCTCCATCAAACGTAACTTCAATCTCATAGACATCCTTTCCAATATCATCGCTTAACTGTAATTGACCGATAGCTGATCCAAAATCAGACAGCAGCGCCTCTGTTTCAAGAAATCTATCTTGCTCTTTATGAAGGTAGTTCTTTACCAGAGCCACATTGATTGACCGATTTGAGGGTACAACTTCATATGCACCATCACGATTATTGCGCACAATGGCTTTAAAATTAATTGTCTGACCCGGCCGGTATATAGGCTGATCTAAGATAATCTCAACCTTATAATTGTCGGGGCGTATATCTTCAGGCGCCCAGCGCGTATCAGACACATACCAAAGCGGCCGACTTTTCTGAAATTCTCCCCACTCTTTTGACAAAGCGGTAATCGAATAATCTTCTCCATCACGGGCCACAAGAAAGTTAGGAATCTCTTGGTCACCGGCCGTGATGTCTAAGCGTGCCAGCCCAGACTCATTTGATTCGCCTCGACTCAGCACATTCCCTTTTTCACTGATTAAAAGTGTCTCGATTTCGGCTTGCGGCCGGCCACCTACATCACTTACCCAAGCAACAACCTCATCACCCGCCCCTTGCGCCGTTACTAAATTTTCAGAGACAAACAGCAGAAGGGTATCTATTGAGTCGCCAGCATACATTTCAAGAAAATAAATACCAACCGGCACATTTTCCGGCAGCGGGGTTTGTTGGATTCCCTTCGTTTCTTCACCGTCATATTCTCGCAGCACCCCCTCCCATTCAAACGTTGGCTCACCCAGTTGTTTGTTTATAGGAAATTTTTCAAAGTTATCGTGAACGCTTAGATGAAAATATTCTAAAGGCAGCTCTTCTAAGAATTGATCAAAGCTATATGGATACAATCGAAAGGTCAATGGTTCAGGCGACGGATCCCATTTCACATATTGAATCAATCGTTGTCCAGACGGGCTAATTACTTGAACCTTGGGGCCAACTCCGAAACCGGCTTGTATAAATGCGGTTGAATCGCTCAAACCCTCATCTACTACAACCTCATCCTCGGCCGGGTCACTTGACATGTCAAAATCTTCATCGGTTGCACCGCTCGATAACACCCCGGCCGTCGCTTCAATTTCCACCTCCACAATTTGAGGGGCAGGTGGAATATCCACCGCATCTTGCGTTGGATCACCCGGATCTATTACAGGGGGTAATGGTTCATTTTGGCAAGCGACCAAGATCAACAATATGGCACAAATTAAAGGGATCAGTTTATTCATAAGCACGTCCAAAGAAGAAGAGTCATTTGTTTAATCCGCTTAGTGTATTCAATTCGATCAGCAGGCTCCCCACGGGTAACTAGCGGTCACCCGATGCCGACCCTACGCAAAAGGTTATTCTGCCATCGCTTTCGCAATCGCCAACAGCCGATACATGCTGCGGAGCACCGGTTTTTCAATCAGCTTATTATCAACCACAACCAATCCAGTCCCCTGCTCTTCAAATGCGGCGATAATCCGATGGGCTCTTTCGATTTGTTCGGCCGACGGTGAAAAACAGTCGTTTAGCGGGGCGATTTGGCTCGGGTGAACGGCCGCTTTTCCGGTAAAGCCCAATCGCTTCACAGCCTCGGCTTCCTGCTGCATTCCCTCTAAATTACGGAAATCAAGATAAGGCACGTCGATCACATCGATACCGGCCGTGGCTCCAGCATGTGCGACCCGCGACCGGGCATAAACCAATCCTTCCCATGTCATTTCAATGCGCAAGTCGGCCGCCATGTCGACACCGCCAAACAAAATCGAATCGATCCGATCACTCGCCTGCGCAATTTCATGGCAAGCCGCCAACCCTTCATTTGTTTCGATAATCGGATGCAAACGAATTTTCGCATGGTCACCGATCAGCAAGTCTTCATACACCTTGATTTCGTCAGGGGATTTGACCTTGGGGAGCATAATCGCCTTGGGGGGATGAGCGGTTTCAAGCAGCATTTTTAAATCGTCAACCCCATCTTTATCACGGATGCTGTTGATGCGCACGATACATTCTTGTCGCCCTTCAACCGGCTGACTAAACAGCTTGAAGGTTTCGCTACGTGCGGTCTGCTTGTCTGGCGGGGCGATCGCATCCTCAAGATCGGCCGTGACAATATCGGCACCTGTGGCTAGGGCTTTTGCAAATAGCTCTGGCTTATTGCCAGGAAAAAATATAAGGCTGCGACGCGGCCGGATGGTTGAAGTTTCCATAATAAAATTAAATCTCCTATAAGTTCTAGAAATTCTATCTGCGATTCTAGGAAAACACAGGGGATTATAGGTTTGACCGTCTTTCCTTTAGCCCTAGATAGACACTGAATTCTAGTCAATGCCCAAAAGTGATTTCCATTCTTGGCATGCTGAATATTAAATCTTGGACAGAATTGACTCATCAACCCTAAACTATTTTCGTTTTTTGTTTAAATCAGCTAAAATCGACATTGGAAACAAAAGCTCCTGCATCATTTAAATCACCGGGGACCTACCGCATCAGGCATGATGCGAAATTTTGCGGGATTGGCCAACAATTAGCACTACAGACACGTGCCTAGACAAGAGAGAAAATCGGGATGGACCCAGTAAAAGTTTTAGTTTTATATGGTGGTGAAGAAGCTACCAAGCACAGAAATGCGCTCTTAGATTGGTTGAATTCTAAGGCACTACACAAGCAAATCGGCCGTCAGATCGATGCCCGCAAGGTTGCCGCCATGGTGGCCCATATGGATGGCAGCATCGACTCACGGGTTGAAGAGATGATGAACTGGGCCGATAAAGGAATCATCTTACTGACCAAAGATGATCGTAGCGACTATGGAGCCCCCAACGTGCTAGAGGAATTCGGCCGCTGGATCGGGCAAAAAGGCCGCCGCACAGCCCTAACGCTGCGCCAAAATGGGGTCAAGGTCCATTCGAATGCAAGTGGCCTCGTTTACGTCGGCTTCGAAAACGATGTAATCGATGAATGCCGTGATCGACTTGTCGCCTTTATTAACGATCCAATTACGACGACCTCTGGCGGTGCTCAACCAGCACAACAAACGGCACAACCAACCAACCAAACGATCAATTCAGGACCCACATTTAACATCGGCGGAAATGTCGGCGGTGATATCGTAACTGGTGATAAAGTAGGCGGTGACATGATTAATGTGACAGGTGATTATGTCAAAGGGAATGTCACAGGCGACTATGTAAAAGGCAACAAAGTTGAAGGTGGAGATGGCAATGTGGCCGGTCGAGACAATGTCGTTAATTACAACGGCCCAGTCACCATCATTCATGGTGATCAGCATGCGACATCAGCGCCATCGGGTGCTGCACCTGTAGGCTCATCACCCAAACCAGAAACATCTGAGCCCGCTTCCGGTGCCAAAGTCTTGACAATAACAGATTTCCGGCCGTTCCTCATGGAAACCTACAGCGTATCCGAACTCAAAGGGCTTTGCTTCCAGCTAAACGTCGACCCAGATGAATTCGAGGCTGGGAAATCAAACCTCGTTATCGGCTTGTTGGGATTCATGAAACGGCGCAATCGTTTGGATGACTTGCTAAAAGAGCTAAAGGGTGATCCCGACGATCGTTTGGGTGAATTCTTTGGAAAAGATGTCGATCTTTCAACCTAAGATTCGCAACAATTGCCACTTAAAAGCCGTGTTTTGTTTGAGCAAAACACGGCTTTTTCTGTTTATGGGGCAAAAGTTTACCGATTTGTATACAGAGTTAGCGCTGGCGTAGATTACAAACATCGGGACTTAGGTCATAATTCAAGCAAGTTAATTAACTCAGTTCTGTTTGCTAGTCGGCCCATTTGTTTGGAAGAAAAAATTTGAAAGTTACACATTCAAATCGTTGGTGAGAGACGTTTTATCAACGGCTTGGGTAACTGCCCTATAGGTTAAATTGGAGGAAGCATGTCAATATTAACCCAATGCCACGCCACCTCATAGGGAGAAAACACCTACATTTAAAACGCCCACTCAGCCTACAGAGTGGGCGTTTTTACCTCTTTTGGCTTATCATCCAATCGGTTTAATTATCAAAATAGTTGCAATTTGCAGAAAAGCTGGTGTAATAATGCCCATGGAAACATTTGGCACAAGGATGGTGTTTCTTCGTAAGAATAGTGAGGACCCGCAGACCCAAGGCCCGCTTACTCAGAGCCGGTTGGCCGACCTACTAAATGATTACGATCACACCCTATTATTTTCAAAAACTCAAATCAGTAATTGGGAAAAAGGACGACGCAGCATTCCGTTACATCAACGCTCTCTGCTGATCGGTCTAATTTATGTCTTCACAACCTGTGGTGGCCTGTCTGAAAAAGAAGCGGCCGATGCTTTTTTGCAAAGCGGTGGCTATGCCCCCCTGACCGATGATGAAATCAAACAGTTACCAGATAAAGCGCTGTTCGAAAATCGACAGAAAGATCAAAACGGAACAGAGCAGCAGTCTCTACTAACTATTGCAGGTATTTTGCAGACACTCGAAAAGCAATCAAGTGAAAATGGGAAACTCCGTCAAACCTTGTCCCAAATTGAAGGGCAACGTTTGGCCGCTATCGCCAATATTTCAACAACCCAACGAGGCATCATGGGGGCTATTCCCTACTCGCCTACCCCGATTGACGAAGTTTTTCAGCTTATCTATGAGAAAGTCCCGCAAATGGAGGGGATTCGCCTAAAAGAAATTAACCTGCGCTTACACGAGCTCCGATATTTGGGGCTTATTGAGCGTGAACGTCATCCTGAACACCGCTGGATGTACTGGCGCGAGACGCCAAAATCCTTCTTTACCTAAATCGCTCGGCAACAGGCTTTTAAAAAATAGCCGTTAGCCTATCGATAACGATCAACTAACTGAAACTGATGACACTTCGAGCCACTTCCCCCGTCAGCATTTCAGCATATGCTTCATTTACTTGGTCAAGCTTGATCGTTTTAGAAACCATCGCATCTAAATTTAGGCGCCCCTGCAAATAAAAATCTACAAATCGGGGCATGTCTATACGGAAGGCGTTTGATCCCATGTTAGATCCGATTAACCGACGATCATAAATCAACTTGGCCGCGTCAATTTCAAGTTTTTGCCCCTCAGGGACCATACCGATGATGCAGGCGGTGCCTGACGGCCGAAGCATGTCAAACGCCTGTTCACAGGTAGCTTTAAGCCCTAACGCTTCAAACGCATAATCTGTTCCCCCCTGCGTCATTTCGATAACCGCTTCAACGGGGTCAACTTTACCGGCGTTTACCCCATCGGTTGCCCCAAACTGTTTGGCCAATTCTAGCTTGCTATCATGCACGTCTATCGCAATGATGCGGGCCGCGCCTGCGATAGCCGCACCATTCACGGCCGATAGCCCAACCCCACCACAGCCGATCACAACAACCGTACTGCCCGGCTCGACTTTAGCGGTATGGATGACGGAGCCAACCCCGGTCGTAACCGCACAGCCGATTAAAGCGGCCTTGTCTAGCGGCATTTCTGGTCGTATCTTGACCAATGCGTGCTCGTGCAGCAGCATCTGCTCTGCAAAAGACCCCAAGTTATACCCTTGGAAAACCGATTGACCTTCATGTCTCAACCGGTCATTGCGTGCCATATCGTCTAAATTATCGCAACCGTATGATTTACCCGTCAAACAATAGTGACAGCTGCCGCAGAACATCGACATACAGCTAATCACGTGATCCCCTGGCTTTAGATAGGTCACATCACGGCCGACCTTCTCCACGATTCCGGCCGACTCGTGCCCCATCACTGCTGGCAAATCTGTTGTATAGCTGCCGTTCATGAAATGGTAGTCACTGTGACAAATGCCGGCCGCGGCCGTTCGGATTAAAACTTCTTTGGGGCCGGGATTGTCAACTTGCAGATCCTCAATGACCAAAGGCTGATTAACTTCATGCAATACAGCTGCTTTCATTTTTTTCCTATCCTTTTTAAGTTTAATTCTTACTGTTTCGCTTTGGCCCGCGCCTCACGCTCTGCGAACGTCCGCAACAGCG
>JAHDEB010000195.1:0-5655 GCA_020629055.1 Chloroflexota bacterium
TTGTGCAAAAAGCCGACATCAGCTTCAAAAATTGAGCTGGTTGAGCCATAGACCAACGGCCGGGTTTGATCTCGGTCGCTTAGAAATTGCTCGATTTGTTTAGCGTTGCTACTTTCAACGGCCGGTTCTGATCTGTCTAGATGCAAGATCGGCCCCACATAGTGAAAGTTTGACTTCGGGGTATGAGGAAAGTCTAGTTCTTTTGCGGCCGTAGCGATAATGGGCAACGTCCGAAAAGAAAAAGGGAGCATCCACATGTAAGGTTCCGCTTCTTTGGCAAAAGGAAATCCCAGCTGCTGGGCATATGCTTTAAGCAGCGTGAGCCTGTCGAGGCCGCCCGTTTGCTTGCTTTCATCAAAACGTCGTTTACGCAGGGTGAGCCAAGATTTACGCCACAGAAAATCGATCATCAACCGGCCGCCCCGTTTGCCTTGCCCTGGCACAGCCACGTTGTGCAATGGGGGGACGTTTGGGAATTTCCATAAGGTGAACATCGTTGAAAGCAGCACCATCGGGACGTTTAGCCCGTGTACTTTCATGATGAGGGCTGGTAATTCGCAGTCGATTAGGATTAGATCCGGCTGTGTCTGTTCAACGATGAGGGGTAGCCTGTCGTCATCGATTAGCTCGATCAACTTTGCCATCTTCTCTGATTTAGATCCCGATTGCCCGGCTAATCTAGAGCCGTTGAGCAACATTTCGCCCGATTCAGGCTTTAGTTTGTGAAAAGAGAATCCGCGGCTCTCAACCAAATCCTTTATGTTGGCAGGGCTGGCGCAGTTGATGGTGTGACCGGCTTCTTGCAATTTTTTTGCGTAGGCTAAATTAGCGTTGATGCGGGCAGGGACGATGCCTGAAATGATTAAGATATTTGCCATCTGCTTTTCCTGATGTTGGCTCCAAGCTGGTTTAAGTAGACTAAGTTTAGGGTTGGAACATGAAGAAACGCATTAAGAATCCGGCGTAAAGCCTGCTGAACGCTGATCCTGCCTACTGATCACTTTCTTCTTTTCTCGGCGGCCGATCTCCATAATACTGGTAGTAGTTGACCTCTAGATTTCCATTAAACAGCTTGCGCACCCGATCCGGGCGGGCCCGTTTGAAATACCGTTCAAACATTTTATCGGCCGTTAGCACATAAACCGACCAGCCCCATTTTTTCTTGAAGGTGTGGTGGAATGAGATGTACATTTTGTTAATCTCTTCGTATCCGCCCATCCGCTGCCCATAGGGGGGATTGGTAATCACAATCCCATATTGACGGTCGATCCATAGATCATGCACATCTTTGGTGGTGAAATTAATATCTTGCCCTACACCGGCCCGTTCCGCGTTGATTTGAGCAAGCTCGATAATTTCCGGATCGATGTCGCTGCCCTGCATAATAAATTCTGGTGGCCGCTCTGTTCGGTCTACCCCGTCTTCGGCCGCTTGGCGTGCGTCGCGCCAAACGTTCATCGGCAACACGTCCCACTCTTCAGAATCGTACCGTTTGTTGATGCCAGGGGCGATATTGCGCCCCGCCATGGCCGCTTCGATCAGAATCGTGCCCGAGCCGCAAAATGGGTCAATTAAACGCCGTTCAGGATGCCAGAAGCTAAGCTGAACGAGGCCAGATGCCATCGTTTCTTTCAAGGGAGCTTCACCCGCATGTAAACGGTAGCCCCGTTTATGCAGACCGGATCCGGTTGTATCTAGCGTGAGCGTGGCCACATCTTTGTACATGGCGACCTGAATCGTATATTTCGCCCCACGTTCAGGAAACCAATCTTGGTTGTAGGCATTGGTTAGCCGGTCAACGACCGCTTTTTTGACGATAGATTGGCAGGCTCGAAAGCTGCCCAGCTGGCTTTTCTGCGCTTTGCCCAGCACCGGAAACTCAGCATCGGCCGGAATCCACTCTTCCCAAGCGATCGCTTTGGTTTGCTCAAACAGTTCATCAAATGTGACCGCTTCAAACTGACCGATTTTGAGCAATACGCGATCGGCCGAACGTAGCCATAAATTCGCTTTCGGAATGTCTGCAACGGTGGCTTCAAATTCGACTTTGCCATCACTAACTTTTATTTTTTCAAATCCAAGTTGTTTAACTTCGTATTTGACGACCGCTTCCAGGCCAAAAGTAAGCGTTGCGATGAGGGTGATTTTTGATTCAGGTGTGAGCATGTATTCGTGGTCAGTGGCCTTCGGCCCAGTCCGCTTCGCGGCGGTTTGCGGTGATGATTAATCTTTACCGAATACTGGCCCGTAGGGCACTGATGCGTAGCAAACTGATTACTGTGGTTTAAATTTTATTTTCCAACACCGACTGTACCACACGAACCGCTTTCAGGTACTCATCAATTACAACATGCTCGTGTGGGGTATGATCCAACGTGCTGTCACCGGCACCGTAAGCGATGATGGGGCACTGCCATTTGGGGCCAACAACGTTCATATCGCTGGTTCCGGTTTTTAGTTTCGGCCGGGGTTTGCCACCTTCTTTTAGGATGGCGCGTGAAAACGCTTTGGCCAATTTATTGGTCCGTTTGCCGTGCCATGCATGGGTTTGGTCCCCAATCACGATATTTGCGCTCCCTTTGTGGGCTTCGGCTAGGGTGACAAGGTCGCTTTTGTCAAAATCTGGTGGCAAACGGAATCCCAAACGCATGACGGCCGAATCGGTTATGCCGTCTGTGCTGGTATTAAAATTGCGGATCGATGGCAACACTTGATCGAACAGTTTGGTTTTCCCTTCGTTGAATTCTATCGCGTAGTCATTCAGGTTGTTCCAAAAGTTAACCGCCTGCTCGGCTACAGCAACTTCTGGCCCGGCCGTGTGCCCCATCTCTTGGTCCAGCCGATAATCGATCAAAATAACACCCTTGTACCCCAATGTGATGCCATCCCAGCCGCTCGGTTCACCGATGATACAGAGGTCTGGCGCATAGCGGTCCCGCACATAATGGGCCCCTTTAGAGGATGGCGCTTCTTCTTCGGTGGCACCAATTACGACGATGCGGGTCCCGGCCGGTAGGGCGGCCTGTGCTCCCGCCACAGCAAATGCGGCAAATGGCCCTTTGGCATCGACTGAGCCTCGGCCGTATAGTTTGCCATCTTCACGGCGCACCGGAACCACCCCTGGAACCGTATCGATATGACCCAGTAAGACGATTTCATTGGTGATGTTACCGTTTTCATCCGGTGCCTCCCGCGATCCTACGGCGTTTCCGGCCGGGTCGACATGCGCATCGGCATACCCCCATTCAGCCATCCGGCCGGTGATAAATGCGGTCACTTCTTGCTCTTCAGTTGAATGGGAGCGAATGGTGACGATGTCTTCTAAAAATTGAACCGCGTCTATACTCATTTATTCAGCCAAATACCCTTTTGCAACCGCATCATCAATCAGCTCTTCAACCGCTTTGGCGATTGTTTTTGATCCATCAACAATCATACCCGAAAGACCGTCAACCATGGCTCGATTGACATTGTGCGTCTTCCAAGAACCACCCTCTGCCATGTAGTTGTGTAGCAAAGGGATCGTCCGGTCTAAGGCGTTGGCGAATTTAGCGTCGGCCGTGTCTCGTGCTTCAAACTCATGCCATAACGCCATAAATTCTTTGGTTTGCTCATCAGGTAGGATGCCGAACAATCGGTCGGCCGCCTTTTGCTCGCGCTCTTCTTTGTCTTCATACCCTTTGGTGTCGTACACAAACGTGTCACCCGCATCAATTTCAACGATGTCGTGAATCAATACCATTTTGACCACACGCAGAACATCGACCTCTTCATTCGCATGCTCGGCGAGGGTGATCGCCATCACGGCTAAGTGCCAACTATGTTCGGCCGAATTTTCTCGCCGCTCGCCTCCGCAAATTAAGCTGCGGCGCAAAATCAGTTTGAGACGATCAATCTCTTGAATAAATTTTATTTGTTTTAGAAGATTTTCCATGAATGCTTGGTATGCCCCATCGGTAATTGGTTTGTAGCGCCTATTTTACTCGACGACGTAGACCTTGATCATTCGATTATCAAATCCTTTTTTTACAGCAGAATATTTATTTAAAACTGAACGGGCTAGGCAGAGAAGGCTGAATCAAGAAAGAAACGACCAAAGGTCGGGAAAATATTCGATAAGATCACCAAGAAAATCCCTAACAAAAGCCATATCCCCGTCGTGATTAATGCGGTGATCAGCATCTGTTTTAATAAAGGTTGCTTTTGTTCAACTTCGTTTTTGCCCAGATGTTGGAATAGAAGCAGCGACCCATGCAGCACAGACGCGATTACAAAGACGATGATTAGCGAAATGACTACCCCAGCAATTAAACCGCCCGTACCCCCGTGGCCAAGCAGCACAATTAGCAGCAGGAAAAACGGGTCGGGTAGTGAGAGCAGCAGCGCAATAATTATATTTGGAAGATATTTTTTCACGTTAGTTAACTTGATGAAATTGCTCAGCAATAACACTTGGAGGTCGATTCTATGTCCCCATCCAGGTAAATTCGATGCGGATTCCACTCGGTTCAACACAGATAAAGTGTTTTCGCGGCCCAGCCCCCATGAATTCCGGCATAAACTCTATTTGAACATTTTCAACTGCGGCTAACTGATCTGCTAAACGGTTTAACTTCTCTTCACTGTCGATGTGCAGGGCCAAATGGTGCAGCCCCACATTTTGCCTGCGATCAAACGATTGGACCGGTTTGTTGTGGTCGACCTGCCAAAGGGTGATTTTTAGCTTGCCATCGCTTACGGCCGCCCGTGGATACGAAGGATCAAAGCCTGATTTTTCCCATCCAAGTTGGGTTACAAAAAAATCGATGCTGGCCTGCAAATCTGCCACCGCCAAACCGAGATGATTAATTCCAGATGTTATTGTCATTTTTCCTCCTATTTTAATTTGGGTTATACAAAGTATTTATTAGCCGATGACGTGCCCGACCTACAGATTTTATTAATCTTGAACGGATAGAATGTACTCACCGATTTGCTGGATATCGCCAGAATTAAAAAGAGCGATGACCTGATCTTTCTCAACGTTGCAATAGCTAACCGTATGGAACTCACAATCTGGGGGAACTGATCCAAATTTCACACCAAAACTGGTGTCGTTACAAAACATGTTGCTGTCTGTCGAAACATTGCCGTAGAGCAGGGTTTGATCAATGGTTGAGAAGATTTTTTGCTCCGAAGTAAAACTTCCGGACTCCGTGAACGATATGCTGTCTTGGCAAATGTTTAATTTGTGGTTTTCATCTTCTGCGGCTTCGCATTGGCCAAATGGAAGTTTGTTCAAGGTGCTTTCTAGATCTGTTGATAAGAATCCCTTCGGTGGCGCTGGGTGAAACTCATTGGCACGCTCTTTGTAATATTCTGCGGCCGTCGGCGCTGTACATGACTCAAGGCGATTCCAATTACTGGCGCCCCCACTGTTGGGGGATAAAGTTTGGCAAGCAGGCAAAAACAGCATGAAGCTGATAATCAATAGCAATCTGGCCTGTGTATGTTTAGGTTTAAAAGATTCCATAATCTATTTGAGGTAAATTTTTCGGGAATTACGAGAGGTCTTAAGGTTAAAGTAGCAAATTTAAAAGTCAAAGGGACCATTTAGGGAACTTGATTTTCAGCCAACTACTAGACTACAGGAGATCTAAATATGTTGCTTATTGC
>JAHDEB010000195.1:5755-12318 GCA_020629055.1 Chloroflexota bacterium
TTATTGCAGGAATCAAGATGCTTATTCAAGGGGAATTGCCCACCAAGCTAATAAAATTTATTTTTGGCCGCGGTGAATATGCTGCGACCAAAAGTGAAGTCAATCATATTGGAATAGCGTTTCTGCTGCCTTTCCCTGTAGCATTTATAGTGGGCCTCATCGTGGGATTTATCTTCCAATCAACCAACGCTATTTTGGTTGTATCACTTCTGGAGCTCGCGTCCATCATTGGGATCTATTTTTGGGCGAAGACGATTTTGAAGAATAGTGCCAAAAGGATCAAGATTGATGCTGCCCAAGCAAGTTAGGTTGAGCTGGTTAGAATCGCTTTCTCAATCGCATCGACCACAAAATCGATTTGCTCTTCCGTAATCACGGCCGGAGGCAGCAGCCTCAGCACCGTTTTGCCGGCCGGCATCCCGATCACTCCGTTTGCTTGCAATGCACGCAACACCGGCCCAACACGCATTTTTAGATCGATACCAACCATCAACCCCAACCCACGCACCTCCCGAATCATCGGATGCTCAATCTGACGCAGTTTGCTCATGAGATAGTCACCACGTTCGGCCGCTTGTTCGATCAGACCCTCAGCTTGAAACGCCTCAATGTTGGCTAAAGCAGCGGCGCAGATTAGCGGATTGCCTCCAAACGTTGAGCCGTGTTTGCCTGGCCCCAAGTTTTGGATGGCAGATCCAATCCCGACAGCCCCCATGGGGACCCCACCGCCCAAGCTTTTGCCCATGCACAGCAGGTCGGGTGTAACCCCGTAATGTTCAACCGCAAACCATTTGCCCGTTCGGCCGAATCCGGTTTGGACCTCGTCAACGATCAACAGCACACCTTTGTCATCGCACAGCTGGCGTAGCCCGGCTAAGTACCCATCGGCCGAGGGTTTGACACCACCCTCACCTTGAACAGCTTCAACGATGATCGCCGCAGTGTTTTCGGTTATCGCGTTTTCCATCTTTTCAAGATTGTTGTACGGCACATGACTAAAGCCAGGAATAAGAGGCTCAAAATCTTTTTTGTAATCTTTGTTCCACGTAGCTGAGAGAGATCCCATCGTTCGGCCGTGGAACCCTTTCACTGTGGCGATAAAATCGGTTTTGCCCGAGCTTAAGCGGGCAAACTTGATCGCCGCCTCGTTGGCTTCTGCCCCTGAATTGCACAGATAGACTTTGTCCAACCCATCTGGCAAAATCGAAACCAATTTTTCCTCAAACTGCGCTCGGGTGTCGTTGTAGACAAACTCGGCCGCAGCCAATAGGACCGTGCTTTGCTCCACAATCGCCCGTACTACATGGGGGTGACAGTGGCCGACGTTTGCCACACCATAACCGCTAGAGCAGTCGATTAGCTCATTCCCGTCACCGTCCCAGACGATGGCTCCTTCCCCCCGAACAATAGCAACTTCTCGTTTGCCGTATACACCACTGGTAAATTGACTTTCTACGTCAATGATCGCTTGATTTGAATTCATAGCCTGTCTTCCGTATCCCATGGATATAGCCGTACATTTTCATACGAGCTATTGATATATTTTACGCCCGGCTGTCGTTTCGCAATAACAGAGTCGATCACTGCCTGCAGATCATACGGGACTTCAAACTGTTCAAGCGTATAGCTTGAACCATCTTCTGTAAGAAGCGTCCAGCAAGCGCCCATTGATTTTGTTCTTGGCTGACCAATTGAGCCGACATTGATAATTTCTTGCTCGCCTACACGTACTCGCCACGGCCAGTGGGTATGGCCACAGAAGAGCAGATCAGCATCGGTTTCGGCCGCATAAGCTTCAATTTGTTCGTCCGTGAGATCGGGGCAAAAGCCGGTTCGGTCATTGTCTCGCCACGGTGAACTATGAATGCCCCACAGCTTAATGCCGTTTGGTAGCTCCATTTTGACATCAAACGGCAGCTGGCTCAGCCAATCGAGATATCCGAGCTCTGCCATAATGCCGGTGGTCCATGCAAAGTTGCCGTGGACCTCCGCATAAGTCGGTAGCTTTGAGAGATCGGCCGCTACTTCCTCTGCCCAAGGATGCGGCCGTGCATCGGTAAAAATGTAGCGGTCGGTATTACCCCTAATAAATTCGGCATTGGGCAACGCTTGCAATCGCTTTAAAACTCCAACCGGATCAGGGCCAGACGCCACATGATCACCCAGCACCCAATAGTGATCAACACCACCTTTGGCTTCGATGTCGGCCAAAACCGCATCTAGCCCAATGCTATTGCCGTGTATGTCTGAAAAGATGGCAACTCTCATCGCTCATACCGATCCTTGAGCTCGCTGTGTAGTTCCAAAAACCAGGCCAATGCCTCATCGATTTTGCTGCTCAAATCGGCCGCATCTGCCACAAAATTGAGCCGTTCATATTTTTGCACGTCCGCTTCCGGCAGATAGTCGTACAAATAGCGGGGTGACCACCCAAAGCGGGTTGGATCATATTTCATGCGCAATAGCTTGGTCAGCGGTGTCAAAATTAGCCCGCGATAAAAGTGGAGCGCATCAATATTTTTGCCGCGTTTTACAAATTTAGAGGGTAAATGGGCAAACATCGTCATTTGGGCCGCCATCCCCGGCAGTTGATCGCGGATGAGAGCATGTGTGTTCGCTAGATCATAGGATGGCAGACTGTCATGAATCCCCGTTTTGTCAAAATGGATAATGTGATTGCCGTGTTCTTCTGGCTGGAGGAACTTGTCTTCGGCCGAATTTTTCATCACCGCACAGTCGATCATCAGCCATTCTGGCGTTCCTTCAAGCCTGAAAAAAGTTTGATGTCCGCCAAACCATGTCGGTTCGGGCAATTCAAATTTGTCCTTGATCGGGGCCAATCCTAGCAACGCTTTTTCAACGATGGGGAGCACCTCGATGGATCGATCATCATCTACAATGAAATGCAGATCGATGTCGGAATACTCATCTTCCCGGCCGAAGGCGATAGCGCCACCTTCAAACAGGCCAAAGACAAACTCTAACGGCTCAACCGCATCTTTTATCGTTTGAATAATCTGCTCATTTGAAATCATGATTGTGTATGGGGCTACGGCTACGCCGTCGGAGCACACATGGATCGAAGAAAGAAACGGCCACACTGACGGCGTAGACCTCTACGAATCCTATTTATGAAATGACAGTTCCCATTCCGGCCAACGCATCACGAACCGGATTTTGTCGCCGAGCATCACCTAAAACAACACGACTCACACCTTGATTCAATGCTTCCTGCGCCCCCAAAAGTTTGATGCGCATGCGACCTTCAGCATGTTGCTTGTACTCATCAATTTTGTCTTTTGGAATCTCTTTAATCAGCGATCCTTCATCTGGAAAATCAGCCATCAACCCAGGAATGTTGGACAAAATAATCAATGCTTCAGCGCCAAAAGCGACGGCCGTCGCTCGGCTCGCACGGTCACCATCTACGTTGATCGCTTCATTGTCATGGCTGATTGCAGGAGGTGTTAAAACCGGCAAATACCCAGCGTCTAGCAACAGGTTTAGCAGATCAGTATTTACTTCATCTACTGTACCGGTGTAGTTGCCGCGAATAATCCGCTTTTTCCCATTTTCATCTATCGATCGCACCGCATCTTTTCGCTTACCGCGCCAAATGCCACCGTCAATACCTGACAAGCCTACCGCATTCACGCCTCGTGCCTGCAGTTTCTCAACAATCGATTTATTCATCTGCCCGCAGTAAACCATCTCGAAAATTTCTAGCGTGCGCCGGTCGGTAAACCGGCTGGTGTAGCCGCTGGGACTGGTTATGAATTGGGGGGGATGGCCCAGTGCGGTGGCAACTTCGTTGGTCAAACTTGACCCACCATGCACCAAAATTAACCTTTGCCCTTCTGCGACCAACGTCGCCACATCGTCACAAACGCTGTCGTAATCGATGCCTTCTGATCCGCCTACTTTAACAATTATCATAAAAATAGTGGTTAGTAGTTAGTGACTGGTGGGTAGTGTGGTCTGCTAACCACTAGCCACCAGCCACTACCCACTAAATCGGATGTAGCCCCATAAATTCCAAGCCCAATGTTTCCTCAAAACCGCACATCAGGTTCATGCATTGCACGGCCGATCCGGCCGCACCTTTCATTAGGTTATCGATGGCAGACATCACGACCACCCGGCCGCTGCTTTCGTCATACTCAAACCCAACCTCAGCAAAATTGGTACCCGCCAAAATCTTTGGTTCCGGATACCGGTAGAGTCCACGTCGCTCTTTGACCACACGCACAAATGGCTCTTCTTTGTACGTTTCACGGAACAGCGACCAAACTTCTTTTTCAGTCATCGCTTTGTTTAAAAAGACGTGACCCGTACACAGTACGCCGCGTACCATCTCAACCGCAGTGGCTGAAAAGTGGAGCTCAAAGTCGCCCAGCTCTTGTAAAATTTCAGCTTGATGCCGGTGGCCGGTGGGGGCGAATGATCGCATCGCACCAGATCGCACCGGATGGTGACTACCGGCCGTGTGGCTGTTGCCCGACTCGGATGAGCCGACTTTTACTTCAACGATGGCTTTGTCAATGACGCCCGCTTTGGCTAGGGGTAACAGGGCTAAATTAGTGGCGGTGGCGTTGCAGCCCACACCGCTCACATAGTTGGCACTGCGCAGCGCATCACGCTGGGTTTCAGCCAAGCCATATACAAATTTGCCCAGCCAATCGGCTGTCGGATGCTCCCAGTCATACCACTGCAGATACTGATCTGGGCTGCTTAAACGGAAATCAGCGGACAAATCGATTATCTGATCGGCCATCCCTGCATATTTTTCGATATCGGCCGCGCTTTTGCCATGGGGCATGCACAGAAACAAAATGTCGCACGGTTTTAAATCGGCCGGATCAACAAATTTAAGATTGGTTTGGCCGCGCAAGTTGGGGTGCACGGTGCGCAAAAAGCGTTTCGCTTGCCCACGGCTTGTCACCTGCTGGACCGTTACTTCCGGATGCGGTATTAGAAGACGGAGGAGTTCACCGCCCGTATAGCCTGTACCACCAACAATTGAGATAGTTTTCATTTTGTACCTTTTCAGAAAAAGTGCCTTTGGCCCAGTAATCGGTCCGCTTCGCTATTCGGTAATCGGTAACCGGTTTACCGACCTACAGAACACTGGTGCGAAGCACACCGGGCCGAAGGCCACCGTTTACTGACTACCGTTTTCCCCCACCTCAATGACATACTCAATCATTTTCGCTGGAATATCAACACCGGTCGGTTTGATGCTGTTTTTGAATTCCATCGTGTAGTTAACTTCGTTGATCGTTAAGCCACCTTCGGGTGTTTCCATCACATCGATGGCAAGCACGCCACCGCCAACCGCGTGGGCCGCATCTACTGAGATTTTAGCCAGTTCTGGTGTAATTGGGCAGTTGCTGGCTTTGCCACCGCGAGCAGTGTTGGTGATCCAGTGATCGCTTTCACGCATGATGCCGCATATGCACTCATCACCCACCACAAAGGTGCGAATGTCTCGCTGTGGTTTATCGATATACTCTTGCGCATAGATGATCGAATGTTGATAGCTGCCTAGGGTCATTTTATGTTCAATGATCGATTCGGCCGAATTTTCGTCATCGACGCGAGCGAGCAAACGACCCCAAGAGCCGGTGGCCGGTTTTAACACGGCCGGATAGCCCATCTCGCCAATCGCTTGCAGTGCCATATCTTGAGAAGTGGCCACACGCACGCTGGGGGTAGGGACCCCGGCCATCATGAGTGCCAATGATGTGTGGATCTTGTCCCCACAAATCATGCCAACATCATAATTGTTGACGGTTGGAATTCCCCACATGTTGAAAATTTGCAGAGCCGCCATCGCTTGTGAGTGGCTGACACAGCGTTCCAAGATGACGTCGTACTGGCGCCATGGATCAGGGTTTTCTAAGTCAAAATGGACATTGCGCATGTCGATCAGGTCAAATCCAACCCCGGAATTTTCTATCGCTTTGACAAGCAATTTTTCTTCCATTCGGATGCGTGAGTGTAAGAGTGCTATTTTCATGATGATGAAGATAAGAGACGTGAGATGATAGAAGAGAGGGAACAGCGCTTGCCAACCCCTCTCTACTCTTTTCTCTCTACTCTGTACTTAATTTTTATTCGCCCCAATCTTCTTCGACTTCTGGTGCGACTGCGATTGCGAGTGGATCGACGGCCGTAACTTCTAGCTCTACACCACACTCTTCACATTCAATAATTTCACCCGCCATTGGGGTTTCGTCAAAAGCTACACCTGCACCGCATTCTGGACATTCTGCATTCATAATATTTCTCTCCTGAGTTTCCACTTTAAACCGGTCAGGTTTTTAAAATCTGACCGGTTTTCTGGATTATTTTAGACAAAAAAAAAGCCCTCCGGTTGGTCCGGAGGGCTTGTATTTACTTTCTAATCGCTCTGACTGCGAGCAAGCAAAATCAACCGGACTTGTTGGTCTGGGTGTTCTTCTTGCTCTTCTTTTTTAATTCGATGGTTGAATTAATAATCATAGCGGCTGGGAATTTAGCAAACTTGATGGACGATGTCAAAAGTTTTTACAAAATAGATA
>JAHDEB010000196.1 GCA_020629055.1 Chloroflexota bacterium
CGGCCGAAAACAAAAAACGAAACTCGGTTAAAACGATAATTAAACGGCGCCATTGTGGGCGTGGGGCAAATTCGCGAAAATACCTCTATTGTTGAAATAGTACTCAAAGGAAATCGTTATGACCCCGAAATATAAATGCTCTCTCGTCAATGTTTGTGTTATGGCTGGTGCAATGGCCGTTTGGATGGGACTGTATGTCCTGATGATTGGCTAAAATAACAGGCTAGAAATGCTTGATATTGCGGATAATCTCTTCCGTATAGCCTACATGTTGATATAACCCACGTGCGCGTTTATTGTTGGCTATCACGTGTAGCGACATGCTTAGCGCCCCGTGCTTTTGGGCGTTTTCCTCGGCCGCCTTTAGTAATGCTCCGGCCACACCTTTGCCTTCAGCCTCTTTTGTGACAACCAAAACTTCTAAATGAGCACTGGGTTCATGGCTCAAGAATTCTTCCCTCAGCCGGGTGATCGTAAACCCCAATAGGGTCCCTGCCTCGCCTACCGCCTTTTGCACCAATAACTCATCTTCCCCTTTGGCCCAAGCCTTTAGCATCGCTGCATCACCTTCCCAAAAATGATGCGCTTCTCGATTGGCGGGCAGTTCAAATTCAGCCAGTCGGGGGAAATGGGGCAGCATGTTCGGCACATCTTCGGCCGTGGCGTCTATTATTTCAAAAGTCATCGTGTTAATCTCTCTAAAGCAAATTCAGCCGCTTGGGCCGCCGTTTTTACAGATGTGTCGATATAAATGGTTCGCTCTTTGGCATCGGTAAGCAACGCTTCTTTTGTTCCGGCCGGATCATAATTTTCCCGCTCTTTTTGCACGATGGCGATTTTGCTCTTCAGTTGATCTAAGTCTACTTCACCGCTGTCAACCAAGGCGGTTAGGATTTGAACCCCATCGATACCAAACAGGCTGTTATAGGCAGACAAATCGATTGTGGCTTGGCTGCCGCTGATGGTGTCAAAGGCATCATTTCGATTTAGCAGCCGCTGAACGCGAACAACATCCGGTGCATCAAGCATTAAGAAGCGAGCGTTGGGGAGCAGCGCGGCCGCATGCGTTACCTCATTGGCTCCACGTAATCCGTCAAAAATCAGCCAGTCGGCCGTTAACGCATTTGGATCGATAGACAACTGCGCCAACGCATGGGCCATCCCCCCTACAAATTGGGCGCGATAGCGACGGGTATAATCGAACCGAACGGCTCGATCTTGAACCAAATTGGGCGTTTGCCCATCTTGGGTTTGCAAATAGCCGATAATAAACTCATCGGTCAAGGTGCGCCGATTGGGCAACAGCGCATAGGAAAGGCCGCCCGCACGAAGGGCATTCACGGTGGTGGTTTTGCCTACACCGGTGACACCCACCAGAATCAAAAGGTTTGTATTTGCCAGCTGGGTCCAGCCGATTTTGTTTGCATTGGCTGTTAATGCATTTGAATCGATTTCAATTGTCATGATTACACGAGTTTAGCCATGATTTAAAAGCCCTTGACTACCCCTTTCCATATAATTACAGCATGAAACGCATCGGCCGATTTTTCAAATGGTTTTTAGCCGTTATCGTCATTGTGTATATGGCGCTATTTTTGGTTGGATGGGTATTGCCTGTGGCCCAGCCTGAAGAGGCCAGCTTTGATTTTGATCGGCCGGTCGTCATTGCGCACCAAGGTGGTGATGGGTTACGGCCGTCTAACACGATGGCGGCGTTTAAGCATGCGGCGGAACTAGGGGTAGACGTGCTTGAAATGGACATTCACAGCACGCGTGACGGCGTGTTGGTCACCATCCATGATAGCACCGTTGACCGAACCACCGACGGCAGCGGCCGAGTGCAAGAATTAACGTTTGAACAAATTCAAGCGTTGGATGCCGGTTACCACTGGCCCACCTTGGCCGAAGAGTCTGGGAGAACCGACCGGCCGTACCGGGGGCAAGGAATCGTTGTTCCGGCACTGGAAGAGGTTTTACAAACTTTTCCTGAAATGCCGATGAACATCGAGATCAAGCAAAGCGAACCGAGTATCGTTGATCCTTTTTGTGATTTGTTAAAGGCTTATGATCGCGTGGGGGATAACCGTGTTCTGGTGGCTTCATTTCACGAGAGTGTGATCGTTGAATTTCGGGAAAAGTGTCCCGGTGTCCCTACGTCGGTGGTGCAAAACGAGGTGATTGAGTTTTACCTGCTGAGTCGTTTACGCTTGCACAGCCTGTGGTCACCACCGGCCGCCGCATTTCAGGTTCCCCGATCTTTTTCTGGGCTAACGGTAATTACCCCAAAATTTGTTCAACATTTACAAGAACACGGTGTTTTGATCCATCCGTGGACAATAAACGATCAAAATGATATGGAGATTCTGCTACGGATGGGGGTTGATGGTATCATCACTGACTATCCAGACAGATTAATAGAAGCGAGACAAAAGGTGAGTGGCGACCAATAATCGCTGACTTTCATCCCTTTATAAAAATTATGGCAAGAAGAATTTCAGACAATGACTTATACAATCACATTTTAAAAACATGTGGTGAAGCAGGGCACGAGAAAAATGTGACCCCGGCCAATATTGCGCAGACTATCGCCGAGTTTGATTGGCAAAGCCTGTTGAAGCGCATTAAGCAGATTGCGACCCGTCAAGCAAAAGCTGGGTACATTTTGATCATCCGCAAGGGCAAACCGGCCGACCCTGACGATTTTAAAGGGGTGTATAAGGTTCGCTTGGTTGAGGGTGTAGACTGGGAAGCTGTGATCGCTGATGAGTCCATTAACCGGGGTAGCGGTGTGGCTCACCCCCAGAAACAAGAAAAAGAAGAGGGTGAGACCGAGTAGGCTGACCCTTGAATTGCGTGGTGCGGAAACTCTTTCACGCACCACGTTCCACGCCTATCTTTTGGGCTTGATCACATAGTCTGGCCGGATAATTTCCGCTTCATAGTTTTTCCACTGCCGGAAAACGTACCACAAAATGCCGGTCAGGATGAACATCTCGGCACCGTCTTCGATGGTGCCGAGAATCGGTTTTAGGTTGATGATCATAATTTTGACATGGAACCAGTCGAGAACAATGGCGAATGAGACGAGCAACGCTAGCCAGAAAAAGAGTGTAATTGAAATTTGTCGTGCTTTTTCGTCGCTTCTGAATAGGTGAGCCCATCCCATAAACGTTATGAGGGGAATGCCAAATGCCAGCTGTACCGCAACTTCGGTAATGTCTCGGCCGCGCACACCATAGTTGTTTTCTACCCCAAAACGATCGACAAGCCAGACCCCGATCCGCTCATGCACCAGCAATGAATCGTCAAGCAGCACATAGGTAAAGATTAAACCCCAAGCGAGAAAAACCAAGAACCCGCTTTTTCGATAAATTAGAAACAGCAGAACCGCGATTGCAAGCTCTTGCACATAGAGAAATATCTCTGAAAAGCTGTTGTCGATTTCGATATCGAACATATCGCTGGCTGGAATATTATAGTAAGTGTGGAACAGGTGGACGATGATAAACGCGATGGTGATCAGGATGATCGATGAAAACAGTCGTCCTTCTTTGATGTTTTTTAACATAAGCAGCGATTATAAATCCAAACCTAGCGGCAAGCACCTTATCCTATATCTTCTATTTCGACCTTTCCGGTAGCAGTATCATAGTTGGCGACAATCGGCCGCTTGACCTTTTTGCGCCATTTGCTCAGCGGCCCTGGGGCCATACTTCCGTTTACAAACAGGGTTTCCCCCATGCGAAGATGACCGGCGGATTCATGAATATGGCCAAATAGATGCAGTTTGGGCTGGATGGCTTGAAGTCGTTCAGTTAATGCTTCGCATCCTACAGGTTTGCCGGTCCAAATTTTATCCAATACTCCCATCGGTGGGCCGTGGGTAATCAAAATATCTGTGTCCGTCGGGATCAAGCCCCATTTTTCACCGATCGGTTGACCCCGATGCAGATTAAACGCCCAATCATGAAACCACGGGGTCCATGGAGAGCCGAAAATTTTGACCCCTTCGATCGTCACACTTTCATCCTGTAAATAGGTGGCATTGGTGATGAGAGCGCGTGCTTCGGCCGATTGGCGTTCAAATGCGAAATCATGATTGCCGCAAACGATCACCTTATGTTTGTAGGGCAATGTGCCTAGAAATCGATTAAAGTTCGCTATTTCATCTAGGGTGCCGCTATCGGCCATATCCCCCGCAAATAATAATATGTCCCCATCCGGCATTTCGAGTAAGTCATGCAGGTTGTGGGTGTCACTAATTAAAACAAGCTTTAAGATCATTCGGGTACTCTACAACCTCTTCATGCTCCATCGAAATAATCAAATAAGATTTTTGTGTCTAAATGGGGGGATAACTGTTAGAGGCTCCTTTAGCAGGTTAGGACTTTCGCTTATAGTCGAGCACTGAGCTTGTCGAAGTGTGGTTTACTCCCTTCGGCAGGATCAGGGAGCGAAAGTCCTACAGTTTTATTTTCCACCAGTGAGCTAAAGCTCATCGACTTGTAGCAACGGTCTGAATACACAGGCCATTGATACAAGTAGGGGCATTTATGCCCCTGCTTGTAAAAAATATGTTAAGCGTTGTAGCTGGTCGAGGTGACATCCCCACCTTGGCCGGTCCAATTGGTATGGAAAACTTCCCCACGCGGTTTATCGATGCGTTGGTACGTATGCGCGCCAAAGTAATCCCGCTGACCCTGTAACAGGTTCGCCGGTAGCCGTGCGGTACGATACCCATCATAAAAAGCTAGTGCGCTAGACATCGCAGGGACCGGAATGCCGTGGGTAATCGCGGCCGCTAATAATTTGCGCCAACCGGATTGGGCTTGGTCGATCGCATTTTTAAAATAATCAGCCAATAGCAAATTTTGCAGATCAGGTTGATTATCATAAGCGGCTTTGATATCGCCTAAAAACGCGGAGCGGATGATGCACCCTTCGCGCCACATGAGCGCGATGCTGCCATAATCTAAATTCCAATTGTTTTCGGCTGATGCTTCGCGCATCAGCATGTACCCTTGGGTATAAGAGATGATTTTGGCCGCATAGAGTGCGTCGTGCAGCGCTTGAAGCGTTTCTTCTTTGTCCCCTTCAAACTGTGTTTGAGGGCCGGTTAAGATTTTGCTCGCCGTCACCCGCTCATCTTTTAGGGCCGATAAGAACCGACTAAAAACCGCTTCGCTGATGAGGGTCAAAGGAATCCCTTCATCAAGCGCATTGACGGCGGTCCATTTGCCTGTTCCTTTTTGCCCAGCCGTATCCAAGATCAGATCAACCGTGCTGGTGCCATCTGCTTCAGTATGGGCCAGAATTTCGGCCGAAATTTCAATTAGATACGAGCTTAAAACCCCTTTGTTCCATTCTGCAAGCGTCTGGCTCATTTCTTGATTCGACATGCCCAGCACCGATTTCATAAAGTGATACGCTTCGGTAATTAACTGCATATCCCCATATTCGATACCGTTATGGACCATTTTTACAAAGTGGCCCGCCCCATCACTGCCGACCCAGTCGCAGCATGGGGTCCCGTCATCTACTTTGGCTGCGATGTCTTGCAAGATCGATTTGACATGGGGCCAAGCCTCGGCCGAGCCACCCGGCATAATCGAAGGGCCAAAACGTGCCCCTTCTTCACCACCCGAAACACCGGTGCCGATGAAGCGCAATCCGGCCGCTTCAACCTTTTTGGTCCGGCGGATCGAATCGGTGTAAAGCGAATTGCCGCCATCGATAATGATGTCATCTTTTTCTAGCAGGGGGATGAGCTGATCGATCACCGCATCAACGGGGCCACCTGCTTTGACCATGATCATGACGCGGCGCGGCCGTTTTAGATTGGCGACAAGCTCTTCTAGTGACATCGAGCCGATGACTTTGGTTCCGGCCGCTTCATTGGCTAAGAAGCGGGTTACTTTTTCAGTTGTTCGGTTATAGACGGCTACCGTGTAGCCATGATCGTCCATGTTTAAGACGAGGTTCTGCCCCATCACGGCCAATCCAATTAGGCCGATATCAGCTGTTGCACTCATAAGAATTCCTCACTTTGAGTTTGATTTTTTTATTGAATGATCTCAGCGATTTAAATCACCTTGATCATGAATTTGACGGCATCAAATAGATTTCCCTAACGTTGAATAATGCAATGTATATGCTTGCTCGCTGATTAGATTGTAGGGGGAAAACGGTTAGATTGCACTGATTCGAATCAGTTGTGTCCTTTGGGTCTTCGTTCTAATCAACCTAATCAACCGGACCCTCAGCTAGACGGGAAATAAAAAAGGGCAGAATGATCTTAGTCATCCTGCCCTTCAAGGTCAGATTAAACTGGGAATAGAAGCGATCGGTGATCTAATCGGCCGCGACCGACTCCGTTTGCATCGCATGCAGTTCAGGTATCGGAATGTGACAGCGAATCTGATGATCGATTGACCCTTCTGGGCGCACCCATGCTGGCATCGTCGTATCGCAGATCTCACCGACGCGTACCGGACAGCGCCGTTGGAACGGGCAGCCTGTTGCCGGAGGTGAGCTCTCTGGGGTGTCGCCACCTATCAAAAGCGGTTCCATATCGGGGTCTGGCTCAAGTGCCGCCCCTAGCAGCATTTGGGCGTAGGGGTGGAAAGGCGGGCTATAGATTTCATCTACGGTGCCCACTTCACACAAACGGCCCTGGTACAGGACTGCGACGCGGTCTGCAAAAGCGCGTACAACGGCCAAGTCATGGGTAATAAAGATGTACGTTGTCCCATGTTCTTTTTGAAGATCGGCTAAGAGGTCGAGAACGGCCGCTTGGACAGAAACGTCTAAAGCGGAGGTTACTTCATCACATAGAACCACTTCAGGTTCGGCCGCGAATGCTCGGGCAATCGCCACACGCTGTTTCTCACCACCAGACATTTGGGCCGGGAAACGTGTTAGATAACGATAGTCTAAACGGACTCGGTCTAACAGGCTGCGTTTGCGCTTATCCCGTTCTTCTTGTGGCATATCTGGGAAATAGAGCTTGAGCGGTTGATCGAGAATATCGTCAACAGAATGGCGTGGGTTTAACGACGCATCCGGATTTTGGAAAATCATTTGGATCCGCTTTTGCAACTCTTTCGGCCGATCATCGACGTCAGTAGTCAGATCAAATTTCTCAAAAGAGATCGCCCCTTCTTTGGCCGGAAGCAACCCAGACACCGTACGAACGATTGTCGATTTACCACTACCACTCTCACCGACAAGGGCGACCGTCTCACCCCGATTGACCGTCAGGTTAATACCGCTCACTGTCGCTGGCGGATGAGGAGTTCCCATCAAATTGTCTAGGAACCCAGGGCGATAGTAGGAAATTTCAACATCGGTGATCGTAATCGCCGGTTCAGTTGAGATCTCTTTCCGGACATCTTGGTACACCTCTTTTAATTCTTCTGAGAAGTCTGTTTTTGTGAGCTCTTCCCAATGATGACAACGTGCCAAATGATCCCCAAACCCTTTTTTAGAGTCGTCGGGCGTTTTTGAAATCGACTCAAGCTTTGGCGCTTCTTGTCGACAAATGTCAGTCGCGAATTGACAGCGAGGTTCGAAATGGCATCCTGGTAACGTGCCTGGCAACGGCGGCTGCCCTGGCATCGATTTTGGGATACCTGATAGCGTCAGGCGTGGAATAGATTCAAGCAGCCCACGCGTATAAGGGTGTGAGGGAGTTTTGAACAGTTGACGCGCCGTCGCATCTTCAACTTTTTCCCCCGCATACATCACTGAGATGCGGTCGCTTACCCGGGCAATTACCCCCAAGTCATGGCTGATATACATCATCGCCGTGCCCATTTCTTTTACGACGTCGCGCAGCAATTCTAAGATATGAGCTTGGGTGGTTACGTCTAGCCCGGTGGTTGGTTCATCTAACACCAACATGTCAGGGTTACCGGCCAACGCCATCGCAACGGCGACACGCTGTTGTTGCCCACCCGATAGCTCATGCGGATAACGGGTGGCCATTTCATCTGGGGTGGGTAGCTGTACCTGTCCCAATAACTCAACCGTTCGCTCTTTCGCCTCTTCCCCTTTAATGCCAGCATTTAAATCTAGGGCTTCCATGATTTGTTTGCCAACCCGCAGGGTGGGGGTCAGCGACTGACCGGCATTTTGTGGAATTAGGGCGATTTGTTTGCCACGAATTCCTTCCAATTCTTTGCTGGATAGCTTGAACATGTCAAGCCCTTGGTATTTGACTTGGCCGCCTAAAATCTTACTTCCAGAGCGTAAGAAGCCCATCATGGCTTGCCCAAGCGTACTTTTCCCACAGCCAGACTCACCGACTAATCCAAGCGTTTCGCCAGGTTCAATTTGAAGATTGACGTTACGCAGAACATGCACAAGCCTGCCGTATTTGGTGTGATAACCAACTGTTAAATCGCGAATATCAACGAGCTTTTCGCTCATACTGGGGCCCCCTGGCTACGGTCTAGTCCGAGAGCTTTGGCAAGCGCGTCGGCAAATAAATTAATTCCAATGATCAGTGAGCTTAAGAAGATAATCGGCCCAAAGGTTGCCCAAGGCTGGAGGGCCATAATCTTACGGCTTAGTGAAATCATCAATCCCCAATCGGTTCGGCCGCCACCGGGTGGAACACCAAAGCCTAAGAACGAGAGTGAGATAAATGCGAGCATCATCCACGACCAGCGCATCGCACCTTCAACCAATAAAATATCGGTGACGTTTGGCAGCAGTTCGCGCAGGATCACGGTCCGTTTTTTCTCGCCACGGGCCCGTGCAGAAAGGACAAATTCACGGGTGACATAATCTAACGTAGCGGCCCGAGATACACGTACGGCCGGGATACCGTAGAAAAATCCAAGGGTCAACATTTGTATCCACGGGTCAGTCCCGACTATCCCAACGATTAATAATAAGAAGAGAAGCCAGGGTATCGCCAGGAAGGCGTCAATCAGTCGCATGACAATGTCATCGATACGCCCTCCTAGAAAGCCCATGAGGATGCCGACTAAGCTTCCCCATGTCATTGCGATCGCTGTACCAAAAATGGTAACCAATAAAAGTGTCCGTCCACCCAACAGGGTGCGGGTAAATACATCACGTCCTTGTTCGTCGCCACCAAATGGATATTGGAGAGATGGTGCCGCATTTCGTCCTGCTTCACGAGTGAACGGGTCTGCTGGCAGCGCATCGACAATAACTGGTGATAAGAGGGCTAGCAAAATATGGAAGACGATTAAAAAGAAGCCGATCTTGCCACTCCAAGAGCGACGAAGGTTCTCAACCGTTTCCACAAATGGTGATTTTCTTTTTTGCAGACTTTCTTCTTGAGTTCCTGCAACTTCTGGTGTTATAGCAGCCATAATTTTTTTTCCTTATAGATGTTAAATGTTTGATCTTAGAGATTACTGTGTAAAGAAACGTCCACTAACGTCTAAAATCTAACCACTAACATCTAATAATTTAATGTCCACGCGCCGTACGCAAACGGGGGTTGAGTACGAGGGATGCGAGATCCGCGAGCAAATTGATGCCGATATAAAATGCGGCCAAAATAATAGCAATCGCTTGTACAAGGGCAAGGTCACGGTCACTAATGCCATTAATCATTAGGTTGCCGATACCAGGGAAATTAAAGACCCGCTCGATAATCAAAACACCACCCAGCAGCCACGCAATGGTTAATGCTACAATGTTGATGGTCGGAAGCATCGCGTTTGGCAGGGCATGACGGAAGACGATGCCCCAAGCCGGTACCCCTTTCAGACGAGCCATTTGAACATAGTCGCTAATCATGACGTCGATCATGCTGGTGCGAACTAAGCGTAAAATATGGGCCATCATCACCAAAGTAAGTGTGAGGACCGGAAGCATAATAATTTGGAAAAACTCAGCGTCGATCGGCGCATCACTGGGCATGGTGGCGACACCTTTAAACCATTTCAGCTTAATCGCAAAAATGTAAATGAGAAAGGTTCCGGTTACAAACTCCGGCAGTGTCATGCCGAAAATCGAGATTGTTGAGACGATAATATCCGGCCACCTATCCCTCGTTAGCGCCGCAAAAACACCTAACGCGATGGCGAGCGGAATCCCCACAGCAGATGCGGTCATCGCCAGCACGATGGTGTTACGCAAATTGTTGCCAATCACTTCCATGATCGGTTTGTTTCGTACAAGGGAATCACCAAGGTCGCCGCGTAAGAACCCGCCAAACCATGTCAGATATCGTTGGTATGCGGGGGCATTAAGTCCAAATTCTTCGCGTAAAACAGCAAGACTCTCTGGGGTTGCATCACGACCTAGATAGGCGCTAGCCATATCGCCTGGTAGTGCTTCGACCGCAACAAATACGATCAAGGAGACTAAAATGAGGGTAAGGAAGGCCATAAGTAATCTTCGGCCGATTAATGGGATCATACAATTTTTCCTTTCTGCATTACTGGTTAAGTTATTCTTAACAGATTAACTAGTGTTTGACCTAACAACGATTGTTAGGCTAACGATTAAAACAAACACTTTAGGCTTCGCCTTTCTAAAGCAACTACCATTTAAAAGAAGTTTGGCGAAGCACTAGCATGCACATGAAATATTTAATAAATTGTGCATGTAGAATCACGAATCACAAGTTCAATATTGAGAATGACCGGAGGGAAATCTTCTTCCGGCCGGTTAATCATTTCCATTAGGCGTTCAAACGCGCTACACCCGATATCATAGCCTTGGAAACGAAGGGTTGTTAAAGACGGTTTGATGTGTGATGCGAACTCGATGTCATCGTAGCCGATGATCGACACATCAGCTGGAACCGCTCTTCCTAAATCGGCGCATGCTTTCATGGCGCCTAATGCCATTAAATCGTTGTATGTTGCAATGGCGGTTAAATTTTTATCTTTAGACAGTAACTTGTAGGCTGCTTCATAACCCCCTTTTAAATTGGTATCAGCTTGGGCAATCCGGCTCGAACAATAAGGTAAATTCCGATTCACTAAGGTTTCCTTATATCCCCATACATGCCGGATCTGTTCGACATCCCCCATTCTTGTAATCAGACCGATGTGCTGATGCCCCGCTCCGATAAGATATTCAACAACGGTTCGTGTGGCTCGTTCTGTGTTTGTCGTTATGGATGAGACATGTTTCGCGGTCACCTCGCGATGAACCACAACAATGGGGCAATTCTGATCGGCAAAAGAGGTTAATGTTTTTGCAGGTAGGGAAGGAGAGGTAATAACGATCCCGTCGACGTTTTCAGCTGTCAGTGATTTTAGGGCTTCAAGCTCTCTCGCGGCGATGTTGTCTGAATTTCGTAAAAAGACGTTGTGATTTTTGGCTTCGGCCGCGTCATTTAGGCCACGGACAACATTGGCTTGGGCTGGGTCAATAATATTCCCAATAATGAGACCGATTGTTTGTGATTGACTGCTGGCCATCCCCCTGGCTAAGCGGCTTGGTCTATACCCTAAATCATCTATTGTTTCTAAAACACGATCCCGCGTATGCACGCTGATCCCATCCATGCCATTCATGGCGCGGGATACAGTTTGTCGGGAAACGCCTGCCTCGCGGGCGACATCATCAATCGTGGTTCGTTTCTTCATCTCTTCGTGATTCTAAGGTGACGCATTAACTAAGGGCTAAATATCAAATCTGGAAAAGTTATTTGTTATTCAGCTGAGCAGGAATGGAAATTACTGCCAGATCGTGACAAGGTGCCCCTTGAAATATCAAATTTCCGTTCCTAAAACTTTTTCGACAAAACAATCATCCAAAAAAACTGTGAGACGATCGAAAATCTTCAATAAAGTGTAAATGATTTCCATAAATCGCCTAAACTACGTGAACGCTCACGGTCAGTTTACCTCAACATAGTTAGAACGCAAATTTAAAATAGGTGATTTGGAAATCGAGTAAATTGATTCAATTGCCCGTGTTAGAGACCCTTTTTCGGTCGTTTGGCTCGGTTTGGGCATGGGTGAGGATTCCCCTTTATCACCCCCTTTACATTTGACAATGCTTTATAAATTGGGTATACACCGGCCCAATGAACGTGAGCGTTCACTCAAGTTTTAGGAAATTAGGGCGAATCTAGCAATCACAACCCCATTTTCTGTGAATGTCAAATAGCCAAAACCCTAAAAATTGAAGGTTTTTGTCAAATAAATTTTTTAAGGAGAATTTGAATGAAGAAGTTAGGATTGTTCATCGGACTTTCGATCCTCGCACTTGTTGCTGTTGCTTGTCAACCACAAGTTGTCGAAGTCGAAAAAATTGTTGAAAAAGAAGTCGAAGTCATCAAAGAAGTCGAAGTCGAAAA
>JAHDEB010000197.1 GCA_020629055.1 Chloroflexota bacterium
ATCGCTAAAATTCTGAAATATTTTTGTTTTGCTTGTTTCATGTTCTTATCTCCAGGCTGAGGTTTAAAAAAAATCTCAGTTATTGGTAGCTGGTTTGAAATTGTTCAGCGCCCCAGCTAGTTGCGCCAGATTGGGCCAGTTTTTAGCTCATCTTTTCGAAGAACTCATATCCTTTTGTCAAACTGGACCAAACTGCTAAATAATAACGCTGGGTTAATCCTTTTTGTTGAATTTAAAGGTTGGCAGATTGGTCATAACAAATCCGAAAGCGGCACCTATCGCAATCCACACGCCGATATCGTCTAGCGCAACGCCGATGGCTGTGCCGACACCGATTCCTATTCCCATCCATTTCACTGATTTTTTGTTCATGTGTCTGTCTCCTAGTATTAAGTCTGTCTTGCTTGCTTGATATTGTGTCAAGCTTGCTTTACATGAAAGAATGTAGCAAACCTTTTACACAATGTCAAGGGTGCTTTACTTTTTGGTTTTGGATAAGCGGGTGAACTGTAGCCCTTCGCTAAAAAATATCTTCTGGGAACTGTGCGCGTGATGCATTAACTCATTCATTTTCTGCCAAGCGGTTTCAGGCAGATGGGCCTTGGTCCATTCGTCCGCCAAATATTGGCGGCAGACAGCGGCCGAGTCAAAGTAGATTAAAAAGTCAGTTTCGATCTGTTGCTTAAACTGATAGAGGCTTTGCTGCATGACATGGTCAAGCGCCTGCTCGGCCGCATGATATTTCGGCACCATGTTCTCAACGTCAACGGCCCCCACCGAAATCGATTGCCCGTTCTTTTGGACAAAAACGGGCAGATAGCGATCTTTCGGCTGAATGTTGATGAGCAGGCCGCCCGGTTTAAGCTGTTTGTGAATGTGTATCAGAGCATCGACCATGCTCTCGGCCGGGATTCATCACAATGACCAGGAGAGCAGCGCGAGATCAAACGGTTCGGGATCGTGGAAGGTGAGTGTGTCGGCCGTATGAAAGCTGACTTTGTGTGCCAAAGAGCGTGGCACATGTTGCTGAGCCGTTTCGATGCGGTCTGCATTGGGGTCGATGCCGATAATCTGGCCGGCCGTGTGGGCGTAGCGCCATGTGAGCCTGCCATCCCCACAGCCGATTTCAAGGATGCGTTTGTTAGCGAGCGGGCCGCTGAGTTGGAGCAGGGTGTTGGGTTCGATTTGTTCGGGGTCTATTTGGACGTGGGCTGTTTTCATTGTGATGGCCTTCAGGGTGGACGCTGCGGAAATGTCAATTTTACCGGTTTCTGAAACATTCGTGCTCGCTGCGTCCATCCCTACGCAGGTTGATTGATAAACGGAATATCGCGCAGCCGTTTGCCGGTGGCATCAAAGACGGCGTTGGCGATGGCGGCCGCAACCGGCCCTGAACTCGCTTCACCGGCACCTAAGAACGGATAGCCCGGCCGGTCGAGAATCACCGTCTCGATGATTGGGGCGTCAGGGAAACGCAGAATCGGGTAGCTGTCCCAGTCGAGGCTGGTGACCCCGTTTTCGTCAAACGTGACTTGCTCGAATAAGGCCCAACTGGCCGCCTGCACAAAGCCCCCTTCCATTTGGTTGGCCAGCCCGTCTGGGTTAATCACCTCGCCAGAGTCAACGGCCATGAGCACCTTGTCGAGCGTGATTTTGCCGGAGTCATCGACCGTCACGTCTACCACCATCCCGCAATAAGATTGAATGTTTTTGTACTGGTTAAAGGCGAAGCCGCGCCCTTTGCCAGTTAAATTGGGCGTGGTTCGTGGTTCCCAATTCGCATGTTCGGCCGTCGCTTTGATCACCGCAATCGCTCGTTCATCTTGCATGTGGCGCAAGCGGTAAGCGATGGGATCTTCTCCGGCCGCGTGGGCCAGTTCGTCCATGAACGACTCGATCCCAAATAAATTGGCGAACGCCCCTAAGGTGCGCAAAGACGACACTTTAAACGGTGCGTTGGGGATAAAGTGGGACGTGATCTGTTTATTGGGTAAGGCGTAGAGCGGGTCAGCGTTTCGGTACTCGCCGATGTGGCGGATGTAGCGCGGACGTTCGGCCGGTTTCGGCATGCCGTTGGCGATCTCTTGGGCCGCGATATAGGCGGATGTTTCTGTGCCCGCCATCGGCCGGTTGAGATGGGTGTAGCTCCAGACATCGTGGTGCCACTGGGTGATGGTGCCATCAGCGTCAAGATCCGCCGCCATCTCGACAATCATCGGCGAAGTGTACGGTTCACGGCCGTGTTCGTCGGCGCGGGTCCACTTGAGCATGACCGGTCGGCCGGGGAATGCGCGGGCCAGCAGGGCGGCATCCAGGGCGCAGTCGTCGGCCCCGTTGTTGCCGTAACAACCGGCCCCTTCCATGTGGATAACGGTGAGTTCGGCCGGGTCGATGCCCAAAATAGGAGCGATCGTGTCTCGTTGTGGGAAGACCCCTTGGGTTTGGACCCATAGATTCATTTTGTCGCTGTCAGGTTCGGCATGGGCGACGGCGGCCGAGGGGAGAAGCGACGCGTGCATGCCAAAGGGGCGGGTGTAGGTGGCGCGTATTGCGTGCTGCGTAAGCGGCTGACGTTCAGGGGGCGCCCCTTCAATCCCGACTCCGTTAACGACGGCGAAGTCGATAGATTCACTCTCCTGCATGTGTTTGTAAATAGTTTGATGCGTGAGACCGTTGGCTGATGTACCGTCAGCTGGGCCCCATATCGCCAGTTCTGCCAGTTTTTCCGCAGCCCAAATCGCCTGCTCTTCCCGTTCGCAAATGACGCCAAAGAAGCTGCCGTCTTGCACTATTTTTAAAATCCCTTTTCTCACGGATACAGATTGTAGGGTCTCTGGATTGAGAGGTATTTGTTTTTTCGCTGGGCCAGGCGGGCGGATGATGCGGGCGTGGACCATGTTGGGTAGGTCTAAATCGTGAATATAGGTGAACGTGCCGGTGACTTTGCCGACGAGGTCGGTGCGTTCAAGCGGTTGGCCGATGATGGTGTAGTCGGCCGGGGATTTCGGCTGGCCGACGCCTGAAACAGCGACGCCAAACGGCCGGTCGGCGTGCAGGTGCCAGTAGTCGGTTTGACGGCCGGTGGCTGGGTCAACGACGACTCCGTCGTTGACCTGTAACTGTTCGGCCGGGGTTTCCGCTTCTAGCTCCTCAAATGCCAGTTTTAGCAGGATGTGGCGCGCATCGGCCGCAGCTTGGCGGATCGCTCGGCCGGTGGTTTCCATCGACATGCTTCCGGCCGTGATCCCCTCGTTGGGGGTGATGCGGGTGTCCGCGTCGATGACGTTTACTCGTTCAAAGGCAACGTCTAGCTCTTCGGCCGCGATTTGGGCCACGGCCGTTTTTAGCCCCTGCCCGATCTCAACCTTACCGGTCATGACGGTCACGGTGCCGCCCCCATCGATTTTGATCCAGCTATCTAAATCGGGATTGATTCTCAACGAGCCTAACTCTTCAGGTTGCGAAGCCCCCCACGCATCACGCAACACGGACAACCGATCACTGACTACCGACCACGGCTTACTGAGTTCCCGGCCGGTCCTCAAATGAATCGCTCGACGTACCCGGTCATAGACGCCGCAGCGACACAGGTTGCGCTCAAGCGCTTCTTTGATTTGCTCGTCTGTCGGGTATCGTTCGCGTCGCAGCAGACCTTCGGCCGCCATGAGCATGCCGTTGACGCAGGTGCCACACTGGATCGCCTGTTGGTCGATAAATGCGGCCTGTAAATCATGCAGATCGTCAGGTGTTCCTAAAGCCTCAAGCGTGGTGATTTCAAGGTTTTCAACTTGTGAAACGGGGATTTTGCAGGAGGGGACGGCCGCGCCATCGATCAAAACGGTGCAGGCATGGCACTGTTCAAGGGCGCAGCCGAGTTTGGGCCCTTTGTAGGCGAGGTCGTTGCGCAGGGCAAAAAGGAGGGGTGTTTCTGGGTCGAGAGTGATTGAGCGCGAGGCTCCGTTGACATGGAGATGAACCAACTTTTCCATAACCGATCTCCTAAAAAGCTTTCTTGGCTTCTCTTCTTATTGATTTATTAAGTCTTTTTGTTCTGTTAATGGGATTGATTTGAGAACGTATTCTACCGTTGCATCTTGCATAATAAAACCCGAAATTGGCTACTTATACTGCAACAAAGCTAGATAATCTTGCGATTTCAGGTTTTGTTATCGGTGTTTTGAAGAGATTCTCAGCGTGCTCAATGATTTGCTCCATCCCTTTATTGGATGTGATCTTATACATACTACGAATTCTAACATGCGTAGGAAACCTACTTTAGGACTCTTTGCGAATTGATCTTTAAATATATTGACCGTATCATATCTGAAAGTCGATTCCCTTTGCCTGAAATTGAAGAGATACTTTGATGTGGGGTGTATCCTGTCTTAGAGGGTAATCTTCGAAGTGTCGGTGGATTTTGGGAAAGGCGAACGAAGTTCGGCCGAAGTAAGAGTCGAGCCATAAATCAGTGATAAAGGAGATGGGAGCACATCTAGAAAAAGCTAAACTGCCTAAACCGGGGTTGGTAATCCCTTAATAATTTGTCTGTTTTTTTGCCCAAACCCTTTACTTGCCGGAAAATACTTCAAAAAAAAGGATTTTTACGTGGAATTAAGCATCTTAAACCTTCTATTTGTACTGCTTGCCGCACTAATCGCAGGCAATATTAGCACCCGCTTGGGCTACCCGTCGATTTTTGGCGAACTGGCAGCCGGTATTATTTTGGGACCGCCGATACTCGGTTTACTGCAAGCAAGTGAGCCTTTAAACATACTTGCCGAAGTTGGTGTCTTGCTGATGATGCTTTACATCGGCATGGAAATCGATCCAAAAGAACTATTTAAAGCGTCTTGGGCGGGGATGCTTGCTGCGATCGGTGGCTTTATAACGCCGTTTGTTCTTGCCTATTTCGTTGTAATTTGGTTTGGTGGAACAAACGCTGCTGGCCTCTTTGTCGGTATTGCAGCGGGCGTTACCTCGTTGGCTACAAAATCGCGGATCTTGGTTGATCTAAAACTGCTTAACACCCGGATCGCCCATGTGCTCATGGCGGGTGCGCTTATTTCCGACACATTCGCCCTAATCGTCTTTGCTGCCATTATCGGCATCTTCGACGGAAGTGGTGGGTTCTCGGCATCGGAACTTGGGCTAGTTGCAGGAAAAGCGGTTCTATTTTTTGCCGTTGTCGCTGTGATTGGTCTCTATGTTTTTCCTCCACTATGGAGGCGGCTTACTAAAGCGGGGCTTACCGGCCGTACCTTCAATGCCACCTTGGTTTTGCTTATCGCTCTACTTTTTGCTGAGATGGCCCACTTGGCAGGGCTGCATGAGATTCTTGGTGCATTTTTAGCGGGACTGTTTCTGCGTGAAGGAACGGTGCTCGAACCCAAACTGTCCCATCAACTCAATGACCTCGTTCACGATGTCTCTATAGGCTTTTTGGCACCGATCTTTTTTGTTACGGCCGGTTTTCAAGTGTCTCTTGAGGTTTTTCAGACCAGTTTACTCTTGCTGATTGCGGTGACAGTTGTCGCAACGGTAGGTAAGATTGTGGGAACGGCAGTCTTTTACTTGCCCAGCGGCTATGGCTGGCGGGAAGGGGTCACCGTTGGTGCAGGGATGAACGGCCGTGGAGCGGTTGAAATTATTATCGCCCAGATCGGGTTAGGGCTTGGCATTATCACCCCCGAAATCTTCTCGGTGCTCGTTTTTATGGCGATCTTCACCACCGCTACTGTCCCGATCTTTTTGAAATGGACAACTGAGTGGTTGGACCGGCGTGGCGAATTGGTACGCTCAACCGAAGATCGTCGTGGTGTCCTGATTTTGGGTGCGGCGCCCTTAGCACGTCTCCTTGCTCATCATTTGGCCAAACAAGGTCCCGTTGTACTGATCGACACCAATCAATATAACTGCGAAATGGCTATAGAAGAGGGGCTGAATGCGATTCAAGGGGATGCCTTAGATGAAGACATTCTACAAGATGCGGACGCTGAAACGATGCGCACATTCTTAGCCTTGACGCCAAATCCAGAAGTCAATGTTTTAGCCGCTAATATCGTTCGTGATGTATTTTCAATCCCTGATGTTAAAGTGCTGCTGTCGCATGCCAATAACCTACTGCGTCGTTCGGCAGAGCGCCAGGGCTTTACACCGATCGACTCCATGTCGGAAGATATTATCGCCTGGGACCAATGGATCGAACACGGTGAAGTGACCAGCATTGAGGTCACGATTGAAGGGCAACAAGACATTCGGAGTTTGTTAGACGAGCTTCACGGTGGCTCGGACATTCTCGCTCTGGTTGCCGAGAGAGACAATTTCCCGGTGCCTTTTCCTTCACAAGATATAGTTGAAGAAGGGGATCAAATTGTCGCACTCAAGCGAACCGAACCGGTATCACCACCGACTTCCTCTTAACAGGACTTGAACCAGACCAAACGGCCGATTTACCGGCCGTTTGGGTGGCTTTTGCTTTGGTAGTTCTACATGCCCCCCTATAGTCAGAGACTGTGTATGCTTCGTTATAAATTGCTGGGGGCCATTAGGGAAACGGCTGAAACAACAAACCTCGCTAGCATTTAATAGAGCAGAATCATGTTTTTGCTTTACCTCTATCCTCGATATACAGAGGTAAATCTTGTCTTGATAAAACCACGCGCCTCCCAGCCTAGCTTGCCCAAATAGAACAAACCCACATATTCAACAAAACATGATACACCTGGACTATTGAATTGGTGCTAAACATTATAAAATGACCCCATGAGCATAGACAGTGACAAACCGCCTCAGCAAGCGTGCACGATTGATCAGGTCAAAAAATTCATTTATGAAAACGCTGATCAGGAACTTGACCGAGCTCAGCTGGCAAATATGATGGGGTATTCTGTCCCACACTTCCACCGTATTTTTACGGCCGAAGTAGGGGAGAGCATGACTGCCTACATCCGGCGAGTACGCTTAGAACACGCTGCCACCAAACTAATCACAGGTGCTGTTGATTTGACACAAATTGCAATTGCGGCCGGCTATCAAAGCCAGACCGCCTTTGGCAAAGCATTCAAGCAATATTTTAGCTACACGCCCAATGAATTTCGCAAATTGAGATTTATATCGGACTTACAAAAAAACCTTCATACTGATCCAGGAGAAACACAAATGAGACTTATTCCGAACCTCACCTTTAAGGGAAACTGTCGCGAAGCCCTTGCCTTCTATGCTGAACTGTTCAACGGCGAGCTTGGTGTTTTTCTGCCATGGGACAGTGAAACTATCGCAAGGATCCCAGAAGCAACTGAGGAACATGTGATGAATGGCTCCATTACGATCAGCGGGCAAACTGTTCTAGGATCAGATCAATTTGGTGAAATGTATTTACCCGCCGGCAATATCTCCTTGATGATTGAAATTGAAAATGTGACTGATGCGCAAACGAAATTTGCATCGCTTGCTGAGGGCGGCCAGATTTTTATGCCTTTCGGTGAAACATTCTGGGCAGAGGGGTACGGTTTTTGCATGGACCGATTTGGTATCTTGTGGCAGATAAACTGTATCGGCAGTAAAGGTCAATCGGGGCAAGCTTGATATGAAAAACCCAATTATCAGAACTGTTTTCGCCGTTATTCTGAGCATTTTAGTCGCTTTCGGTTTTGCTGTAGCAATCGAAGGTGTCAGTTCAATCTTGCACCCGTGGCCTGAAGATTTTGCAGGCACGGCCGAGGAAATCGCCCGCCAGGTAGAAACTTATCCTGCTTGGGTGCTTGTATTGCTCGGGGGAGTAGGCTATGGGGCGACAATGCTTATCTGCACCTTCATCGCAACCCGCATTGGGCACAATAGAAACCCTTGGCACGGCTATGGCATCGGGCTATTCCTGTTCGCGATGGTCATACTTAATTTGACCATGCTTCCATACCCAATCTGGTACTGGGTATTATTGTTTATGGCTCTTCCACTCGCAGCATACTTTGGCACAAATCTTGCCTCTAAAAATCAGTTTCAGCTTGCGTAGTAGTTAACTGCAACAGTTAGACATAGCGCGGCAATGGCAGGACGAGGTGATGGGTTGATCGGTGCGAGCCTGTGCCAGTGTGAGTTGGGGTTCGATGATGGCGAGTTCGGCCGAATTTCCTTTCACCCTTAAACATTCCGCTAACCCGTGCAGGGCCCAGACATTGTTCGGATGCTGTTTCGGCCGAATCGACCCGTTGTTTAGCCCCAAGTCATTGCGATATACATCCTCTGCTTCCTCAACATGCCCTTGTGCCAATAGCAGCGCACCCAGCGCATGGCGTGGCGGATGCATCCACGGCCACGGCTCTGAATAGGCCAACTCATCGTCCCGCTTGACGGCCATGCGCAGATGGTCATACGCCACCTCGTGATTCCCTCGATGATATTCAACTTCACCATTGAGCATCGCCTCAGCAACGCCAAGAATCACCCGCACATGGTTGTTGAAGACATACCGTTCGACCGGAACTTTGTTGAACGCTTCATAGAAGAGTTTGCGTTCGATATCGGCCGCATCATGATCCCCCATTGCAGCATAAGAAATTCCACGAGCATATCGGGCCATCGCTGTTGCCATGAGCGCACGATCAGGATCAGCAGGCAGCGGCTCGGCTAAAATCTCTTCCCACTTACCAAAGCGCACCATCACGTGCGTCGTCGCTGCATAGTATGCATCAAGCGTCCGGGCTAACTGCGGAATCTCTGTGCTCAAAATATCCTGCGTCAACAGATTCTGAATCGACCGGGCCGCATGGAGTGCGGGTCCATATTGACCGATCATCATCCCGGCCGCCATCATCTGCTGTAAATCATGACAACACGCAGCGATATAGCGGTTGTTCTTCCCAATCCCTTTCATTTCCCGAAACTTTGTGTCGGCCGCAACGGATAAATAGCTGGTCGACAATGCATCATAGTAATGCCCACACAGCACATAAATGTGGGACGGCATGTGCATCAAATGACCACTATCTGGTCCGATCATACGCAATGCATCGGCCGCTCGCAGTGCCTTCTCTGGCATCGGCCCCATCTCCATCGTGTGCACGTACATGTGATTGATGCCTGGGTGGGTAGGCAGCCCATCTCGCTCACGCTGCGCCATTCCATCTTCCAAGACCTGCATCATTTCAACGGTGTCGGCCTTCTCATAAGGGACACCTTCCGTCAGGTCCCACATGCGCCAAGGGGTGCGCATCATCATCGCTTCGACAAAAAGGGCGACCACATCCCCATCTGTTGGAAACCGCTTATACACATCTCGCATCGCGTTAGAGTAAGCATCATTCCATTGATCTAGGGTGGGCATCTCCTGAACATCGGGTGAGTGGTAGCGTGACAACAGCGCATGAATCAAGGCTTGCTCGTTCTCTGTCCCGTTAGACACCAATTCGGCCGCTTTGCGCGAGGCTTCAAAGCAGGTCGCCAAAGCCCGTTTTAATTCCTTGTCGCTGTAATAGGACCATTGTTTGTTGATATACGGGCCGGTCGCATATGCGATGCCCCACTGTGCCATCGCACATGTCGGGTCAGCTTCGGCCGCTTTGCGAAAACAGGCGACCGCCTCCCCATGATTAAAGCCATAGGTCCAATTCAGCCCACGGTCAAACCAGATCTGTGCTTCTTTTGAATCAGTCGTTATTTCCCGAGAATATGTCCCTAAATCAAAATATGTGTCCATTTTTTCATCCTTCTTTGATTGCCTTATACCGCTTCAAGCACAAACGCTACGCAATCTGATTGTAACGTGTTTCTAGCATGTTTCCGTTTAGATTTTTAGTAACCGCCTCGCATTGCCCCCCATAATTGCAGCCTTCGCCTCATCACTCAAATCTAGGCTGTGAATCGTCTTTATCGTTTCAGATAATCCACCAAACCCCTGAGGGAAATCGCTGCCCATCATTAGGCGCTCCGTCCCTGCAAACGCAGCTGTGAATTGAATCGCGAGTGGTGTCCCTGGTGTCGTGTCATACCATAAACTTTTTAGTTGCTCTGTGGGGGAAATCGAAATATTGGCACGACAATCCGCATAAATTTGAAAACCTCGCTCAATCCGCTCCGCAATAAATGGTAGCGTCCCGCCCATCTGTGACAACACCAGTTTGAGCCCAGGGTGCTGCTCAAGCATCCCGCTAAAGATGAGGCGGCTGACGGCAAGGGTGGTCTCAAACATGAACCCATTCGTAACCACCAATTTATAGTCGGCCATCAGCCCCAAATTCGGCGGTGTGGTTGGATGGAGCCAAAGCGGTATATCAAGTTCAATCGCCTTCTCAAACAGTGGTCGGTAGGCGGGATCATCAATCGGTTGCCCGTTGATATTGGTAAAGAGCGCCCCGCCACGCAAATCGAGCTGCGTAATTGCCCGTTCAAGCTCAGTGACAGACGCTGCTGGGTCTTGCAATGGCAAGACAGCAATTCCTGTAAATCGCTCGGGATAGGCGGCAATCATTTCGGCCGCACCATCATTGAACTGTTGCGCTAGATAAACGCCCAACTCGGCGTCTTCCGTATGCACGCCAGGAATCGTTGGGGTTAAGCACTGAAAATCAATGCCAGCCTCGTCCATCGCTGCAACGCGTTGATGCACATCATGATGGGCTGGATGAACTTCTGTTTTGAAGTTTGACGAACGCATATAGCCACCGCCATCTGCATTGACCTCAAACACAATCGACGCATTGCGTTTGGTCAACGCGTTTAGATAACTCATTGGAAAGAAGTGGCTGTGAAAGTCAATAATCATGATCTGGTTTCTTTATTCAGGTGCTGTTTGAATTTTTTAGATCTTAATAGTACAGCGCAACGGTATTCCCTCCAATAAGAACACGTTAGGCTGATTTTGGTATCCGTTCCCGAGCTTCCACTAGACTCGCACGCCGCCCCTTTCTTGCTATTAATCACGCTATATGGAATATCTTTAGCCTGAATGGTACAAGCGGCTAGGTTTTCAGGAGTCAATATCATTTTTCCGAGCGACTCAGCGGTTCGTGGGTATGACGCCGCAGGGTTGGCGACAACGTCTGCGCGCAGAGGCTGCTACCTCTGGGTAAAATGGTTATGTTTTGAAGTGGGGAAAAGACTTGCACGTTGTCTGTCGGCCTCAATGCCGCTATGCTGTATAGATAAGAGAAACGCTACTCAACATGGCTTGCGGCCAATGCCCTATCGGGACGCGGCATAAGCGGACGTAAAGCTCTACTAAGTAATCCAATGTACGATTCTGTTTTAGACAATCTGAAACCTAATGAAAATGGAGATGGAAGTCTTCTAGGAAGTTTCGAATATAAAGGACAAACGGTAACAATAAATTTAGACCGAGACGGCGAGCCTGCAGAAAGGAACCTTGCTCTAGCTAGAAAATTTTTAACCGATTTACCATTGTATGAAAATGCTGCGCTCGAAAGGCTATATGAAGATTGTTTTTCTATGTATAACGATGATTGGAGAGTTGAAGAAGACCCAATACTAGATAAAGCGCAGTTTTTAAATCGATTTACGCTTAAGCATATTTGGTTTTTATCGACAGATAGCGTTGATTTTTTCTACGATGATGATGGGATGTTTGGGAACCATTCAATGATCGTGCAATCTTTTGATGGCGAAAATTTCACTCATGTACAAATGTATGGGTAACAAACTTAACAGTTTACTCAAACACGGAGCTGAGTAAGGCGTTAGGGGAGGCCTGCTGTGAGGTGAGTTGTGCAGGTAGCAAAAAGCTTGGTAAATTTAGGCTCTACAATTTGCAAACACGCTGACCTAACAGCGGCTTACAGCGGACGCGTAAACGTAGAAGTGCGCTGCTTAAACAGCTCTAAAATTGGACAATCTCAATTAAATCTTTTCTAAAACTCAATAAAAATAAATAGGATAAGCGTATAAACAAATGAATCATAATGACAAACAGCG
>JAHDEB010000016.1:0-8837 GCA_020629055.1 Chloroflexota bacterium
ATCAGAAAAAGATCCAGCTTTTTTTATACATGAAGGCGGAAGAAAAAAGATTTATTATCAACTTTATGGCTGAACTTTTTGATTTATTAAGTTTAGGCAAATCTACAGATGATCAATCAATTATTTTTGATTCGACTATATTTATGACTTTACGTGAGCTTCAATAAATGATTTGATTAAGGGGCCAACAATCGGCTTATATCCTTCTGTATGCCGCATGTTTTCCACAATTACAACTTCGCTCTCTGGATAATCACTCTCGCCGCTCTTAGCGAAATCAGCGTATATTTCATCAGCATCACCCATATAAATAAGCCTTGGAATCTGCAAAGCTTTATATTCAGCTGTAAAGTTGGTGGAGTAAGTTTCAAACGCTGTCAATGCAGAAATATAGGCTCTAAATCCATCCTTGTCACTTCTGAGAAAACCAGCCTTTCTTTCTGACGTCTGAGGGCCAAATGTCTTCTCAGCTAGTTCAAGGGCTGCTTGTGCTCCCGAATCAAAACCGGTCTGAAAGATCTTTTTCATCACCTGTATAACCATTTTTTCGGTCTGAGACATGCCTTCCGGCACCGCACCGCCAACCACTAACGTTTTAAGACGGTCGGGATGATACTTCGTCATGGCTGAGCCGATAATCCCACCCATTGAATATCCTGCGTAATTAACTTTTTGAATCCCCAAATCGTCAAGCACTGCAACGACATCGCTCGCCATTAATTCAAGTTGATACTTCTCTACCGTTGGCAACTTGCTACTATTTCCATGGCCTCGGGCATCCATTCGGATACATTGGAAGTTAGTTTTAAGCACGGCTGAAATATTCCTCCAGCTATCTGAATCGCCCGTAATACCATGAAGAAAGAGGATCGGTTCACCATTCCCTTCAACCTCATAATAAATTTGCACCCCATTGTTATTTACAGTTGCCATTTTATTTCCTCTTAGCCACAACAATTACTCGTTTAAAATTTTGAAGCCTCGACCTCTTTTCTCGATTGGATGGGAAGATTGAGATCGAATTGACCAGCAATGCTACGGCTAGCCGTCCTTACTCCTTGAGTAGTCCGACTATAAATGCATCAACCATCTCGATATCCTCTTCGCTTGCTGTTGAACTAAGGGCAGCTTGTAATTCCACCAGAATCACGTCTCGCTGATCCCCATGCTTTCCTACAAGACGGCCGATCAGCTTTAGCTTGGCGGCAAATTGCTCTAGTTCTCCAAAGGATAGTGGGGCAGAATCATGTCCCAGCAGATAGTGTTCCGCATCAAGTCCAATAAGCTGGTCGAGTAACGGGAAAAGTTTCGCAGTCGTGTAGCTATGTGGCCCACTATATAAATCAACGTAAGCACAATCGCCCAGAAATACCGCCTTTTCCTCAGGAATGAAGACAAGGCACGAGTCACCCGCATGATCACCACCGACGTGTATGATTTGGCATGTCACAGTGCCCATGTCGATATTTAGCTGATCGCCAAACGTCATATCTGGTGACCTTAAAGACAAGGATGAACGATCGGGCAATTCTTTTTTAATCATGTCACGGCAAAACTCGATTTCGATACCGGCCGTAACCCGTGTATCAAGTGCCTCATCACTCCAATCCATTTGCACCATCTCGTCAACAATACGTTTTGTCTCGTGCGTAGCTAAGATCGGCACGTCAAACACATCTGTACCGAATACGTGATCCCAATGCCAATGGGTCAGAGCAACATATTGTGGTGGAGGCAGTTCATGCTTTGCCATTTCGTCCATGAGCAGAAGCGCATGAGCTGGGGAGTTACCAGCGTCTACAATAAGGGTGCCTTTTGTGCCAACGATGACACCAAGAACCGGCCGATCGGTTGAATCGTCAGGTGGTAGCCAGTAGATATGTTCTGTCAATCGATTCAGTTTCATTCAGATGACTAGAGCCACTCACATGACCCGATACGCTTCTTCATTCACTTTTGAAAACGCAGTTCCGTTTTCCTGAGACTAAGTGGCCGGAGCTAAATCCGCGACATCATTTTCAACCACTCGGGTTTGAGAGTGATTACGTCGATAGGTGCGAATGGCCAAAAAACGAAAAAGAAGCATCGGAACAATGCCGATGATAAAGATGCCAACAGCATCACCCATTGCGTACTCGCTGAGATAAACAGAATTTCCCCTTTCATCTGCGCCAAAAAGCAAGAAGTCCGGAACAGAGACACCGAAAATGTAAAAGACGATAAATCCAAGGAATAGATAGAAAGAAATTCGCCAAATCCAACCTGCTAAATTGACTGGCTTAAAAAGCAAAAAAGCTCTTTGGTAAAATTTCAACCCTTCTTGTTTCCGCTGGATCCTCGCAGTTTCTTCAGAATGAAATTGATTGAATTGATCTAAAAGAAGGTTGAGCTTGAGCGTCGTTTCCCGCTCATATCTTTTAGCCTCTACCTCCGAGCCATATTGATCATAAAAATCCAAACACGTCTTTAGAAATTCTATTTCTTTTGTGGCATGCCGGAGAAAATTATTCTTTTGTGATTCGATTGATTTTTTGCTGAACCAAGACGAGATAGAAACAATCAATGGAGCCAATAAGCTTCCTACAGTCGTAGTTGCGGTAATCAGGATGTTAGCCGTATTCTCGTCCATTATCATCTTCTCCTTGTGTACTAATAATTGATGATTACTTAACTTTTCCAGCATATCTTAACCAGTAGATAATTAATTGTGGTATCCATCGGGGATACAAAACAAGCGATTGAGTTAAAATCGCTGGATATCTGCTCTCCGAACATGAAAGACGAAATAATTCGATCTATCGAATTAAAAGGAGCCTACGAGCAACACTTATCTACTTTGCGGCACAAGCAAGAGGCTTTGACTTCGAAATCGGTGACCGCTTGTGCCTTCTCTAGCTCCACTTTGACGGCCGAATACTCTTCATCATTCCCCAGCAGTTGACAGCATTCAGCATACCCGTGCAGGGCCCAAATGTTGTTGGGATGTTGGGACGAACGTTGCAAGGTGTTGTCTAATCCTAGATCCGCTTTGTAGACGGCCGCCGCCTCTGCCACGTGCCCTTGCTCCAAGAGTAAAGCGCCTAAAGCATGTCTCGGCGGCTGCATCCACGCCCATGGTTCGGTGTATTTGAGATTGTCATAGAGATGGACTGAATAGCGCAATTGGTCAAAGGCGGCGTCATAATTGCCTCGCCGATATTCAAGCTCACCGCTCAACATGATTTCTCCAATCATCAAGACATCGACGGCTGCATTGTTGTAGTTTGTCCGTTCCTCAGGGATTTTAACCAGCGCATTGCGAAATAGTTTTTGCTCTTTAAGCGCCTGCTCGATATCGCCCAAAACTGCATGGGCGATCCCTTTAGCATAGTGCCAGGTGGCGGTTGTCACCGCATAAAGTTCTTGATTTTCAGGCAGTGGCTCACTCAAGATCTCATCCCACTTGCCAAACCGAATGTAAACGTGAGCCTTTACCGGAAATATCCACTCGAGAAAGTTGGCTAAAAATTCTGACTCAATCTCCATCTTGTCTTCTGTAATGCGAGCTTCAACTTCATTGGCCGCCCGCAAGGCTTCGTTATATTGGCCAGAAAAAAGTGCCCCGTACACTTGAAAATGGATGTTATGGGCATGATAGACCCAGAAAACGCCGGGGTCGCTATCGATGGCGAGATATTTATCATCGGCCGACACCGCATCAACATTGGCCTGAATCGTTTTGGCATATTGGCCGCACAGCACGTAGATGTGAGAAGGCATATGATTCAAATGGCCCGCATCGGGCAACATCGTCCGCAGCCGATCAGAAACCGGGAGCGCTTTTTCCGGCTCGGGCGACATTTCCATCGTGTGGATGTAAAAGTGGTGCAAGCCGGGATGGCGCACATCCCGCTGTTCCTCAGCTCGATTAAGAGCGGTTTCGAGGATGTCGATAATTTCAAGGGTGTCGGCTCCATCGGCCGGTTCCCCTTTTGCCAAGCTCCACAGCTCCCACGGGGTACGGACCATCAACGCTTCGGCCATAAGGGCGCAGACATCGTCATCTTCGGGAAATCGACTATAGACATTGCGCATGGCGTCAGCATAGGCGTCGTTCCAACTGGCAAAGAGCGTTTCGTTATCCCCCTCTTCAACCGCTTCGGCTTGAAAACGACAGACGGCCGCTTCGATCAGAGCCGCCTCGATCGGTGTTGAGCCAGCGATTAGGCTGTGGGCTTTACGGCTATATTTAAACGTTTCAGCCAAAGACATTTTGAGCAATGGCTCCGGCATTTTGTCCCACGTGATGTTGTAGTAGGGGCCAAGGGCGTAAGCCAATCCCCAATACCCCATTGCACAGTTGGGATCATGTTTAACCACTCTCTTGAAACAGCGGAATGCTTCGGTATGATGAAAAGCATAGCACCAGTTAAGCCCCCGATTGAACCACAGTTGAGCCTCGGCCGAACTCGTGGTGATCTCACGCCGATAGCCGCCTAAATCAAAATAATCATTCATATTATTAATCCCTATCCTAAATCAGAATTCACTAGATCAGCCGAATATCGTCCGCTAAGTACTTATCCCGCAATCGATGTAAACATGTGTTTCTCCTAAAACGTCATACTTGCGACAGCTAAGGGCTGTATCAGCAAATGTACACTGATTTTACAGTGAGTAGGTATCCCCTATGGGATACTCTTGAGGGATATAGATATTTTGAGATCTTAGCAAGATAGAAGAAAGAGTATCAGAGAAAGTTTCTGGCAAAAATTTCCAAATATGGTGAAAACAACATGTGTCATTAATTGCGCGACTTGATTTCTGATTCCAGCGTCTGAACCAGACGAGCAGCCGTTTCACACACACGCTTTCGTAGCTCAATCGGCTCAACGACCATTGCCCCCTCACTCAATCCGAATACCAACATTTGTGCCAGCAGCTGGGTCTCTAAGCGCACTTCAACAGTGAGCCAATCTTCATCGGTGTCAGGAAATTCGATTGAATTATCTCCTGTCACCAGCCTAAAACGCCCAGGGACAATTTCTCTCAATAAAGCCATTCGATCTGGCCGGACACGCAAAATAAACGTATACCCAAAATTACTTTCCTGTAACTGTGCTTGTTGTTCTCGCCAATAGCTTGGTAAATCAAAATCAGGATCTCGCTCAAAGTGATTTTCCAGAACTGTTAGTTGGCGTAGGCGCAAAACGCGGTATGTGCGCATTTGGCCATTGTGCCGGGCAACGAGATACCAGACGCTTGACTTCGCAACCAAACTATAAGGCTCAAGAATGCGCTGACTCTTTTCACCATCATGCCTTTCGTAGATAACTTTTATTGCACGATCTTCAGCGACGGCTTGTTGCAGTTGTTCCCAATGGGGCAAGGGGTGTCCATCATGCCACCACCATGTCGGGTCAATCAAAATGCGCTGCCGCATGTGGGATAAGGCGCTTTGATGCTGTGGTGAAACTGCGCCAATCAATTTGAGTTGTGTGCGTTCGGCCGCATCTCCTAGCCCAATCTCACGCAAAATAGCCGTGTTATCTCCTAGAAAAAGCGTGCGAATCTCATTCTCTTGCATCCCTGCCAATGTGGCGTGATATTGATCATCAAGCGTCACACCGCCCCCATGTCCACCTTCTGCATAGATCGGTACACCAGCGGTAGAAAGTGCATTAATGTCACGCAAAATGGTGCGTCGCGATACTTCAAAACGCTCAGCCAGTTGTCGTGTCGTCATTTTTCCATGCGACTGCAATAAAAGCATGATGCCCAGTAGCCTGTCAGCTCTCATATTGTCCTCCACTTTTGGGTGACATAAGATGTCACCCAATTGCATCTATCATACAAAGATATTAAAAACGGACAACACCCACAGGAGTGAACCATGATCAATCAGAAAAGTGGCTATTTTGAATATGACGGTGGCAAAATTTATTACGAAACAGCCGGAAGTGGCGAACCGCTTATTTTTGCCCACGCCGGCTTTGTAGACAGCCGCATGTGGGATACGCAATGGGAGTTTTTTGCCCAGCATTATCAAGTGGTGCGATTCGACATGGTTGGCTTTGGCCGCTCATCGGCCGCGACAAAACCGGTCAATCGGCGGGATGAGCTAAATCAACTTCTTAATCACTTAGAGATCGATCGAGCCATATTGGTTGGAAGTTCAATGAGTGGGGCAACGATTTTGGACTTTTATATGGAAAACCCAGAGCGAGTATCCGCACTTGTTCTTGTAGCGGCCGTTCCGAATGGATTTGAGATGCAAGGGGCGCCGCCTGCAGAAATGCTTGAGATGATGGGTGCGATTGAGGAAGGAGATTTACAACGAGCATTGGCGTTGCAAATTCAGCTCTGGGTTAGCAGCCCCCATCGTTCAGTAGAACAAATCTCTAAGGCTCTGCGTAATCAAGTGGCAGAAATGAGCTTGATTCCTCTAAAAAACGACACAATACGCATCGCTGATTGGGCGCCACCTGCACCTCTTGAACCAGCAGCAGCTTATCGATTAAACGAGGTAAGTGTGCCAACCTTGATCGTTGCAGGGTCGCTTGACAATTCTGAAGTGGTACGTGCGGCCGAAGTTATGGCTGCTGGCATTGCGAATGCGGAAAAGCTAATCGTAGCAGACACCGCTCATGTGCTGAACATGGAGAAACCTCAGCTTTTTAATGAGCACGTTCGATCTTTTTTGCGCGATCAAAAACCTTAACGCATGAAAATATGCCAATAAAAAAAGCCGTGCTTTCGTATAAAAGTAAAAGCACGGCTTTTTTTATTCGTTACGGCACAGAAAGAGGTCGATCAATTTTCCTCATCCCTTTCAATTACGATCACTTCCGGCCGGTTGTGCCCCGTGCCAGGCACGTCCACCCCCTCCACGGTACCCATATCCCTCATATTCCCCATCGGACCCATTGGGCCAAATCCAGCCACCCGAATCTGACCGTTCGCAATTCTGCGTTGAATTTGGGCACTGACAAAACGGCTAATTAACTTACGCGTTGGGGGAATCAACAGCAAAAAGCCCAACGCATCGGTTAAAACCCCAGGTGTCATCAACACAGCACCAGCGACTAAAATCATCGCCCCTTCAAGAATCGCCTCGCCTGGCATTTGCCCACCCTGCAGCTCGTGCTGCATACGGCGCCAAACCTGCATCCCCTGTTGCCGAGTTAAATACGCCCCGATAATTCCCGTTAGGACAATTAAACCAACGGTCGGCAAGGTTCCGATCCACTGCCCCATCTGAATGAGCAGAATTAATTCAACTGCGGGGACAATAATAAATAGCAATAACAATCTGGATAACATAACTTTTCTCCATTTTTCCGACGAGGTATTTTGACGGTAGCAACAGAGATGTCGCATCAATCAAAGGGCAACCTATTCCATTTTAACTGTCAAGAGAGGCGATTGGGCTAACCAACCTTCTGAATCATACAAAAACAATACGCCTGCACACATAAGAATGTGCAAGATAGAGAGAAAATTTCGAATCTCTTATTTTTCATTTAGCCATTCATCAATTTTAAGGATGATGAACTGAGTTAAAGTTGATAAACTCTCGATATTAACAACAAACCTTCAAAGCCCTTAGCATACTAAATTGTGTCGACGGGCCGCATCCCAACCAATCGAGGAAAAATGAAGCCACTAACCCCAGAGCAACAGGTCAGCCCGGCCGAAATCGAGCAGTTCCGACAAGACGGTGTCATCGTCCTCCGTCAAAAATTTAGCACCGAATGGATCGATCTATTGCGTGAAACGATCGATGAGTCTCGCAACCGGCCGAGCCCTCACTTGGTCAGCCACACCAAAGATCCAAACGCCCCTGCCTATCTTGAAGATTTTTGGTCATGGAGCATGTTTGATGGGTTCGAAAAGTTTGTGCACCAATCCCCCACATCGGCCCATGCGATGCAGTTGTTGGGGGCAGAGCGCATCAATCTGGTCATGGACAACTGGTTTATGCGTGAAGCTGGGTCAAAATCACGGCCGCCGTTCCATCAAGACCTCTCTTATTTCGATTTTTTCGGCACGATGTGTGTCTTATGGCTGCCGCTAGAACCTGTTACCAAAGAAAATGGAATCGCATTTGTGCGTGGCTCTCATCTTTGGGGCAAACACTTTATGCGCGTTCGCTTTGCAGATGGCCACAACGCTGATGTGAGTGACACGACCACAGTCAACGGCGTGACTTATGAACTTCCTCCAGATATCAACAGTGATCCAGACGCTTATGATTTGGCATCGTTTGATCTTGAACTGGGCGATTGCATCTATTTTGATATGCGCACCCTTCATGGGGGGCTGTCAGACGTCATCCCCACTGAAACGATACGCCGTTATACGCTGCGCATGACGAAGGAGGATGGCGTTTTACGCTATCGCGGAGATTGGGCCAAAGGTGAGCGTGAGATGTTTGAAGCGGCCGGGTATAAAGAGGGAGACGCGATCGCTGGAGACTTTTTCCCACAACTCTATCCGGCAACAGGCTCAGCCAAAGCATAAGTCAAACGATCATGGATCAAATCTTCGACACCCACGTCCATTTTTGGGACACCGATCTGCTGGATTACGCTTGGCTTAACAGCGAGCCGGATCTAAATCGGCCGTTTCTGCCGGCCGACTTTGATCAAGCAAGCAGTAGATACCCTATTCGCAAAAAGCTGTTTGTGCAGGCGGATTGTGCGCCTAATCAAGCATTAGCAGAGGTTGAATGGGTTTCAGAATTGGCTAAGCAGGACCAATCGATCCAAGGTATTGTCGCGTTTGCCCCGCTTGAATTCGGGGAGCAGTCGGCCGTCTATCTTGCCGGGCTAAGCCGGTTTCCACTCGTTAAGGGG
>JAHDEB010000016.1:8937-16719 GCA_020629055.1 Chloroflexota bacterium
ATGCTCTGTCCCGTTTCCCCAATGTCATGTGTAAATTATCTGGATTGGTAACAGAAGCTGACCACCAAAATTGGACCACAGATGACTTAATGCCGTACATCAACCACGTTTTTGAAGCGTTTGGTGCCAACCGGATCATGTTCGGCAGCGATTGGCCGGTTTGTAGTTTGGCGAGCAGCTATGAACGCTGGTTAGACACGGCAGTCAAAGCGACAGGGCACCTTTCTCAAGAAGAAAAAAAGGCTGTCTTTTTTAATAACGGAGCAAAATTTTACAAGCTCGCAAATTGAGGAAACCATTTATGCTAATCGGTATTTCACCATTGTTAAGCCCCGATCTATTGAACGCTTTATATCGTATGGGGCACGGGGATGAGATTGTTCTAGCTGACGCTCATTTTCCTGGCGAATCGGTCGGTCAACGGGTAATTCGGGCGGATGGGCTAGAGATCTCCCCTCTTTTAGATGGGATATTGCCCTTGTTTAAGCTGGACAGCTTTGTTGACCATCCATTAACTATGATGGCGCCGGTAGCCGGTGACTCCGCTGACCCGGCCGTCATCAAACGCTATCGTGAAATGGTTGATCGGCATTGGCCCGAAACAGCAGAGATCGCTCAAATAGATCGATTTGATTTTTACGAACAGGCGAAAACTGCATACGCCGTCGTTATGACGGGCGAACTGTCCAAATATGGCAACATCATTCTAAAAAAGGGGGTCACGCCGCTTTGAAAATGAATCGATTGGGATCTACCGAATTGCAGGTGTCTAAAATCGGCTTCGGCTGTGCGCCGTTAGGGAATGAATATGGTTCAATTGGTGACGACGAAGGGGTTAAGGCGGTGCATGCGGCGATAGATGCTGGCATAAATTTCTTCGACACTTCACCCTACTACGGCCGCACATTGTCTGAAAGCCGACTGGGGCAAGCGCTTGAAGGGAAGAGGGATCAGGTTGTTTTGGCGACCAAAGGGGGACGTTTTGATGCAGCGGCTGAAACCGGCTTTGATTTTTCGTACGACAGCATCATCCAAATGTGTGAGGACAGCCTAAAGCGGCTAAAAACCGATTATATTGACGTCTACCAACTGCATGACATCGAATTCGGCCGCAAAGAGGTCATTCTAAACGAAGGGATACCCGCCCTACATGAGCTAAAAAGAAGTGGAAAAGTGCGATTCATCGGTGCTACCGGTTATCCGGTTGCGCTGCTCGATGAAATCATCCAAGCGACAAATCTCGACGTTACCCTCTCCTATTGTCACTTTAATTTGCAAAACCAGACGCTGCACGACCAATTGCTTGGTACCGTAAAATCGAAAAAGATGGGGCTGATCAATGCATCAGTCACCGGCATGGGGCTATTGACGGCACAAGGGCCTCAACCTTGGCATCCGGCTATCCCTCAAATCAAAGCTGTTTGTGCACAAGCGGCCGATTATTGCGCAGCCCATGCCATTTCTCTGGCACAGTTGGCGATACAATTCGCCTTGCACCATGACCAAGCGGACACGACATTATTGGGAACTCGGACGATTGCGGAATTAGAAAGCAGCATCGACCTGTTGACCCAGCCAATAAATTTAGAGCATTTAGAAGCTGTACGCACCATATTACAACCGGTTTCTGGGCTAACTTGGCCTTCAGGCATTTGAAAACCATGACCCAGATATGACGTTTGGCACATCCATTCCAATAGCTGCAACGCTAACATCTACCCTATGATCGCTTTGATAAAAAGATTAAACAGACCCCAAGTACGACTGACCTTTGCCACCGTCGCATTCCCCATCATTATCTACTTCTACTATACCGCCACCTATCGAGATAATTTTATAAGCGCGAAAAATGGATGGTTGCTACTTTTTGGCATCATCTACCTGATTGTGATTATTCGATCCCAAGAAATGGCACCTTCTCGGGCCATTTGGATAACGCAGATCGTTTTCCTTATGGGTCTAGGCTTAATCATCAACTTTATGGCAGAGCCAGGTTTTTTGTGGATTATCTTGTTGCCCTTGGTGGGGATGGCAGAACCTACGTTAAACAATTTTGGCAGATGGGCCATCTACGGCGGAACTATGCTCGGGGCATCTGGCCCTTTTATTTTAGAAAATGGCTGGGACGGTATTTTTACGGCCGCCCTATTCATCCCCGCGATCCTGTTTGTCATTGTATTTACTCGGCTAACTGAATCAGCCAACGAGTCTAAAGAACAAGCCGAAGCGTTAACGCGCGACCTGGAAGAAGCCAATCGAAAGCTAGGTGAGTATGCGGTACAAGCGGAAGAATTGGCGACAACCCAAGAACGAAATCGAATCGCTCGGGAGATCCATGACAATTTAGGCCACTACTTAACCGTGGTCAATGTCCAGCTCGAAGCAGCTAAAACGGTGATGGATATCAAACCGGAAAAGGCGAAGGATGCGATCAACAAGGCGCAAAACTTAGCTCAAGAAGGATTACTGGCTGTTCGGCAATCAGTCTCATCGCTACGCGAAGACCCGCTGAGCAACCGCCCCCTTCCAGATGCGATCAAAAAGCTAATCGATGAAAATCGAGCTTCGGGAATCACGACCGAGTTAACGATTAAACAGACCCCTCGGCCGCTTTCACCAAACACCTCTTTAACCCTTTACCGAGTTGTACAAGAAGGACTCACCAACATTCGCAAACATGCACAAGCATCCAAAGTAGACGTCATTGTTGACTATTCCGCCGCAGACCAGATTCAACTCGCGGTCCGTGACAACGGCAAAGGGAGTGAGCAAACGGGAAGTGGCTTTGGGCTCTTGGGCATTCGTGAACGCATCCATATTTTAGGCGGCCGGATGGAAGTTGAGAGCCAACCCGATCAAGGGTTTAACCTAACCGTTTCAGTTCCTGGATAACAAATTTTATGATCCGATTACTTATCGTAGACGACCAAATGCTCTTTCGTGAAGGGCTTAGCACATTACTCTCTGTTTGGGACGATATCGACATTGTAGGCGAGGCGGAAAACGGCCTAGAAGCGATCGAAAAGACGGCCGAATTAGCCCCAGATGTCATTTTGATGGATTTGCGAATGCCAGAGCTGGGGGGCGTCGCCGCCACAGAACGCTTAACGGCCGAGCACCCCAACAGCCGCATTATCGTGCTCACCACGTTCGATGATGACGAGTCGGTCTTTGACGCCCTAAGAGCCGGGGCGGTTGGCTATTTGCTCAAAGATGTATCGTCTGAAAAATTAGTTGAAGCGATTCGGACCACGGCGAGCGGCAATTCATTTTTACAGCCATCAGTTGCCGCCAAAGTCTTAGCTGAATTCAGCCGCCAACCGACACTAGCAAAGAAACCAACGGTCAACGACCTAGTAGAGCCGCTCTCCAAACGGGAGCTTGAAATTTTGCAGTTTTTGGGGAAAGGGGCCAGCAACAAAGAAATTGCGGCCGGGCTGTTTTTAACCGAAGGAACGGTCAAAAATCATATCACCAACATTTTAGGCAAAATGGGGGTGCGTGACCGGACCCAAGCCGCGTTAATGGGGAAAGATATGGGGTTGATCGAATAAACCGGGCTAGAACAACAGACTTTTCATGTTTCAGGGTTTCATACCATACGAAGTCTTTTGACAAAACATGAAAAGTCTTAAAAAGAGATCACCTTACCCGGGTTAAAAATGTTGCCGGGGTCAAACATCTTTTTGACATGGCGCATCGTTTCAATCGCCCCTTCCCCATGTTCGTAAACCATATACTTTTGCTTGCCGATGCCTACCCCGTGTTCGCCCGTACAGGTACCATCTAATTCAATCGCCTTTTGCACAACCAGACTGTTAAACTCATCCAAGCGTGCATTTTGTAACGGATCATCTTTCGGGGCAAACGTCGTGGCGTGCAAATTCCCATCCCCTGCATGACCAAACAAGGTCCCTAACAGTTCCAAATCTTTCATCTTTTGATTGCTATAAGCGGCCAAAACAGGGAACTCTGAAATCGGAACACTGACATCGATGATATTGTAATTGCAATCGGGGTAAATACTAAACAGAATCTCACCCAGTGCATGACGCCCTTCCCACAAGCGATCTCGCTCATCACGGCCGGCGCCCGCCTCAAAACGGAGGCTGCCGCACTCTGCACAAATCTCTTCGACCAGCTCCAACTCAGCCAATAAAGACGCTTCTGTAGCGCCATGGAACTCCATTAAGAGGGTCGGTTTAACGGGCAAATCGGTTACCCTGGTGTTCATAAAACGGACCGCTTCTGCATCTAGAAGCTCTAATGCGGCCGGGCCAACGCCTGAACCGATGACACCGAAAACCGCATCGGCGGCCGCTTCAGTGGTTTCAAAGGTAGCCAGCACGGCCGAAAAATGTTCAGGCAGCGGGCTTAACTTCAAGGTAGCTTCGGTAACAAGTGCTAATGTCCCTTCGGAGCCAACGATAAGATGGGTCAAATCATATCCGGCCGACTGTTTAATCGAACGAGAGCCTGTCCGGATAATTTCCCCATTTGGCAGCACAAGCTCAAGCGCCAACACATTGTCTCGTGTCGCCCCATATTTGACCGTGCGGGTGCCGGCCGCATTGTTGGCAACCATCCCACCGATACTGGCGTTTGCACCGGGGTCTGGCGGAAAAAACAGCCCATGCCGCGAAAGTATTTTGTTCATATCTTTATAAAAAATGCCAGGCTGTACCGTGACTTGAAAGTCTCCTTCATGAACCTTAACAATCTGGTTCATGCGGCCGAAGTTGACCACAATACCCCCGTTGACCGGTATCGAATTCCCTTCTAGGCTGCTGCCCGCCCCCCAGCCGGTAATGGCGACCTGATTGGCCGCAGCATATTTCACAATCTCACTCACCTGCTGGGTCGTTTCCGGCCAAACCACTACATCGGGCAAGTGGCGCTCATGATCAGACTGGTCTTTGCCATGAATGTGCACAACAGATTCGGCCGCAGATGCATGCTCTTCCCCGACAATATCTTGCAACGCTTTAACTATTTCAGCTTTCATACCCTTTAGTCCTCTTTTGCTTGTGGAAATGTATAGCGAAAATCGCAGTGAGAAGCCCCTTCCATCAATGTTTGGGTCCGTTTTAATTTTGCATCAGGATTAAAGCCATCAATCAGCGCATAATCTCGGTTGCAAGAAAAGACCGCCCCCAGTTCAGGGATCCCCAGAGCCCGGTACATTTCTGAATAACGACAGCGATTGACATTGAAATGCAATGCCTCTTTATTATTTTCCAAGACCTCAATCTGCAAAGCATCATCTTGAGTCCAAAATTGGAGCGAATCCATAAAAGCTTTGCTGTCAGACCCACCCATCGCTTGGGCCAAGTCAGCCCCTTGTTCTTGTGCGACCTTGATGATGGTGTTGCGCACAACTTCGATCACTTCTTCCCGGCCGAAATGTTCTCCCAGTGCGTTGATGACGGGGGCTAAAATGCGGGCTTCAACCTCTCGTCGGGTTAACACACCAATTCGTTGGGTTAATGTGTCTGGTGGTATTTGCGATTTTTCAGTCATATCGTCTCCTCATTTACGATTATGGGCTTGTTTCAGTTATTTATTGATGGTAATCGGGGCGCATTATAGCCGCAGTCGGCAAAAACGGATAGTTGGTCATCGGGATTGGATCGCGGATAATTAAGGGTATGCGAACTTTGTTTGAAGCGATCATTTATGACACCCTTATTGGGGATCCACCCAATGAATATCACCCCACCGCTTGGATGGGAACCGCCATCGGCCGCTTAAAAGCGGAAGCCCCTGATGCTGATGACCAAATCCGCATGGGGTACGGAGCTGCCATCGTTTTAGGTGGTGCTGCTGTCGTCTTTTTACTCGGCCAATTCATTCAGACTATTACCCGAACGCTTCCATTTGGGCTGGGCGTCACTGTAGACGGCTTCTTGTTAAAAACAACCTTCTCGTTAGGGGGATTATTAAGCGCGGCAGATGATGTCAGAAATGCTTTAATCGACGGCGATCTCGAGGAAGCTCGTCGCTTGGTAAGCTGGCACCTTGTCAGCCGAGACACCAGTGAACTCAACGAGAGTCAAGTGTCGGCCGCAACGATTGAGTCGGTTGCAGAAAATCTATCCGACGGAGTCGTCGCCCCTCTTTTTTATTATGCGATCGGTGGATTGCCCCTTGCCCTTGCATACCGTTGGGTCAACACGTGTGATTCGATGCTGGGGTATCGGGATGAAGAGCATGAGTGGTTGGGCAAAGTACCGGCTCAGTTCGACGATCTTGTTAATTTGGCACCTGCTCGGCTAACGGCCCAAGCGTTGCTGTTAGCAGGAGATCACTTTTTCGAGCCCACGGCCGAACGCAGCCCGGAACAGCCCAGTGCCAACGCGATTTACCAACGCGATGCGACTGCAACCGAATCCCCCAATGCGGGGCATCCGATGAGTGCCGCGGCCGGCGTGCTGGGGGTAGAGTTGGAAAAAGTCGGGTTGTATAATCTGGGGGAAGGACAGCGCAAACCGGAAACGGCCGACATCGGCCGAATGATCGATCTGGCCCAAAGCGCCATGATCCTGGTAACGGCCGGGCTTTTTATCTTTAAAGGGATTGTTTGGGGGTTCCGTGCAATTCGACAATTTCGACGTCGATTTTGTGAATAAAACAGTTTGAAACAGATAATCATCAGGCACGAAACAGACCCTTTTGAGTTGGTAGACAACCTCACTCAGATATACACCGCTGCTTTTCGGCCGCCACCGTACAATAAATCATCTGCAGAGTCTCAATCATTTGCGGTTGGGTTTGATCGGATGGTTAAGCGCAAAGATTTCAAACTTGTGGCCGCTTGGCACAACGATCTGCCGGTCGGGTTTGCGTTTGGGTATCAGCTACTACCCGCTTATGGCTGGCATAAGGTGCTGGGGCCACCGATGCAAAAAGCGGGACACAGCGCTTGGTTAGACAACGTCTTTTGCTTGGCTGAAATGGCCGTTGTCCCCGATTATTGGGGGATGGGGATCGGCGGTCTTTTACACGATTCCCTTTTTGACGGGTTAACCTATCCTCGCTTTTTACTTTCGACCATGCAAGACGACAGCACCAACGGATACCAGATGTATCTTAAACGGGGCTGGTTTGACTTGATTGAAAACTATTGGGTATCGGCCGTAGATCGTAGCTATCGGGTCATGGGGAAATGGGGTGAGCTTTAGCTCCCTTTAGGTTTAGGCTTTCAATCACAAGACTCTATCGCTTAGTGTCTAGCCATTCACTAAACGTAGCGGCGATTACTCCGGCAGCGCGTGAATTCAGGTGAACACAATCGATCTGACCGATATATCCACGACTGGCTGAAATTTGATCCCACGTCTGAAAAAGAAAGTGATACCGAATAATGCCCCACTTTATCTGGCGTCGATAGCCATCCCAGTCGGCGGGTGAACAGCTTTTCGCCTCATTTAGCTCTGCAGACTCCACCATTTTTTTCATATTTGTATGGATGGGTAAAACGGGGACCCCGAACGTTCTCCCCGTTGAGCGAACAATTTCACTGTAATCTGAAAACGGCACATTTTCCGGACTATCTAAATCTTCCCCAAATAAAGTCAGCGTCAACAAAACCAACTCAGCATCCGTTTGTTGTTGTAATTGGGTCACAATCCCTTCTAAGTTTTGGCGATACCAGTCGGCCGTCGGTGTTTGGGGCAACTGTTTATTCTTTATAAAGTTCTCCGTCCATACAGGGGAAAAAGTCGCCAATGCATCGTTGCCACCGACAAATATAGCGATGATATCCGGCTGGCAGCCAACGAC
>JAHDEB010000016.1:16819-38156 GCA_020629055.1 Chloroflexota bacterium
CGTTCCAACCTTGATTGATAAAAACATACTCCCCCGCGTACTGCGCCTGCAAGTCAACAAGCCAATTATGGCTCATCGTCCCATGCGTTAAACTATCTCCAAGAACCACCACCCGCTTGCCGTCGCTTGGAACACGCCCCGCAATACAATCTGCATAAGCATAAGGAAGGCCTGGGGAGCGATGACTGCGCCATGAGACAAACACATAGAGGCAGCCTATAAGCGCAATTCCAAACAAAAAAAGATAAACGAGCAAAATCATATTCATACGGCCGTTTTTTTGCATACCCACAACTATCTGTTATCAGACAGGGCAGTGTAAATGGTTAATCCTATTCAGATCATATTTATTTACAACTTTTCATTTTAGAGGATAATCCACAACACAAAATTGGAAAAAGTGGATCCACATTTAATGAACCACAAACCGATACTTGAAAAGGACCACTCGTCAACTTATGAAATATTACATTGGATAATTATTTTTCAAGGATGACGCAATTCCCAAACCCCCAACCACCACTAGGAGAAATGCGATGGCTTTTAATTTCGATGAAATCATCAACCGCGCCCACACAGGTAGCGTAAAACACAAATTAATCAAACGAGATGGACAATCGGAGCAAACTGACAGGGCGAATCCGGAAATGGGTGAAGATCGCCTGCTACAACTTTGGGTGGCGGACATGGACTTTGCTGTCGCTGAACCGATCATTGAAGCGCTACATAAAAAACTCGATGACCGGATCTATGGTTACTTTACGCCGGAAAAAAGCTATTTTGACTCGGTTGTCAATTGGTGCGGCCGCCGCTATGACTGGGAGATCGACCCAGATTGGATCAAGCTAAGCCCAGGCGTTGTCCCCGCTTTGTATATCATGCTACCCAAGCTGACCAAGCCGGGGGACAAAGTTATTGTTCAACGCCCCATCTACCCCCCCTTTGTTAGCAGCGTACAAGCGGCCGGTTGCGAAGTGGTATCAAACGATTTGGTTTATGATCGCGAAAATCTGCGCTACGAAATGGACTTTGATGATCTGGCTGAAAAGGCGGCCGACCCAGATTGTACGGCCGTCATTTTGTGCAGCCCGCATAATCCGGTTGGCCGCGTTTGGACCAAAGAAGAGCTGACCCGTTTTGCCCAAATTTGCCTCGACAACAACGTCCTCATCATCAGTGACGAAATCCATTGCGACCTGATTTATGACGACCACAAATTTGTGGCGATGGCAAGTATTTCGGACGAAATTGCAGATCGGACCATCACCTGCATGGCTCCGAGTAAAACGTTTAATCTGGCTGGCTTAAAAAGCTCTCAAATTATTATTTCTAACCCTGAACTGCGTCAAACATTTACAGATGCGATTGCGAGTGTAGGGCTCTATGGCTCCAACGGATTTGGCCCAATAGCCACAGAAGCGGCCTACAACCATGGCGAAGAGTGGCTAGAAGCTGCGATGACTTACATCCAAGACAATTACGCCTTTGTACGCGATTACTTCGCAGAGCATATTCCTGGTATCAAGGTTGTGAAACCGGAAGGAACGTATCTGCTATGGGTTGACTGTCGCGATTTGGGATATTCGCAAGAAGAGCTAGTCAGCAAATTGCTAGATGAAGCGAAGATTCATTTCAATGATGGGGTTACGTTTGGCCCTGAAGGTGGAGAAGGGTTTATGCGCATCAATATCGCCACTTCTCGCCTGTTCTTAAAGCAGGCGCTTGACCGTATGAAACGGGTTTTAGGCTAAAGCGATCTGGAAGTTTAAATAAACTAGGCGTATTTATTCAGCAGTTTGGTCCAGTTTGACAAAAGGATCTATGTTCTACGGAAGGACGGGCTAAAAACTGGCCCAATCTGGCGCAAATAATTGGATGCTTAACAATGACAAATAGACAAGAAAAGTCTTGAAGACTTTTCTTGTCTAGAAATTATTATTTTGGCAAAGTAAACGTAACGACCGCCCCACCGGTGGTTGGTGAGTTCTCGGCCGTGATCGTGCCCCCATGACCTTCAACAATACTTTTTGCAATGGCTAACCCTAAGCCGCCCCCGCCTTTCGCCCGACTGCGAGCCTCTTCTCCCCGATAAAATTGTTCAAAAACATGTGGCAAATCGTTCGCATCAAATCCCGAGCCGGTATCACTTACAGAAACCACCACAATACCATCTGCCTTCCGTTCAGCTTCAATCGTAATTGAGCCAGATTCGGGTGTATGGCGGCAGGAGTTTTTGACTAAATTCCCCAAAACACGGCCGATTAGTCGCGAATCCATAAAGACAGGGTCTAGGCTATCGATTTTCACTTTGCAGTTCATGGCGATCTTATTTTGATCTGCAAAAGCCTCGAAATCCTCGCAAACGTCGCTGATCAGACCGGCCAATGACTGATTGGTCATCTCGAATTTGAGACCGCCCGATTCCAGCTGAGAATATTCAAAAAGATCGTCCATTAGGGTGTTTAACCCTTCAATATCGTTCAGAATGTTTTTGTAGTACCGCTGAATCGATTCAGGGTCATCGACAATCCCGTCCCGCATCGCTTCGATCATGGCGCGCATGCTGGTTAAAGGGGTGCGCAAATCGTGAGACGTCCAAGAAACCAAATCACGGCGCAGCTGCTCTAGCTCTTGACGAACACCTTCAGCCTCTTCTAGCTTGGTCGCCATATCGTTAAAAGCGCCAGCAACTTGCGACACTTCATCCCGGCCGCGTACGCTTGAACGCACGTTGAGATTGCCGCGAGCGATCTCGGCCGCAGAATGGGCCAGCTGGCGCAGGTCGGCAACAATTCGGACCGTAACCGCCAACCCAAACGTGGCTGCCAAAATAGAGGCGAATACAACGAGTGAGACGGCTAATGGGAGGTCATGATCGGCGTCGAAAAACATGAGTCGAGCACCGTTCCAAAAGTTGGTCAAAATGAGGACGGCCGACCACAAATAGGCGCTAATCAGCGTAAACAGCAAAGATCGGCTAACCCGAGCGGTGACCCAAGTGGCGGCGAAGCCCAATACCAAAGACACGATGCCAGAAAGGGCCAAAGGGCCGGTCAACGGCTGTACATCAGCGAAAGAAGCGCCGAGCAGCAAACGCACGGCGATCCAAGCTAAGATAAAGCTGACGACGAGGCCGATAATCCCAAAAATAAGCTGATTAATTAACCAAGAGTTCTTATTATCAATTTGTTTAGCGGTAGAAATTGCTGTCATTCTATTCAGTGCCATGTTCTGGGATAAATTTGTAGCCTACCCCCCACACAGTCTGCAGCCAACGAGGCTTGCTAGGATCTTGCTCAATTTTTTCACGAACACGACGCATATGCACAGTCACCGTATTTGGGTCTACAAACTCTGACATCCCCCAAACACTTTCGAGCAGTTCATCGCGAGAAAATACTTGGCGAGGATTTTGCGCCATAAACTTTAGAAGGCCAAACTCAGTTGCGGTCAGCTCAATTTCGGCTTGATTCACTTTGACACTGTGGCTTAAAGGGTCAATTTCAAGGGCACCGTCGTCAAAAACCAAGGCGGATGAGTTGGCTTTGCCGTTGGCGTTATTGTCATTCATCCGGCGCAAAACCGCTTTAACCCGGGCGACAAGTTCGGCCGGTGAAAATGGCTTCACCATGTAATCATCGGCACCTAATTCTAGCCCATAAATACGGTCGATTTCTTGACGGCGGGCGGTGAGCATGATCACGCCGGTGTCAGGATATTTCTCCCGGATGGTTGAAAGAACCGATAAACCATCTACTTCGGGCAAGTTGATGTCTAAAACGACCAAGGTCGGCCGATCTTCCATTTTTGCCAACGCCATTCGGCCGTCATGTGCAATCGTGCAGCCATACCCCTCTTTCTTCAAATAAAGGCTGACGACTTCCGCTACGGCTGGCTCGTCATCCACAATTAAAATTTGTCTTGTACCTTCGTCCATGTTCAGTTTGTCCTCGTATGCTTTGGCTTAAAGCTATTGTATTGTAACTGATTGATAGACAAAGAAAATTAACGATTGTTTACATGAAAGGGGGCTTCTTAATCTCCTCGTAATATTATTCGATGACAAACGTATAGCTTACGACGTCAGTTTTGGTGCCGTCCGGCCGGGTCCGTTGTGCGTAAATCGTATGTTCGCCCGGTTCGAGGGCTGGCTGATCTGGAGAGGTGAAATCGCCCGGTATGCGCAAGGGGACCTGCTGCCCAGGGAACTGGAATGACTGGTCTAATGCATCTGAATCGATACTAAAGTGGAAGGTGCTGTAATCATCGATCGTTGCATCGATCGCCGTCATCGTCACAAAGACCGGAATCCCTTCAAGTGAGAAGTCATAAGGCTCTTGCTGATGGCTAAACATCAAATCATTTACTGTGTACTCGTAGGTGTAAATCTCACTAACAACGTCATTGGCATCGGTATATTGCACATAAACCGTGTGGTCACCTTTTTCAAAGGGGATCGGGCCGATTTGGGTGTTGGCGATGGTGCTGGTGCCAACTTGGGTGGCCCCGGTTGGGATTGAAGGGACCGGATCATCGAGCGAAAACAGAATCTGTTTCACATTCCCTTCCGGCAAGAGCACAACCAACATCAGCCCACTATTCCCAAAGGCATCGGCCGAATTTATCGCCATGAAATCGAGTTTTGCGTTGTTCATGCTTGCAAATTGATCGATATTGTTTTGTGCGCTGGCGATTTTTTCTTGGGCCAAAGACTTATCGATATACAGGCCGCTAAGCAGCTGATTTTGCTCCAGCTCAAATGCCCGGTTATACGAGGCCGTTTGCTGCTCTCTCGAATCTAGGGTGTAGGATGCTTGCAGTTGACGCGTATAGGCATCTCCCAATTCTAAAAAGACCGGCGCATAGTTTGGGGCCCGATTGGCTAGCTGTTCTAAACGAACCAGCTGCTCATCTCGTGAGTCTAAAAGCAGGACCGATAACATATCGAGGGTTCGATTATCCGGCTGGCTGTTGTACAAGTCTGTAATTTGCTGACGCGCGCGGCCGATCCCTTGGGTTGCTGTCAGCAGGTTCACAAATTCTTGAAGCGGGTCTACAAATTCTAGCGAAAAGGCCGTATACCCTTCATAAGCGTTGATCGCCTCGGCCGTATTTCCCTTTAATTGATGAAGCCGTGCATTGCTATACCATTCTTGAGGCGAACTCGGATTTTCAACGATAACATTGTTGACTTGCAAGCTTTCGAAGGCAGCCTGAATTTCTGCAAAACCGGCCGCCTGAGCATCCGCCATATCTTCCAAAATCTCTTGATTTTCTTCAACCGCATCGCTCACATCCCCAACAACAACGGCGGTATCAGCTTGAACAGTAGCCACCTCGCCCACCAAATCTTCAGTGCGGGCTGTTGTTTCACGAATCTCTTCTACTTCGGCCTCTAAGCTGAGCAGTGAAGATTGAACGACCGCAATGGGTTCAATGTTTGTCGCCAAATATCCACGATCTGGGGCATTGTTAAACGCAATCGTATAAACAGAAAATACAATGGTCGAACCGGCAGCTAAAACCATTGCGGCAGGGATAAGCGTTTCTGCCAGCTCTCGCTCCGGGGTCGCCTTAAACATAAAAAAGGCAACCACTGTGCCGACGAACGCCAGAAAAGATAGCCCGGCAACCCATGGGGCCAAGTCTAACAAGGGCAGAATCACATCACCTAAAAACCCACCGATCGCTGCAATCGTCCCCAGCGGCCCTAACATTTTTCGTGTTACTTTTGCCAATAAAGCTGTCAATTCTGGTGTCATCGTTTCTAAACCTTCCCCGCGAATGCGAGCCAACGGGTCACCAGATTTTCAAACAGCCCCATTTATTTGTGGGGCTGGCGGTGACCTTAAGGTCGAGTATAGAAATCTCTGCGTTACATCGTCGTTACACCCTGAAAGACTGACTTAAACTGAAATGCCGGCCAAGTAACCAGAAGACCAAGCCCATTGAAAGTTAAACCCGCCAATTTGGCCGTCTACGTTTAAAATCTCCCCGCAAAAATGTAGATTCGGGCAGATGCGTGAAGACATGCTGCTTAAGCGCAGCTCTTTTAAAGGGATTCCCCCGGCCGTCACCTCTGCGAAATCAAACCCCCGATCACCGGCAACCGGCACTTGAAAACGGGTAACCATTTGGGCCAGCTTGCGTCGCTCGTCTTTTGATAGCTGATTAACCGGTAATGTTGCGGCGCGCCCCTCGTTATCACTCCCTAATGCTTGTTCCAAAATCGCCTTCACCAGCCGTTCGGGTAAAAGCGAGCGTAGCAGCTGCAAGGGTGTCTGCTGACGTTCCGATTTTAGATGCTGAATAAAGTCATCGTATTGCCAATCAGGAACCCAATTCACAGTCAAGCGGACGTCTGGCTCTATACCGACGGCGTCTAAGTAATAGCGGCTCATGTCTAAAACGGCCGGTCCCGAAAGGCCAAAATGGGTGCATAGCATCGAATTTGTAAACGATTCTAGCCGTTTGCCCGTTGGCTGCCACAGCTCCAAGGTGACCGGCAGCGTCACCCCTTTCATATCGCGAATCCAGTGATTGCGTGGCACCGTTAGCGGGACCAATGCTGGAAAAATACGGTTGGTCAAAGAGTGGCCCAAGCTCTGCGCAATCTGATACCCCTGCCCATCAGACCCGGTTTTCGGTATGCTCTTTCCGCCAGTCGCTAGAACAACTTTTTGGGCTTGAATCTTGCCAAAATTACCGACCACTTCAAAATGCATCCCAAGATCCTGAACCGATTCAACCCTATGATCGGGCAATATTGTGGCCGTTTTTGTGACTTCGCGAACCAAGGCATCTAATACCGTTTTCGCTTGATCGGTTACTGGAAACAGTTTCCCCGTCTCTTCCCGTTTTAGTTTCACCCCTAGCTGTTTGAAAAAATCGGCCGTTTGGGCCGCATCAAACTGTCGCAGCACTTTTTTAATCGCATTCCGCGAGGCTCCGGCATAGGCTTTTTCTGTCACTTCATAATGGGTTACATTGCAACGGCCGCCCCCAGCGATAAGAATTTTACGGCCGATCTTTTTGGCCCCATCTAAAACAACAATTTGCCGCTTAGGATTGGTGCGTCCGGCCCATATCGCCGCCATTAAACCGGCCGCCCCAGCCCCTACAATTAAGACATCAACTTTTTTCATGATCTCGCATTAGTAACCTAAATAATATCTGGTTAAACCAAGCATGAGTATATCGTCTTTTGCCCCCAGTGTTTTTTTAATTGTAATTTATAGATGGTATTTATTTAGCAGATTGGTCCAGTTTGACAAAAGGGTCTGTGTTCTGTGAAAAGACAAACTGAAAACTGGGCCAATCTAGCGAAAGTAGTTGGGGGCTGAATAATTTCTAAAAATGCTTGTCTCTTTATTCTTCCTCAATATGGGGAAAGTAAACAGAAAACTTCGAGCCAACATCAGGCTGGCTTACAACCTCCAGGGCACCCTTTTGTGATTGAACCGCCCCCAGCGTGACAGCAAGACCTAAACCATTGCCGGTTGATTTGGTTGTATAAAAGGGATCAAAAATGCTTTCTATCGTTTCTAACGGCATACCACAGCCGTTGTCCGACACTTCAACCACCAGATATTTACGATCCAAATCAAGCGCATTGGACAAATAGCGACCATCGGTCACCCCGGATATCTGATGTTTGTTGCCAGCAACCACACTTCGGCAGCTAATCTGAATTTCTCCACGATCTTCAATCGACTCAGACGCGTTTAAGATGAGGTTGATTAAAATTTGCTGGACTTGCCCTTTAAATGATTGGATTTTTAAATCTGACTCCTGATAGCTGCGGTCTAAAACAACTTCAGTCGACAAAGTGCTGGTTATGAGTGCCACCGTTTCCTCGACAAGTTCTTTGATATCGAGGACTTCCATATCAAACTCTTCTTCACGGGCATACTTTAGCAGTTGCTGGGTCAAGTCGGCCGCACGATTGGCGGCCCGATGAATGCTCAACACGTTCTTTTCGGCCGGGTGTTCCGCCTCTAACTTTCGGCCGACAATCGACACTTGGGTTAAAACACTTTGTAGAACATTATTAAAATCGTGCACAATGCCCCCCGCCATCAAGCCGATTGAATCAAGCCGTTGCGCTTGGCGCAGTGCTTGAGCCGTTTTCCGCTTTTCTGTTTCATCTTGAATCACTGAAACATAATGGGTGACTTCTCCATCGATCGCTGTCAGCGGATAGAGTGTCACGCGGCTCATAAACGGTGTGCCATCTTTTTTGATATTTCGGACAGACACTTCACACTCCTCCCCTTTGGCAAATGCCTGCTTTAACCGCTTCTGCGCCTCTTCATCCGGTTCGGCCTTGTACAAAATGCGCCAATTTGAACCGATAAGCTCATCCGCCCGATACCCTGAAAGTTCTTCTAACTTAGGGCTTGCATAGATGATGGGTGTTCCCTCGGTCCGCATATCACTAATTGAAATGCCGTCGTTACTATATTCAACCGCCGCTTGCAACAACTGGACCTGTTTTTCCAGACTTTGCCGCTCTTTTTCCAGCTCAGCAATCATTCTCTTTGCCACTTTTAGCTGAAAGCTGTCTGTATCGACCCCTGTTTTGGCCATCGCTGGTGGGGCCTCTATCAGAGCAGATTTATGGGCAGCTTCAAAGATCTCTGCGATGAAGGGGCTGTCTGATAATTTCTTCCCAGAGTTCGGGGTTGAGTATTTTTCTAAAGTCATATCGTGCAACTACTGATTTAAATAGATTTTTTGTGAACGATATTATTCTATTCATGGCTCCCCTAATATTAACGGGAGATATGTACCAATCTCCCATCACTTTAGTGTCCCGTTACCCTGTGACCATGACCTTTATCCTAAGCCGCCAACTCTAAAAAAGCGTTTCGGTTTTAAAAATTAGCAAAACCGATTCCGTTCATTCTGATTGGGGTTGATGCGAGAGTTCAACAACCCCTTCGACACGAATGGTATTCTTTCCTGGTGGGATCATCTGGTGCTCAAATGCCACACTCCCACCGGCCGGGATTTGGCCGAGCGATTGCCCCGCTTGGGCGAACCCGACGATCTGATCTGCGCCATCGAACAAGACAAGAAGAATAGATGAAATTTGAACTTCAAAATCCTCTTCATTCACGACACGGCCGGTGACCGTTGCGACACTTCCCACAATCTGAACATCTAAATCTTGCAAACTGGCTACCACGCCTGCTGGTTCTGGACCCAACGCAACCGCCCCCTCTAGCAAACGTACATCTGCTTGCAAAACGCCAGCCGGTTTTTGTGGAATTAGCACGCCAAACGGTGATATCTCTTGTGGTTGTAATATTTTGCGCGGCACGCTCATTTCAACCGATTTTACAGCCGTCCCCTCTGGTCCAAACAGGGTTGCCCCCAAAACTAAATTTTCTATCGGCCGCTCCGTTGTATTCTTTAGCTCTCCCATCACCCAAACGCCCCCAGCCCCATCGGGGTACAACAGCTGGGACAAAATTTCAACTGAAATCGGCACCGGTGTCGGCCGATCACCGCTAAAAACCGGCGTTGCGGGGGGTGGCAATACGATTTCTTGGCCGATCGATAACAGCTCCGGCCGAACGTCTGAATTCAAGCCCAAAATGTCTTCCACCGTCGTTTGATTTTGCAACGCAACCCCTAGCAGAGTATCCCCATCTTGAATGACATAAATAATCGGGGTTGGGGTCGGGGTGGCTGTTGGGGTTGGGATCGGCGTAGGGGTTTGCTGCACCACCACAATCGTAGGGGGTGCCAGCGTTGCAAAAGTAACATCCTTCAGCTCAATTTCAGCAGGATCAATTTCGGCGACCGCTGCGTCATTAATGTCGGCCGATTGCGGGTCGGAGGCAGCTTGAGATTGACAGCCAAATCCTGCAAAACAGACAAATAGGATTAAAGCTAAATTTATAGGGGCTTTTATGGTTGAAAATCGTCGAGACAGACACCAGAGAACCATTGATTTTTCAGTCATATTTATCTACGATCTCACTTACCAAGATCCTGCGCAATCTTTCTTAGCTAACGGATGGAAAAATGCAACTAAAAAGTCACAAAAGTATCGACGAACAAACAAAGTCAGAATGGCTAACCACGATTCTAAATACGACGACCGAGGGGTTCGTCATTTTAGACCTGAATGGCTCGGTTAAAATGTCCAATCAGCCAGCGGACAATTTTTTAGCCACAATGACGGGCAAAGAGCCGGTTAATGGGGTTTTCGATACTCAGCAAGCGGTGTCGATCATCGGCTACAAACCGGTAGAGCTGATCAAGCTCATTACCAGCATTCGCCGAGGGATTATCCCAGAAGATAGCCGCAAAGTTGTCCCTGTTGAAGAAAATGGAAGCATTCGTTACTTAGAGCGAAGTGAATCTGTTTTAACCAACAAAGATGGGGAAACAACCGGTTTAATGATCGTCTTTAGGGATGTGACAGAACAAGTTGAACGGGAAGAGTGGCAGCGTGAATTCACAAGCATGGTGGTCCACGACTTGAAAAACCCGGTGTCAGCCATTTTTACAAGCTTTGAGTGGATGGCCCCGATGATCAACAATTCTGATGTGGCGATGATTGTGCAAAACGGCCGTCGAACAACCCAGCAGATGTTAGACATGATCGACTCGCTTTTAGACGTAGCCCGCATGGAAGCCGGTAAATTATCGGCCGATGTTGAGGCGATTAGCGTCCAGTCGATTACCCAGCAGCAAATCGAAACCTTGCAAGGGATGGCGATTCGCAAAAAGATTAAGCTAAAACTAGAAGCAGACCCAGACGTCGGGCCAATTTGGGCAGATCGCTCGATGGTGCGCCGTATTTTGGGCAACTTGATCGATAATGCGATTAAATTTACCCCGGCTCAGGGGACCGTCTTGGTTTCGGTCATACCCGCCACACCTCAAGACAAACTTGAAGGCGGTTGTCGGGTCATCATTTCAGATACAGGCAAAGGGATCCCGGTCAAAGATCGGCAGCGGATATTTAGCCGGTTTGAAATGGTGGGTGGACGGGGAAAAAGCCATCGTGGGACCGGCATCGGCCTGTCGTTTTGCAAACAAGCGGTCGAGACGATGGGTGGCAAAATTTGGGCCGAAGACAATCCAAGCCCTGAGGGTGGAAGCCAGTTTGTATTTACCCTACCGGCCGTCCCCGCATTCGATGAAGAGTCTGAAGGGCTTAATGAGCTCCCGATTGAACCGGCCGTTATTTAAACTTCGAGCGGGGCTTACTTACAGTTCTGAAGAAAGACGGGCAACCTGATCATCGTAATAGGTGATATCCCCAGGATCTAAGCGAGCCACCCGCCGATTCATAAAGAAAATCGCGAGCCTTGCCTTGGTTTTGTCTTCTTTGGCTTTACGCTCCCAGCCAGCCTCGGCCGCCATACATGCTGAATAATACAAATCAGCAATACGATCCATCAAAGGTCGAAAATAAATCGCCCCGGTTAACTCATCCATTTTTAGCACTTCGCCTAATTCAGCTTCAAGCTTTTCAAGCTGGTGCAACCCTTCCCGTTTAAGTTCCGGCATAAAAGCACCGCTGAACATCGCCCGGATTTCTGCGAAAAATGGCTCGTGAATGTCATTTTTCCGGATATCACGCTGCATTTGAGCCATCAGCACGTTGGCGGCCCCTTCCCAGTTTTCATAGACCACATTGTCGCGCAACAGCCGGGGCAAGATGCTAAAAGATTCAATCGCCCCATTGCCGCCTAAAATTTCAATCCCTTGCTGGATGACGTCGTGAGACAGGATGCCCGCCCGATATTTGTTTAAGTTGATCGCCAACCGCAAATGTTTCTTTTGCTTCTCAGCCTCTTCTCCCTCAAGGCGGCCCGATTCAAGATCGTCCCAAATCTTAACGATGCGCATGCTGCCAGCCAAGATAGCGGCACAATCGGCCTTCATTTTTGCGATTTGATCCTGGACCAACGGAAAGCGAATGATCGGTTGTTTAAAGGCCAGTCGATTTTGAGCATAGGTCCAAGCGATGATAAAAGCACGACGGGCGTTCCCCGCACAGCCAAACGCATTATAAATACGAGAGGTGTTGATGACATGGGTCATCGCATCTTTAAATTCTCCAACCAACCACCCCTTGGCGTCATGGAATGTAACTTCGGCCGTTGCCAACGAACGCGTACCCAATTTGTCTTTTAATTTATGAATGCGCATCCCGTTTAAAGAGCCATCATCATTGTGCCGAGGCACTAAAAACAACCCCAGCCCCTTTGTCCCTTCCTGTTCACCCATTCGGGCTGTCACAAGGGCCAAATCAGCCGTTACATTGGAACAAAACCATTTGTCGCCGTTCAAAAACCAAACATCGCTGTTGCTATCTTCTGGTGTAGCCGTCACCGCATTAATCCCCACGTCAGAGCCACCTTGGATCTCTGTCATGAATTGAGCACCGGTGAAGTTGGTGTCATAGTTTTCATCAAGCAATTTGGGCAAAAACTTTTCTTTCAAGGATTCAGAGGCGACAAGCTGTAGCGTTTTTACGACCCCGGCCGTGCACGTTAGCGGGCAGTTGTGCCCCGCTTCCCCATTTTGGGCAGACAAGTAAAACAGTGCCAACGCGGTCTTGTTATTCCCCAGTTCGGCCAAAGCTGAAATCGGTCCACCAGCGTAAATAAGTCGGCCGGCCGCGTGATAGTCGGGGTGATAGTCAACCTCTTGCGCATTTCGGCCGATCTCATCGGTGCTTTTTAAGGTGGGTAAATTTTTATCTAAGTTCGAGGAGCGCACCAACGGGTCAACCTGCTTTGCCAAAACGCTGCCGTATTTGTACATCGATGGCATCGTTTTAACATAGGTGCCTTTGCCCAAATACAGCTCTAATTTTCGCTGTAGGTCACTGTCGGCCGAAAAATAGTTGTCTGGCTGTAACTTTAACCATTCGGATAAACGGTTTTGCCCAATTTCATTGGCCGGAGCCGCATCTGCATCTGTATGAAAGGTTATTTTTTGATTACTCATTTTCAATCTCTACTATCAATTAAGAACGGCCGACTACGACTCATCACGCAACAATCTGATGACCAGTGCAAGTGAAGCACTCACCGCGGCCAAAGCACCCAAGCTCGCAATGCTACCACCGACAATAAACAATAGCTCTACCCACCGCTCACCATCATCTAAAAAAGATGGGGCGAAAAATGCGCCAAACATCACCAAAAAACCTAAGGCGATACATCCGGCCGCGATTTGCAGCAGTCGCTTCATCATTTTTGACACGATTAATCCTCTAACAGCAGCATGGCCAATAAAGTGGTGCGCTCGACCAGCTTGCCGGGGAACATAAATTCATGATCAGCGTGGGCGCCGTCACCCACAGCTCCCAATCCGTCTAGTGTAGGGGTATACATCGAGGTGGTGTTTCCATCGCTGCCACCCCCGACAGCGGATTGAACAAACTCAACCCCCATTAACTCACCAATCGCATGGGCTTTTTCCCATAAATCCTGATTACGCGCTGTACGCTCTAAAGGTGGTCCGATCTCACCGGTAACTTCTAGGGTCACCCCAGCCACATTGGGCGTTATCGCCATTATCGCTTCTTCAAGCGCTTCAGCGTCATCCATCGACCAAACGCGAACATCTACATTCAGAACGCACTCAGCCGCAATCACATTCGGCCGGGTCCCCCCATGAATAACGCCGGGGTTAACCGTGACGCCCTTGTCTAAATCAGTTAAGGGCACCAGCTGCTGAATCACATGCGCCATCGTGGTGATCGCGCTCGCCCCTTTGGTCGGGTCAAGCCCAGCATGGGCCGGAATCCCTTTGGCCGTAATTACAAAGCGGCCGGTCCCTTTTCGTGCCGTTTTGATTTTGCCGTCTTCATCTTTGGCCGGTTCTAAAATTAAAGCCCGGCTTGCGCTTTGGGCCATCTGCCCAATCATCTTTTTAGACTCGAAACTGCCTATTTCTTCATCGGAGTTTAAGACAACGACGGGGGCGATTTTCGGTTCTAATCCTAACTTTTTAAGGCAGCGAATCGCCGCAATCATCATCGAATTCCCCGTTTTCATATCGAAAACACCTGGGCCACGCAATTTTTCCCCATCTTGAACCAAAGGCATCGATTCGAGTGTGCCAAGGGGCCACACCGTATCCGTATGACCGACCAACATCTGAAAAGGAGCCCCGGCCGCCAACCCATCTGGCCTAGCCACAAGCCATCCACCCGATTTTTGGCCGGGGGTGATTGTGACGGCGTAATCCAATGCTTCTAACTCTCTTTGGATAATCGATTGAACACCGATCTGTGTTTCCGGCCGATCAGACGGCGATTCTACACGGACGAGTTCTTTAATCAGATCGATCAAAAAGCCTGATTCCTCTTCGGTCTCAAGCAATGTACGGATTTTTTGGGCGAGTTCCTTTTTTGTCATGATAGAAATTATAGTAGCTTCAGATAGAGGGGGAAAATTTTAATGCACAAAATCAGAATTTATGTTGATCCTGCGAAATTTTTCAGCACCCCAACTGTTTTCGCCAGATTGGCCCAGTTTTTAGCTCATCTTTCCGCAGAACACAGATTCTTTTGTCAAACTGGACCAAGCTGCTGAATAATAACGATCCTGCAAGATTAGGTCTCTCTCCTGATAAAAACCATCGGCTTCTGCGTAACACGTAACACGGTTAGCAATGTTAGATGGCTATGATTCTAAAAAATGTCATCTGCTTTCCAGCCAATCCTCTTTTTCCAGTATATGTTGTTGTTCAGCAGAGGTAAACAGTAAGGCCGCAGGCCGTTGTTAAAAGCCGATGAGCTTTAGCTCACTGGCGAAAAACAAACCGGCAGAACAAGATCCATTAAACCTAAATCAAGATGAACTCAATCAAGTCACCCATTTTCCTATGCCTTTCGCTAACGACGCTGCTGTTGATCGCTTTAGCCACAAACTTTCGTTTGTCACAAGCGGCAAATACAGTTTCGCTCACCTACAATATCGACCGGAGTGACATTCCCCCGCTCAACGACAACGAGTTAACCTTGATTATTAATACGGCAAATGCCAGCGAAATCGAGATCAGCGACGCAACGAACGGCCCCATCCCATTTAAAAGCGGCCCTGCGGCCGATGAAGTGACGGTGACGACGACGAGCAGCCAATTAACAGTGACCCTAACAAACCCGGCCGCCGATGATCAAATGGGCGAATTTCGAAAAGCGGGGTTAAAAGACAATTACCGATGGGCCTATTCGCATGGATTTGATGACAACTATTTTCTAGAGCAAGAAACGGCCGTTTTTCTCGATCGCGGGATCCCGGCCGGGTTTAACCTGGTCACCCGCTGGATCATCGATCCGGCTAGCCCGTGGGAGGGAGACTTTCAAGCCAGCGAGCTGAACACCCTGATTGCCGCCGGTTGGGCCATTAACAACCATGCGACCGACCATGAAAACAGCTGTCACACCATCTATGACCGTGTTAGCCGAAAAGCAGACGTTTTGCTCGCTCAAGAAGATCTAAGAACGCTTATCGCCGCATCACCCAAGCCGGACCTGCTAGTTCTTGGCTACACCGTTCCCTGTGGTGGCACCGCACAATTTAACGATTACCCCGGCATCATTCGTGAGATTCGAGACGGTCAAGAGGATACCCTGCTCTATACCGATGGGATATTTCAGTTTCCGTTTAATGTTGATGTTAGCCCCCCTTATGATTTAGACGCGATTATCAAACGTGATAGCCGCATCGATGGCAGTGGCGGAAGCGCGGCGGTGCTGATAGCTGAATTTGATAAAACCAGTCAATTAGCAAACGAAAGTGGCAATCCACACTGGTACACCACATTTTCCCATGGTAGCCATTTGTTTGGTAGCAACGTTGCCGCTTTAGAAACGATGCTAGATTATCTGATCAACACCTATGGCTCGAACGGTACCGATGAGGTTTGGATCGCCCCAACGACTGTCGTTTACAGCTATTTGCTTGTGCGGGACAAGTCGGTCGTAACACTGGTCAATCCACCGGCCGAAACCACAACCCCATCCCCCACATCGACAAATATAGCAACAGCGACACCAACGTTAATCAGTAACCAAACGCCAACACCGTTCGCAACAGCGACTAACGAGCCTTTTCCACTTCACACAAGCACCCCGATAGGGTCAAATCGCACCCCGATATTATTTCTCCCCCTAAACCTAAAATAACATCTCGGCGTTCCTGATTCACAGGTCAAACCTACTCGTTTTTCCCTCTTTAGTGCAGGCTTATAGCGCTTGTCAATTTACATAATATTACGTAAACTTCACGGATGAAGAAGATTGATTTCCGTTCAGACACGGTCTCTTGGCCAACGCCCCAAATGAGAGAGGCGATGGCAACGGCCGAAGTGGGTGACGACGTCTATGGAGACGACCCCACAGTAAACAAGCTGCAGGAACTTGCAGCTGAAATGACCGGCAAAGAAGCTGGTCTTTTTGTCACAAGCGGAACCCAGGGGAACCAAGTTGCACTAGCCGCCCACTGCAATCGTGGCGATGAAGCGATCGTCGGATTCGACTCGCACATTTTCAAATACGAAGCGGGTGGGGCTGGCGTATTGAGCAGCATTACGGTTTTGCCGCTGCAAACAGACGACATCGGCCGTTTAGACCCAGATCAAATTCGCCAATTTATTCGTGTCGATGATCCGCATCTGCCAAGCAGCCGCTTAATCTGTGCTGAAAACAGCTCTGGGGGCAATCATGGGGCTGCACTACCGGTAAGTTATTTTAAAGAGTTGCGCGAAGTGGCAGACGAGCACGGGTTAAGCGTGCACTTAGACGGCGCCCGGGTGTTTAATGCAACAGCCGCTTTGGGGATCGACATTAAGGAGCTAGCGCAGTATGTCGATTCGATCAGCATTTGCCTAAGTAAAGGGCTGTGTTCACCTGCAGGCTCGATTGTGGTCGGCAGCGAAGAAATCATCTACAAGGCAAGACGAGCGCGCAAAATGTTCGGTGGTGGCTTGCGGCAGGCGGGCATCTTGGCCTCGGCCGGAATTTTATCGCTAACCGATATGACCCAGCGATTGGACCAAGATCATAAATGTGCCAAAATGCTGGCCGAAGGGCTAGCCCAATTGCCATACATCGACATCGATCCAGAAAAATGCTACACCAACATGGTCTTCTTTGGGCTAACCGAAGATGCCCCGATGTCAGAAACTGATATCACCGGCCGCCTAAAAGATGAATTTGATATTTTGATGGGCGGTACATACGGTGCAGGCTTTAGAGCGGTAACCCACTATTGGATCGATGAAGACAAAGTGGCGAAAACGTTAGGAGCCATGAAAACTATTTTGACACAGTAGCTGGCCCAAACTGGGCTGAGCTAAAGTCAACCAAACAAAACATGTCAGACATAATCGGCCAAAACATCAATCAATACCGCTTAGACAAACTCTTAGGTGAAGGGGGGATGGGACGCGTCTACCTCGCATGGGACGTGAACCTAGACAGGCAAGTCGCGGTCAAGCTTATGCACTCCCCGTTGGCGGTACAAAAAGAGTTTCGGCAGCGATTAACCCAAGAAGCGAAAACGGCCGCGAGTTTGGAACATCCGTCGATTGTGCGGGTCTATGACTTCGGGGACAGCGAGCACGGTCTGTTTATCGCCATGGAATATATCGGTGGCGGTACGCTACGAAACCTCATCCGTGCGGTCCGGCAGAAAAGCCGCTTTATTCAAATCGACCAGGTGATTCAAATCGGGGTGCATATCGCAGAAGCGCTCGATTATGCCCATTCGTTTAACGTCATTCACCGAGATGTGAAGCCGGGCAATATCATCTTAAAACAGCTGCCACAGCCGGAAAAACCTTCAGGAGCTCCATTTCGAGCGATGCTGTCAGACTTTGGTCTTGTCAAAGTGTCTGAAAGTACCCTTAAAACCCAAACCGGATTTACGATGGGGACGCCGATTTACATGTCCCCCGAACAGTGTCATGGGGCAGATTTAGACGGCCGGAGCGATATTTACTCGCTAGGCGTGGTGCTTTACGAATTGGTAACCGGTGCACCCCCGTTTGCGTTCCGCTCGTTAACCGAAGCCTTATCCACCCACATGAAGGCGCAAATGCCCCCTACACCTAGCACCAAGCGGAGCGAGATTCCCCCGGTGCTAGACACGATTTTGATGCGGATGCTTGCCAAAGACCCATCTGATCGATATCAGCAGGGTCACGAGGTTGCAGAGGTGCTGCGCAACGCATCTGGGGCGCTTGAAAACACACCGACACGGGCGATACCGAAAATTTCTCGGCCGGTGTCAGAATCTCTGATCGATCGAGAGATTTCGTCTCCGCCTGAAGGGTATTCGCTACTTCTAGAATCTGGCAGCAACGCCCCTAGCAAAATTGAGCTAAACAAACCGGTCATCACAATCGGCCGCTCGGGCAACAACGACATTACCCTCCCGTTAGACGGGGTCTCTCGGTTTAACACCCGCTTGCAGGCAACCTCGGCCGGATGGGAATTAACTGACCTTGGCGGCATTAACGGAACCTTTTTAAACGGGGAACGGATGCCGTCGCAGGACGGTATCCTGCTAAAAACGGGGGATCGATTCGAAATCGAATCATATGCCTTTACGATTGAAGGGCCACCGGCCGAGGCGATCATTGAAGAAGAGCCAACCGATTCACAAACACCTGAACCGATTGTGAGCGCCATCCTTCGCGATTCAGAATCTCAACCCCCATTTGACCCGGACGAAAATTTATCAGACGGCGATAGTCAACCGTCTGAACCGGTTGCGCAACCCACAAACAGCGGGCTTCGGGCCGAACATGAGCGTGAGAAGCTCAAGCTGATGCTTCCCCGAGACAAATATCGGGTCAAGGCGGGCCAATCAACGACCATCGCGCTTGAAGTGCTTAATCGGTCCCAAGAATTGGCTCGGGTGAATGCCCGGGTTATGGGCTTGCCCAGTGAATGGATTCGAACCCCAGATGAATTTGTGGAGATTCCGGCCCGCTCTAGCAAGTCCGTTCCGATCAAAATCTCAGTCCCTCGAACTTCTGAAACACCGGTCGGCTTAAACCGTATGCGAGTGCGACTGTTTTCACCCCAATTTCCAAATCTAGATGCGGCCTCCAGCTTAATGCTCGATGTGATCGGCTATTCAGAGTTTAAGGCAGGCATGGAGCCGGAAACAATTGTCTTGCCTGAATCGGTGAGGGTGTCGATTAAGAACAACGGGAATCTGCCCGGCCGGTATCAAATAAAACTAGGCCCCTACGACAACAAATTACAGATTAGCGAACAGATGCGGCCGATCTTGCTGCCTCCTGGGAAATCAACCCAGATCACGGTACCCCTTGAGCCGGCTCGCATTCGAATAACGGGAAGCCGAATTGAAGATCGATTTAATTTACACGTCGTTGATATCGATGATGAAAATCGAAATCGGGTCATGGGTGGCACCGTAACCTATCGCCCCCTTCTGCCTACAGCCACCGCGTGGGTGCTCGGGTTTGCGGTCTTAGCCGGACTAATTTTTAGCTGCATGTTTTTCGCCTTCCGTTCGAGTAATCCGTTTGGCAGTGCGATCACTTTCTTTACCGGTGAACCGACCCCGACTCAATTTACGTTTTTGCCCCCAACGTCTGAAATCGATCAGGATTCGATTCGTGCAACGAGCGAGGCGGAAGCAGCCACGCGAGCGGCTGAAGGTGTTCAACCTGTTGGAACTTCAACCCCAGGGTTAGACGCGGCCGACAATGACAACGACGGCTTAAGCAACGGCCAAGAAGCGGTTGTAGGCACCAATATCAATGACCCAGACTCTGATAAAGATGGGTTGACTGATGGGGCAGAAGTGCTGACCCATGCGACCAATCCGCTGATTCAAGACACAGACAAAGATACGATTTTAGACGGTGAAGAGGTTTCTCGATATGGCACCGATCCGTTGAACCCTGATACCGATGGGGACGGGCTAACCGATGCAAATGAAATTGTCCAGGGGGGCAATCCTCTGGTTGCGGCCACCGCCGTACCGGCCACGCCGACCCCAGGGCCAACGGTGCCACCAACTGCGGTCCCCACAGAGACGCTAACCCCGGTCGCGCCGGTTGACCCAGAAGCGACAGAAACGCCGATTCCGACGGAAACACCTACCCCATTACCGACAGAAACATCCACTTTGGTCCCGACCCTGGTTCCTACCGATGTCCCGACTGAGATTCCGACAGAAGTGCCGACGCTCGTGCCCACGGAAATTCCGACAGACATTCCAACTGAGGTTCCAACGCTTGTACCGACCGAGATCCCGACAGAAATTCCGGTTGTACCTGCTGAAACCATCACACCAACGGTTGAAGCGGCCGTCACGCCGGTTGAAACTGTAGACAGTACGCCTACAGACTATAGCTTAGCCTGTAGCCCGAACTTTATCCCAGATGGGGTAATTGGAAGTGAATGGAACAGCAGCTTCTTAGGCAGTCAGGTCAGCGAACCGGTAGGGGCCAATGGGCTAGACATGTACATGCACCGTGATGCTGGCAATCTCTATCTCGCCTTTAAGCTATCCGCGCCAGCCGTGCCACCAGAAAGCACAATCATTATTTTGCTCGACAATGGCACCGCGGGTGATCCCGATTCGGGTGATATGCGCATCAATGTTTCACGCGCCAATACCTTGATTATCGAATCGGGCATTGGCTCGAATGCGGATGGCATTGGCTGGGCACAGGTCACGGGTGGTTTAGACGATGTTGTATTTGCCCCCAATGCACCAGAAGCGGCCGATTGGACCGCTGAAATCAAGATTCCTACCAATCTTGCTAACGCTTTGTTGGGCAATCGTTTTAGGATGGCGGTCAACGGGAACTTAGTTGCAGGCATGGTCAAATTCCCTGCAGGTGCGAACCTCGAGCTGCCGGACAGCTTAGCAACGGTAAGTAACCCAACCTGCCCGTAGCTCGATTTAGAAGTTGGTTGACCGCGGCTAATCGACGGCCGCAATAATTGAAATTTCAACCAGAATCGACCCACGGGCCATTGGTGCCTGAACACAGGCTCGGGCAGGTGCATGTCCGGTTGGAACCCACGCATCCCACACTTCATTCATCAAGGCGAAATGGGCATCGATATCTTTTAGATAAATAGTTGCGCTCAAGATCTGCTCTCGGCTACTGCCTGCATCTGCTAACAACCCATCAATTTTGGCTAATGTAGATCGAGTTTGTTCTTGCACATCGGCGTCGAAATCGCTAGCCACTTGCCCCGCAAAATAAGCGGTGCCGTTGTGGGTCACAATTGCACTCATCCGTGCAGTAGTTTGTTGTCTTTTAATCGCCATTACTTTCTCCTTGTTTCATCTCTATT
>JAHDEB010000016.1:38256-55488 GCA_020629055.1 Chloroflexota bacterium
GCAGTAGTTTGTTGTCTTTTAATCGCCATTACTTTCTCCTTGTTTCATCTCTATTCGTTTGAAGATCGGTCAATTGATCTCAAAATATCAAATATAACTATGTCTATAACAATTGAAAAAGAGCTTCCCACAACGCCGGAGGCAATGCAAATGATTGGAGAATTAGATGCCACTTTGGGCGCATTATATGATGCAGAAAATCGTTATGGGTACGATGTGCAAAAGTTAATCGATCAAGGGGTTCATTTTTTTATGGTGCGGGTCGATGGACGACCGGCCGGATGTGGTGGGGTCCAAATTTTCCCAGACGATGATCCCCCGTATGCGGAACTCAAGCGCATGTATATCAATCCTGGATTTCGAGGGTTGGGGCTAGCCAAAAAGCTGCTGACCATGCTAGAAAAAACCGCGGCCGATCACAATATCACCTTTTTGCGGCTAGAAACCGGCATCCATCAGCACGAAGCGATCGGGCTGTATAAACATTGGGGATTCGCCGAAAGAGGTCCATTTGGTGAATACGAAGGGGTTGAAGTCAATCTGTATTACGAGAAAACTATATGACCCAAATCCAACCGTTTGAAGATTACGATGATGTGACGTTTGATGGCGTTGAACAAGAGTCAGGCCACATCCAAGAAACGACGTTTACTGACTGCATTTTTAAGAACTGCCAGCTGCGTGAAACAGAATTTACTAACTGCCGGTTTAATGATTGTTCGTTTGAAGCCTGCGATTTAAGCCTAATCACCGTTAGAGACTGTTCTTTTCGAGAGGTTGAATTTATAGACTCAAAGGTTGTGGGAGTCAATTGGATTTCGGCCGAATGGCCCCGCATTTCTTCGGGTTCTCCGATTAACTTCAAAGACTGCGTCATCGACTACTCCACGTTTATCGGTCTAACCTTAACCAAAATACGCTTTAACGGCTGCACGGCCAAAGATGTGGAGTTCTCTGATGCGAACTTAACCTCAGCCGATTTTCGTGACACAACGCTGACGGCCAGCCGGTTCAACAACAGCAATCTGACAAAAGCGAACTTTGAAGGGGCGAAAGAGTACACGATTGACATGGGGCTAAACATCCTTAAACAGGCACGTTTTACCGTGCCCGAAGCCTATTCTCTACTTCACAGCACGACAGATCTCATCCTTGTAGACGTCTGATCTACCAAAGAAAGTCGTAAACATTTTGCATAGAGTTGGTCACAATCGGTGCCAAATTTGCGCACTCAATTTGGCACACTTATACTCAGCCTATGCGTGCTTTATTACAACGAGTATCAAGCGCCGCTGTGCGCGTTGACGGCCGGAAAATCGGCCACATTGAGAAAGGGTTCTGTATTCTGCTGGGGGTAACCCATGCAGACACCCGCAAAGAGGCGGATTGGTTGGCGGCAAAAATCGCTGGAATCCGTCTGTTCGAAGATGATGCCGGTAAAATGAACTTAGGGTTGCAGGATGTCGGCGGCGAGCTTTTGGTCATTTCCCAATTTACGCTTTACGGTGACGCCCGCAAAGGTCGACGCCCCTCTTTCATTGAAGCATCACGGCCGGAGCACTCTGAACCGATGTATTCATATTTTGTGGAAAAGCTGCGGGAGGCTGGTTTTAAAGTCGCCACGGGGCAATTTGGGGCGGATATGAAAGTTGAAATCCATAACGACGGTCCGGTCACGCTGATGCTGGAAAGAGAGGCGGGAAGCTAATGGGGATTAAAGAAAATAGCCAAGAAATATTAAGCAAGATGACAGATGCGGCCGAACGTGCCGGTCGCAACCCGGCCGATGTGACCTTGGTTGCCGTTACGAAAACCCATCCCCCTGAAGTTTTGCAGGAGGCTTGGGAAGCAGGGTTACGCCATTTTGGTGAAAACCGATCCCACGAACTGCTAGAAAAAGTGCCGTGGCTAACTGATAAAAACGGAGCTGATAACGGCATCGTTTGGCATTACATCGGACACCTACAAACGCGCCAAAGCCAGCCGATCGCTGATTTTGCCCATCTATTTCATGCAGCGGACCGGCCGAAAATTATTAATCGGCTAGAGCGACAGCTGAGGGAAAACGGCAGACAGCTAGACGTCTTGCTAGAAGTCAATGTCAGCGGCGAAGATAGCAAAGGTGGGTTTAACTGCTCTGATTGGGAAAATAGTATCGATCAGAAAAAAACATTGGCAGATGCGGTAAAGTTAATGCTCGCAGAAGACAGCCACCAAACCCCGGCCGGGCTTATGACCATGGCCCCTTGGGGGGCGGACCCGGAATTCATTCGGCAAGTTTTTAATCGCACCCGTAGTCTAAGAGAGTGGTTAAGCCAAGAACTTGAAATCGATCTTCCCGTATTGTCGATGGGGATGACTGATGATTTTGAAATTGCAATAGAAGAAGGGGCGACCCACGTTCGCGTCGGCCGGGCCCTTTTTGGAGATAGAAAATAAAATGAGTGTAGGACTTGTATTATCAACCATTTTGCGTGTTTATACGTTTATTCTGTTAGCACGCGTCATATTGTCATGGGTGGCGGTCGGCGGTGGCGGTGTTAGCCGCGACAATCCACTTGTGCAAGCGATTTACCAGCTAACCGACCCGCCGGTTAATTTTATTCGGCAATTTATGCCTCAAACCGGCATGATGGATTTCAGCGTATTGATTCTCTTTATTCTGATCAGCTTCTTGCAAAGTGCCGTTGCCGGACTGTAAACAACCAAAGAACATAACCTGCTCAATCTTTTAAACAGGATTGACATGCTAAAAGGGCCAGTTGCGTTTCTCGCATCTGGCCCTTTTTTTGTCTCCGCGTTGTTTACAATTTTTTATAAACTCTGCTTGCGGCCGCGCATGATTTACGTTCAGTATCGGATAACAAAGAGTAGATCATTGACATTGGTTCCGGTCTGCCCCGTGATGATTAAATGACCGTCCAACTGATCAAAATAGGTGTAACTGTCATGATTTGCAAGATAGGTTTTAGCATCTAGCCCAAGCTTGCGCCCCAATGCTACCGTTTGCCCTGTCACAATCGCCCCGGCAGCAATCGTCGGACCATCATCACCATCGGTTGCATAGGTTGCAACAACCACATCGTCCACCCCGTCAAGCGCGATAGCGGCTGCCAATGCCAGCTCTTGGTTTCGGCCACCAATACCGTCCCCTTTTAAAGTCACCGTCGTCTCACCGCCAAAAATAGCACATGTCCCCGGTAGTAACTCTCGGCCGATAGCGGCCGCACGCCGCCCAACTTCGCACGCTTCTCCACTGAGTGTCGTAGACACAATTTTAGTGGCGTAGCCAAAAGTCAGCGCTTGTTCTTTGGCGGCCGCCGTGGCTATGCGCAGGTCTGCCACAATTTCATAGGGGGATTCAAAATCAGCCAAGATTTGGCCCTTCTCAAGAAAAACAAGTTGCTCAACCGCTGCGCCATTTTTGATATTAAACTTTTTCAGGATATCGAGGGCGTCTGAGGGGGTTTGTGGATTTGGCGTTGTCGGGCCACTGCCAATCATGTCAATCGGGTTTCCGATCACGTCACTTAAAACGAGCGTGGCGATTTCGGCCGGAAATGCCGCTTGGGCTAGCCCGCCCCCTTTCACCTGGTCGAGCTGTTTGCGCACTGTGTTAAATTCTTGAATCGTACAGCCGCTTGCCAATAAATCTTGGGACAAGGTTTGCCAAGTAATCATGTCTAACAGCGGTCGGGTGCACAACGCTGATGCGCCACCAGAAATCAAGAACAAAACAAAATCATTCTCGGCCGTCTGCTCAAGCAGTTCAAAGATGGCATCTGCCGCAAGAATCGAACTCTCGTCTGGGACAGGGTGTGCAGCAAACAGCGTTTGGACTTTGGGATGGTCAACGACCTCGGTCTGCCCCTTTTTCGTGACTGCAACCCCAGCTTCGATCAGCTTGCCCAGCGACCCGATGACGCCGTTGGCCATCGGGACGGCCGCTTTGCCAATGGCAACCAGAAACAGACGCCCCTTTTCTAGGTTGAACTTTTTTCCGACGGTCTTCAGTTGGGTCCCATCTAAGCGAAGCGAATTTTGTGTGCATTTGCACGGGTCAACAGCGGCCACGGCCGATTGGATCATTTGATGGATATGGGATTGGTGTTCGGCTAATAACGGCTTCTGCTTCACGACTGTCTTTTTATCCACAAGGCCTTATAAGCTTCCAATGTGATGCTTCCATCTGTAGGTGCAATCGGCCGGCCGGAAATCAAATCGTGACTACTCACCCCATCAAAGCCAATGGGTAACGCCAACTGAACCGGCTCAACTGATACGTTGTGCAAGCACAGAACACGTTCAGCCTGGTAATGCCTCTCAATTGCGACCACGGCCGGGTGCAACTTAAGCACAGTCTGCCCGCCATATGGGTTAAAAGCGGGCTGCTTTTTGCGAGTGGCCAATAAGTGCTGATATCCCTCAAAAACACGCTTGCGCAAGCCATCCTCAAGCTCATGCTCAAGACGCTCAATGTTCAGCTTTTCTCGGTTAATCGTCCGATTGTGCCCTGTTTGTTCGATGCCTTCTTCCCAATTTTCAGAACCAAACAGGCTATGAAAATAGATACCTGGAACACCCTGCAGCGCCAACATCACCGATTGTGACAGCAAAAATCGCTTTGCCTTCAGTTCAACCGACTCTTCAACTTCCGGTACACCAAGTGCGTTCAGATAATTGATGTTTAGCTCATAGGCGCTCTGAGTTCCATTGCTGTTGTTTTTATACGATACTCGGCCGCCAAGGGATTCGACACGCATCGCCATCGTTCGAATATCGTCGTCTGGCAATATCCCCCTTGCCGGGGTCACCCCTATTCCATCATGGGATGCACAGAAGTTAAAAAACGTTGTTTTGTTTGACGGTAATTCAAGGGAATCGGCCCAATTAGACAGGTATTGGGCGTTTCCGGTATGAATCGCATGCAAAAGCAAAGGGGGTAGCGAAAAGTTATAGACCATCTGCGCTTCATTGTACCCATTCCCAAAATAAGAAATGTTTTCTTCATGCGGCACATTGGTCTCGGTGACAAGCAGCACCTGAGGTGCCACCTCATCTAAAACCGCTCGCATCAGCTGAATAATCGCATGGGTTTGAGGAAGATGGAGACTGCGCGTACCGGGGACCTTCCACATAAATCCGATGGCGTCTAAACGAATAAGCTCAGCCCCGTTGGCGACATATTTTAACAAAATCTCAAGAACTTCGAGCAATAAATCTGGTGATTCGTAGTTGAGATCAATTTGATCTGCACTAAAAGTGGTCCAAACATGCTTGGTCCCTTCGGCCGTTTCTGCGGGGGTCAACAGCGGCAACGTCCGTGGGCGAAAAACACCGCTTAAATCGGTTTTTGGGTCAACGGCTTTGAAATAGCCAGAGTACGGTTTTTCCCCTTTTTTAAATTTTTGAAACCAATCGCTATGCTGTGAAATATGATTGATAACCGCATCAAACATCAAACGAAAATTCTGACGCATCTCTGCCACATTAGACCAATCGCCAAGCGGTGGGTCGATGGCCAAATAATCAATGACTGAAAACCCATCGTCTGATGACCATGGGTAAAAGGGCAAAATATGTACGGTGCTAATCGAATCAGCAATATGTGCGGCCAAAAACTTGTTGAGTGTTTTAAGGTGAGGATGCCCTTCTTCTTGTACCATGTCACCGTAGGTGATTAAAATCGCATCCTCATGAGACAGGCGGAAATCGGCCGGTTCACCCAACAATTTTTTGTAATCTGTTATCAGCTCGACAATCCGGCTGTAGGTTTGCTCTGCAGAGCTCTTCTCATAAATTTCGGTTAGGAAGCCCAATGGTGCGGGTATCTGATTTTGTTGCTCAATCATCATGTTTTACTGTCTTGGCAACCGGCACATTTTAAACGACAGTTACCACATAGTCGAAAATACGTCGTTTGATCCGTAATTTGTTCAAACGATATCCTAAATCTGTGATTTGGGGATGAGGCTTGTAAAGATAGTCGGCGTCTAACCGACCATTCTGCTCCAACTTTAGTTCATTGAGACAAATTGAAAGCAGAAACTCATGGCGTTCACGATCATAAACGTAAAGCTCATGTTCTACTTTTAATTTTTCGTCTCCGCTCGCCTCTTCCAACCGTCGTTTCGCATCAGCAACCTTAGTCGCGAGTGCATCGACTTGTTTTTTCAATTGTCCCAAAACGTTTTGGTCCGGCAATCCTTGATTATCACCAATTGGTACTAACGGGCGATTCAGAATTAAACATGTTGCAAATGGATCGGCCTCAGACTCGGCTGATTTTTCCGAGAAGGTCCCCATAGAAACCTCTTCGATTAAACCAGCGTTAACCCCAGAGCTATGCCAAACACGAGCGATCAGTTGGTCGGCCTGCGGCCAAATGGCGCTAACCGGCTGATCTGTTTTAAAGAATGACTTTGAAGTTTGGGTTCCACTTCCGTTCCAATCAACCAAAATAGGGGAATGGTGAAAACTTGTTTCTAGATTGTTAAAAGCGTCTTCGTTCGGCTTAATTTGGCCGACGTATAGCCCCATTTTGTGGCTGATTTCCCGTTCGCAACGGGCATCTGGCACATAGAAGAACGGTCCAGCATCGCCAATCCGATTGTTCAGATTCCCCTCAGTCACCCATTCAACCGAGCGGCGCAAACTGATGTTTAAGGAGCCATCTTCAAAGCTGCGATAAGAACGAATGCCTCGTGAAAACAGAACGGCCGATTTCTTGTCCGACACCGTTCCCACAAAGCCATGCATCGGGAAGGTGTTCATTATGTTTAATTCCCGCTGCCCCATCATAATTTTGCTCAGGCCTTCATCTAATTTACGAGGCAAAAGGTCGGTGTCGGCGAATGGACGCTGAACACGATCAAACGGCATACCGGCCCAAATAGCAGCTTTTACACCAGGCTCTAACTTCATTTCAACGTGAAAGTTTGTCCCACGCGAATCAAGCTTAACTTCAACCCCGACCAAGGGAGATGGGTCAAAAGTAAAACGAACTTCGGCTGCGACATAGCCATCGTTAAGTTCAATCCGGCCGTCAAGCGTCAGTTCTGCAAAATCGTCTGTCTGGGCGGTCAGCCTTAATCGGCCCGATGGTCGCAGCACCCCCACAGGATCACCAGTCTCATCAGAGTAGGTGTCTCCCCCTTCATTTGAAATAATGATTTCTCCAAAGCGCACCCCGTCTACCGTCAGGATCCCATCGCCAGAAAGCTTCGCACTGTAGTGATCATTTTCCCAACCAAACCTATCAGTTTCTAAGTTGGGTGCTGTGATCGCTTGCCCTGGACCGAATGGCTTAACGCCCAACATGTCTGATTGAACATGAAGCAGTTCATTGTCTAACCGAACCCATTTTTCATAGGGCACAGGGGTCGTACTGACCGCATATCGGCCGGATGTTAACCCGTTTAACAATGTTAGCAGCTGATTATCGAATTCGGCCGTCATTTCAGCATGAATCTGTCGATAGCTAAACTCCATCTTTTCATGCACTTGGTCAATGCTGACACCGCATACCGCGTCATGAACCGCATTTTGCAGGATGATTTTGCTCCACGCTTTAAACTTTTCGGCCGGCCAATTTCCGCCGCGCATGGCACTCATGGCAGACAGGGGCTCAACGACTTGATAAAGCAAATGCTCACATTCATGCCCCAATACTTTTAGATAAGACCTGCTAGAAAATGTCCCGGGAAAAGTTGCCCCAAATTTACCCGAATTTAGCTCACCACAAATTTTAGGCAGTTGATCCACTTTGCCACGCATTTCGTTGGCAAAACTAATTGGCGTAGACTCTTTAATAGTAAAACCGGCCGGAATATTCCCGCGCTCAGTCAACCATCGGACCGGGTCTTCAGGATCATCCTCAAGATCATATCCATCGAACAAAGGAACATCTGGGGTTGGATAATAGGGCATCAACCGCTCAGTTTCTTTTTGTAATCGGATTTCTGCAATCGTCGGGGCATGAGTTACCCCATATAAATTTCGATAGCCACCAAACAGATCGATACCAAAAAGCGTGTGTCCACTGGTGCCGTGCCATTCAAAATAAGGTTCAAGCTTCGGCATGCCACGCCAAACGTACACCGTATCAAGACCAAACTTTTGGTGAATTTGCGGAGATTGTGACAAGTGGCCAAAGGTGTCAACCATCCAACCTACATTGGTTTTACCACCCATGCTGTGCATGATCTCTAGCCCATATTCTAAATTACGCATCAGGCTTTCACCGCCCGTCAGCTGCCAATCTGGTTGGCAATAATATGGGCCGATCAGCAGATTTCCGCTAGAGACTAGTTTGCGGATTTTTTCTTCGTATTCCGGCCGGATACCGAGCAAGTCTTCGATAATGAGCGTCTGTCCGTCTAGCAAAAAATGAAAACCAGGGTTTTCAGACACCATTTCTTCTAACCGGTCAATAAGGCCGGGAATCCATTCGGTGGTGTATGTAGACGTTAAAAACCACTCACGGTCCCAATGGGTGTGATTGATGATATGTACGGTTGTATTTGTCATGAGAAACGCGGTTAGCTATTAATTTGCTTTAGTTTTGTAGCCTAGTGAAACTACTGTGGATAAATGACTTGTTTCGTTCCACGATCAATCCAGCGGATTTTATCGGCTGGAAACCGTAGCCAAACATGATCATCCGCAGCAACTTTGAGATCAGGATGAGTGGAAACCTTTACTGTATCATCTCCAATACGAATTGTAAGCAGGTTTTGCGCACCCAAAGGTTCTACGACCAACACCTTGACTTTAAGAGCATCATCGGCCGGTCGGTCTAAAGTTTCCATATTCTCAGCCCGAATCCCCATGATCATCGATTCCCCTTCATACTTTTGCAGAAGCGGCACCATGACCTGGTGCGGTGACATCAAAAAATCCCCGACCTTAGCCAAAAGTGCACCGTCTTGTTTGATGATTTGTGCTTCAACAAAGTTCATGGGTGGGTTACCGATAAAACTGCCAACAAAGTAATTTTCAGGCATGTCGTAAACGGTTGTAGGAGCATCACACTGCTTTATAACCCCATCCTGCATCACAGCGATTCTATCTCCCATGCTTAAAGCTTCGATTTGATCATGCGTCACATAGATTGTTGTTGCATCGATGCCTGACAAAAGCCTTTTTAGTTCTGCTCGCATCTCTAGGCGCAGGAGTGCATCTAAGTTCGAAAGTGGTTCATCCATGAGCAATACGTCTGACTGCATAGCGATGCCACGTGCCACAGCCACACGCTGACGTTGACCACCAGACATTTTGTTTGGAAAACGGTCGAGCAGGTTTTCAATATGCAGCAGTTCGGCCGCTTCTCGCACCCGTCGATCGGTTTCTTTGATATCAACACCGTTCATTTTTAGACCAAAAGCGATGTTATCGTAAACCTTCATATGCGGAAAAATCGCATAACTTTGGAACACCATTGAAATCTTGCGGTCACGAGGCGGAAGATAGGTGACATCCCGGCCGCCTATGGTGATTACACCAGAGTCAGGCATACCCAACCCTGCGATCGCCCTCAGTAGCGTCGTTTTGCCACAACCGCTGGGGCCCAGCAACACAACAAATTCTTTGTCAGCAATCGTCAGGCTTACATTGTCTACAGCGGTAAAATCACCGAATGTTTTAACTAGATTTTGAACTTTAATCTCAGCCATGTTTAGTTTGAAGTGATCAGTTTTCAGTTACTTGTCATCAGCTAGGCCTAAACAAAACTGAAAACTAGCAACTGAGAACAGATAACTATTTAGAGACCTGCCCCCACATATTAAATAGATATTTTCGAATGAAGAACATAAAGATCAGGGATGGGATAAGCAAGAAGAAGCCTCCCGCAAACTGATATGCTTCAGAAGAGTTCCCAAGCGCAAACAAAACCTGCGCGGGCAACGTTCTGTTTTGAATCGTTAGAATGCTGGCAGCGAAGACTTCGTTCCACGACATCACAAAGGTGAAAATTGCTGAAGCCGCGATCCCCGGCATCACCAGTGGCAAAACAACGGTTCTAAACGCCTGAAACGGGGTGCAGCCAAACACCTGAGCAGCTTCTTCAAGCTCGTACGGGATGCTAGCGAAAACGCTGGCAATCACTAAAACGGTTGTTGGCAAAGTAAGCGCGGTATGCATCAGCGATAGGCTATAGACGCTATCGAAAAAGCCGAGTTGAATAAACATGACCGCCATGGGAATTGACAAGACGACAATAGGAAATGCCCTAACGGCCAGGATCGAAAGACGGAAGAAGTTCCGGCCGGGGAAAATATACCGACTAATCGCATATCCGGCAGGGGCCGCAATAATTGTGGACAATACCAACGTAATGACCGCCACCGTAATTGAGTTAATGACCCCTTCAAAAATCCCATCTGAATTCAAGAAAAACGTCATCGTTTCTGTTGAAAAGGGGATAAAGGGCAAGAACCCTTTAGGATATGAGCGGACCGTTTCTTGTGTGGTAAACGCCATCGAAAAGATGAAGAAAATCGGGACGGTAATCCACAGGCAAATTAAAGACGCCAATACGTAGGTAAGACCCCGTCGTATTCGCTGGCGCCGCTTCATCTGCTCATGCACGGCCAAAACTTCGGGGGCTACCTGAGGAATTGTTTCACTGCTCATGTAGCAGATGCCTCCTCTTGTGTACGAATCGCACGCAAATAAATGACGGCTGTAAACATCGATATGACGAGAATCAACAGCGCATAGGCGGCCGCCACATTGCTGTTTCGCAAGTCAAAGTATTGTCTATAAGTTTCATTCGCAAGAACTGTGACAACATCTCCACCAGAAAGAGCGATAACGACGGCAAATACTTGGAAAGCCAAAATGGTCCGTAAGATAAGGGCAACCTGTAAACTAGGCCGTAGCAAAGGCAAGATAATGTAGCGTAATCGTTGCCACATGTTGGCGCCAAATACTTCAGCCGCTTCTAGCACTTCACTTGATATCGCCTGCAAACCAGAAACAACGATCACCATCACAATTGAAGTGGCGCGCCAAACTTCAGCCAGCCAAATGGCAACTAAAATCCAATTGCGCGAGTCGGCCGTTAGCCAGCTTGATGGGGATTCTATAAAGCCCACCGTCTGTAAGAAGCTATTGAGCAGGCCGTTCTGGGTGAAAATCGCAAACCACAGAATACCAACGGCCAAATCAGAGACGCCCAATGGAATGGCGAAAATATAAAGAATAAAGCTATTAAAACGCAGTTGGGCCTGAATGACGAGTGCCATCACGATGGCCAACACAAACTGGGTTGGGATAATGAGCAGCAATAAGATCGCCGTATAGCGCATTGCGGGCCAGAAAAAGCGGTCATTGACCATTTTCTCGACAAATTTTGTTGTGAATTCACCCGAGTTTCCTCGATCCACTCGGCCGGTAATCTCATCGTCAAAAATTTGAATATAGCGGGATGGAGCCCAACCTTCAACAGGAGTGCCGTTGTTTTCCCCTTTCAGCAAAAACCAAACTTCAAGCGTAGCCAACTCAACAATTTGTACTTCCGTACGCGCTTCAAGCTGTCCAATAACGTCACTGTTTTCATTTGGTTCTGCATAAACCGACGTTAACGGATCTGCGTTACTGCCTAATCTGCGCCGCACAGTTCCCATAATCGGGGTCCCGTCTTCCGCCTCTTCCCGTACGCGGATGCGACTTTCAGACGCCCAGCCGGTTACTGTGTTCCCGTCTACATCAGGCGCTTCGATTGTGAACCAAATCTCTGTCAATAAATTGTTTTCATCTAACACCTCTTCAGCAACTAAATTCCCCTGCCTGCCTAAAATTTCAATACTAGCGGATTGAGGGATCAAATCCGCGATCGCTGCGTCTGAACTGGCTTCAGCGTGCAATGCGAGGTTGGCCTCGTCATCAAAAAACGCGAGATTTAAGCCGCGAACCATCGGGTAAGCGAAGAAAAGGATGAGATAGATAAACGTGGGCAGGATCAGTAAATATGGGACCCAGTTTCGTTTGGTCTGCATGAGAGGGTGTTTGGTAAGCAGTATTCGCAAGGTCGGTATTCGGTTTGCCAATACTGACAAACCGAATACCGAGCCAAAGGCTACTGGTTACCGATTATGGGTTGACTACGCAAGGGCCGTCTCCTGCTGGGTCTGGTGCCCAACAAGGTGCGCCGGTTTCATTCATCAAGGTTTGAAGGTTTTCACCCTCTTCTTCAAGAACGGTTGCGATATCTTCCCCTTCTAGCACGATCCGGTCAAACGCATTGCGGAAGATCTGGTTGATCTCGCCCCCACGGTCGCCTAAGCCAACAGGCAATAGGGCTGGCAATGCAGTAGGAGAGGTCGCTTGTAAATTAACCGCACCAGCTTCGATAGCGACACCGGCTGAAAGCTCAGCTACGTCTACGCCACCAACAACTGGGAAGAAGCCTAGCTCTTTAAGAACTTCAGCCTGTACTTCTGCACGGGTCAAATACTCGATCATGTCAGCAGCGCCTTCTGGGTCGCCTGCATCAGCCGGTATACCTAAACCAACAATAACCGGCATAAAGCCTGAACCTGCTGGTCCAGCTGGGGCTGGGAAAGCAACAAACTGATCTGGATCAGAGTTGAATGCATCGATCAAACGTGCCGTGTGATCAAATGCAACCCAAACGTCGCCAGATTGGAGTGGCTCTTGCATGAAGTCGTAGCTGATTGACTCTGGATGGATGTTTGGCCACATGGTGTCACGTGCCCAAACCATCATATCTTCGGCCGCATCGCTACGGAACTCGCTCACCATACCACCGGTGAATGATGGCCAGAGGTATCCTTCAAGGAAGCGGTGGAATAAACCAGCATGTGGTAGACCACATTTTGGTTCCCCAGCCGCTTCGGTGATGTTCTCGCACCATTCGCCAAATTGAACCCAGGTTAATGAGTTCACGTCTGCGCCATCTGGTAGATATTGCAACGCATCTTTGTTGGCGGCAAAGATGTAGGTTGCTTGCATCCAAGGAACGTAGTGCAAGAAGTCATCGGTACCGAGCAAGCCGGTGTCGATGTAACCTTCATTCAGTTCACGCGTGTCAAGTAAATCTTCAGCGATGTCGATCATGTTGGTTACAGCATTTTCGCGCGCCAAAGGTGGGAAATTACCATGTAGGGTACCAATGAGGTCGATGCTGCCAGAGCCGGCAGCGATTTGATCCAAGAGAGGACCATCTTCAGCGATGATGAAGTCGTAGCCACCATCATTTAATATAGCTCGGAATTTCGCCTGTTCTTCAACCGGGGTGAACTGGGTGCTTACGAACACCGTATCTGCCATTGACATTGATTCACCTGCCATCATTGAGCTTGAACCAGCCTCATTGACTTGACAAGGTCCATCACCAGCAGGGTCAGGAGCCCAGCAAGGGGCGCCAGTTTCATTCATCAACGCTTGGAGGTTTGTGCCTTCTTCGTCTAGCACAGTATCAATGTCTTCGCCGTCTAACACGATGCGGTCAAACGCATTGCGGAAGATTTGGTTAATCTCACCACCGCGATCTCCCAATCCTACTGGAAGCAAGGCTGGCAAAGCGTTCGGAGAAGTGGCTTGTTTGTTAACTGCACCGGCTTCGATGGCAACACCTTCAGATAAAGAGCTCACATCGACACCTTCAACAACTGGGAAGAACCCAAGTTCTTTTAAGACAGCGCCTTGAACGTCGGGGCGCGTCAAGAACTCGATCATGTCAGCTGCTTGGTCTGGATGCGGTGCGTCGGCAGGGATACCCAACCCGACGATGACAGGCATGAAGCCAGCACCGGCCGGTCCAGCAGGAGCTGGGAAGGCGATGAAGCCATCTGGATCAGAATTAAACGCCTCGATCAAGCGAGCGGTGTGATCAAATGCAACCCATACATCGCCAGATTGTAGTGGCTCTTGCATGAAGTCATAGTTGATTGATTCAGGGTTCATGGTTGGCCACAGAACATCTCGTGCCCAAGTCATCATTTCTGAAGCTTCAGCGCTACGGAAGTTGCTGACCATGCCACCAGTGAATGATGGGAACATATACCCTTCTAGGAAGCGGTGGAACAAACCAGCATGCGGGAGTCCACACTTTTGCTCGCCTGTACCATCAAGGATGTTTTGACACCACGTGGCGTATTGCTCCCAAGTTAAGCTGTCTACATCTGCACCATCTGGCAAATAAGGAAGTGCTTCGGTGTTAGCTGCAAAGATGTAAGTTGCTTGCATCCAAGGGACATAGGCCAAAAAGTCATCTGTTCCCAGCAAACCGGTATCGATGTATGCCTCGGCCAACTCACGTGAATCGAGCAAATCTTCAGCCACATCGATCATATTCATCATCGCCCCTTCTTGGGTCAATGGCGGGAAGTTTCCGTGCAGGGTGCCGACTAGATCGATAGAACCTGATCCGGCCAAAATTTGATCAAGCAACGGTCCATCTTCTGCGATTATGAAGTCGTGTCCACCTTCTTCTAAAATCGCGCGGAATTTCGCTTGCTCTTCAACAGGGGTGAACTGGGTGCTGATAAATGTCGCACCACCATCCATCATGCCGTCATCCATCATCATAGCGCCGGCGGCTGCAACTTCACAAGGGCCATCACCCGCAGGGTCAGGAGCCCAGCAAGGAGCACCGGTTTCATTCATCAGCGCTTGAAGAGAATCACCTTCTTCGTTAAGAACGGTTTCAATGTCTTCACCCTCTAATACGATGCGGTCAAACGCATTGCGGAAGATTTGGTTAATTTCACCACCGCGATCGCCCAATCCAACAGGTAGTAGAGCAGGCAATGCATCTGGTGCGGTCGCTTGTTTGTTAACAGCGCCAGCTTCAATCGCAACACCTTCTGACAAGTTAGAAACATCTACACCTTCAACAACTGGGAAGAATCCAAGTTCTTTCAGTACGGCCCCTTGAACGTCTGGACGTGTCAAGAACTCGATCATATCGGCCGCAGCTTCTGGATGTGGTGCATCAGCTGGGATTCCCAAGCCTACGATAACGGGCATAAAACCACGACCGGCATCGCCTGCAGGAGCAGGGAAAGCAACAAAGCCATCTGGGTCAGAGTTGAACGCTTCGATCAAACGAGCCGTATGATCAAATGCGACCCAAACATCACCAGATTGAAGTGGTTCTTGCATGAAATCATAGTTGATTGATTCTGGGTGAATGTTTGGCCAGAGAACGTCACGGGCCCAAGCCATCATGTTGGCCGCTTCCGTACTACGGAAGTTGCTAACCATACCACCGGTAAACGATGGCCACATGTACCCTTCTAGGAAGCGGTGGAACAAACCAGCGTGTGGCAAACCACATTTTGGCGAGCCGGTTTCTGCTGTTAAGTTCGCACACCATTCCCCGACTTCTTCCCAGGTTAATGCGTCAATATCAGCGCCATCTGGCAGATAAGGGAGTGCTTCGGTGCTTGCAGCAAAGATGTAAGTTGCTTGCATCCAAGGGACATAGTGAAGGAAATCATCGGTTCCGAGAAGCCCTGTATCAATGTATCCTTGATTCAAACCGCGATCGCTCAAATCATCTGCGATGTCAGCCATGTTCATCATGGTGTTTTCGCGAGCAAGTGGTGGGAAATTCCCATGCAAGGTTCCAACGAGGTCAATTGATCCTGATCCGGCCAAAATTTGGTCGAGCAGAGGCCCATCTTCAGCGACGGTAAAGTCATGTCCACCATCTGCAAGGATCGCACGGAATTTCGCTTGTTCCTCAACAGGGGTGAATTGAGTTGAAATGAAAGTTGCTGCAGCATCCATCATCTCTTCATCATCTGCCATTTCCTCGTCATCCATTTCGGGCTCCTCTTCAGGCTCCTCGACGACCGCAGGTTCGGCAGGTTCTTCTGGCTCAGTTTCTGGGGGCTCGCCACCACAGGCGGCCAACACGAAAAGTAGCGCTAGAAGCATTGCAAACATTTTCCAAAAATATTTCATGTTCTTCTCCTTTAATTTGAATAACTAGGTGAAATAGTTCCTCATGAAGGCAAATGGCTAAACCGGTTTCCCGGTAGAATCTCGCACAACAAGAGTGGGTTTCAATACAATCTGGGATTGGTCTATTGGCTCGTTCTTGATTTGTTTTAATAAGTTTTCGGCAACCAAAGTTCCCATCTTATGGGCGGGCTGATGCAGGGTGGTCAATCCGGGATTTGCCATTTCGGCCAAGACGATGTCGTCGAATCCGGTAATGCTCACATCACGGCCGACGGTTAGCCCCCGCTCATGTGCAGCTTGAATGGCGCCAATCGCCAACAAGTCATTTAATGCAACGATAGCGGTAGGAGGTTCCTGCAGATCGAGCAAGCGGAGAGCTGCTTCACGGCCGGAACGTTGCCGAAAGTTGGTAACAACTAAATTTTCGTCTGCAAATTTTAGTCCGTGCTTTTTTAGGCCATTCATAAAGCCCTGAACTCGGAAAAAGGATTTGGTGAATAACAATGGCTCGGCGATACAGCCCAACTTGGTGTGGCCCAAGCCAACCAAATGATCGACGACTTGCTCAATCCCCCAATTTCCATCTTCATCTACAAAATTGAAGTTATTGTCTTCTTCCATACGGCCGAATGAAACAAAAGGGAATTTATTCTTTCGCAGCAGTTCGATTCGCTTGTCTTTGCGATGGGTACGCACAATGATGAATCCATCTACCCGCTGACTTTTAATATGCTCCATGTAGACGTCTAGTTCATCTTCTTCATTGGCGGCCGAGATACTTAGGTCCATCCCAGCGGCCGATGTTTTTTCAATAATGCCTGAAAGAAGAAGCCCGAAAAACGGGTCTGAGAAACGCAAGTTTTCAGCTCCCGGCAAGATCAAACCAACAGCATCAGCTTTTTGACTTTGTAGCTTGCGGGCAAAATTATTCGGCACATACCCCATCTCTTTAGCAACAGCCTGAACATAATCTCGGGTTTTTGGACTGATATCCTCAAATCCGGCGAGAGCGCGTGAAACGGTGGGAACAGACTTGCCAACTTTATCAGCAATATTTTTGAGAGTTACAGCCATATCAAAAGCGATTCCTGTTTTATGGGTTCAGAATTTAATCAACGAAAAATTCTGAAAAGTAGATGATTTTGACCCTTATCGCGTTTCTAAAACGTTTTAGAAAATTTCGACAAAAATTGATCAAGGTCGGTATTCGTGAGAATATATTCTAAAACGTTTTAGATGTCAAACATTGGTGCTCCCCACTTTTTACTCAGAGCGAAAATAGGTCTTGGCTGC
>JAHDEB010000198.1:0-3911 GCA_020629055.1 Chloroflexota bacterium
ACGCTGTCACGCAAAAAGCAGCCCCATTTCTGGTTGGCATGGTCGGCGATGCGGATCAAGTTTTATGGTCAGGCGGAGCGGGGCAGTCGGCGAACGATAAAACAATCTTTCAGATATTTTCAATGACCAAAGCGATCGGCTCAACCGCAGCTATGATCCTCGTAGATAGGGGTCAACTTTCGCTCGACACCCCGGTCAAAGAACTGTTGCCCCACTTTGCAAAATTGCAGGTTTTAACCGGCTTTGATGGGGATACGCCTCTGCTACGGCCCGCAAAAACGGATGCAGCGGTTCGTCACCTCGCCACCCATACCTCCGGGCTGGTCTACCCCACTTGGGATCAAAAGATGGCGACCTATTTCCGCTTGACCCAAGCCCCGCTGCCCAACACCGGTTCGCGAAAAACGTTTGACCTCCCGCTTGTTTTTGACCCTGGCGACCGTTGGGCGTATGGAATAGGGATCGACTGGCTGGGGCAACTGGTTGAAGCGATTGACGGCCGTCGTATCGATCAGTTCTGTCAAGCAGAAATCTTTGACCGATTGGGGATGAACGACACCTTTTTTGAGATAGGGTTGCCAGAAAAAGAACGGCTCGCACAGATCTATCTGCGGAATCAAGACGGAAGTTTTAAGCCGATTAATCTCCCGCTTCCGGCACAGCCAGAGGTGTACGGGATGGGCCATTGCCTGTACTCGACCCCGGCCGATTATTTGACCTTCTTGAGGTGCTTTTTGAACGAGGGGTCGCTTAATCAGAATCGAATTTTGAGTCGACAGGCGGTAAAAACGATGCTGGCTAACCAAATCGCCCCCTTGACCGTTGGTAAACTTAACTCCGTCTCGCCCAAACAGTCGGCCGATGTTGATTTTTTCCCAGGTCAGGCAAAAAGCCATAGCCTCGGTTTTTTGCGCATGGAGGAAGACGTTCCGGGGATGCGGGCGGCCGGGTCACAAAGCTGGGCCGGTTTGCTAAACAGCCACTATTGGTTTGATCCTTCACACAATATCGCGGCCGTCTTCATGACCCAAATGCTCCCTTTTGCAGACCCCGCTTTTATGCTTGCCTATGCAGCGTTTGAAAAGGCCGCCTACAAAAGCTTAAATGAGTCACTGGAATGACTCGCCGTTAGACTTCGGAAGTTTTTCTAACACAATTAAGCTTTACTCTAGAAAATGAAACTTCCGAAGTCTTGATCGGGAAAACGCATCACATGAGTTAGTCAGCCTAAGTAGCTCTCAGTTTAAATTTAGTCGAACTTATTCTGCAGGCATCATTAATCTCGTAGGGGTCTACGCCACCGGAGAACAAGTCTGCCCTTCGGAGACAAATATAAACCGGTGGCGTAGACCCCTACACAAGTTGCGGATTAAATACATTCAATCAAAAACAGCCTATTGACAAGATGGTCAGCTTTGTTTATCTTTATTTCTCACAAATGTGAGAAATAAAGAATATGAATATAAAACCAACCAACATTCGCGCCGGTTTTCCCGGTTTTAGCATCATCTGGCTCGGCCAGCTTCTTTCTCTGCTAAGTACAGGGACAACCCGTTTCGCCTTAACCATTTGGGTTTATCAACAAACAGAATCCGCCACCGCCTTGGCGATGGTCGCCTTTTTTGCATTCGCACCGCTTGTTATCATGAGCCCGATCGCAGGGGTGCTGGTTGATCGCTGGAATCGCAAGATGGTTTTAATGCTTAGCGACCTTGGAGCAGGGGCAGCAACTATATTTTTACTTGTCATGTTTTCCACCGGCAATTTGCAGGTCTGGCACATTTATGTGGCCGGGGCGATCGCCAGTACGTTCGAGGCGTTCCAGTTCCCGGCATTCTCGGCCGCCATGACCCTCATGCTCGAAAAATCTCAATTCGGCCGGGCCAACGGTATGCTCAGCACCGCGACTGCGGCTTCTCAGGTTGTGGCACCGGTTATGGGTGGTTTGCTGCTGCCGATATGGGGGCTAGGCGGCATTTTCATCTTCGATATCGTGACCTTTACCTTTGCGGTCATCTGCATCTCGCTAATTTTTATCCCAGAACCAGAAGCGGTTGAAGAAGCTCAAGCTCCTAATTTCTGGGCTGAAACTGTTTTTGGTTTCAAATATATCTACGAACGGCCGAGTTTATTAGGGATGCAGATCGCCTTTTCAACCTTTAACTTTATCGGCTCATTTGGCATCGTTTTATTGGCCCCCTACGTCTTGGCCCGCACATCGGGTAGCGAAATTCTATTGGGCACGGCGCAATCGGCCGCAGGTGTCGGGGCGCTGGTTGGCGGCATTCTGATGAGCATTTGGGGCGGGCCGCAGCGAAAATCAAACGGTGTATTCTTGGCGATGGCATTCGCCGCGCTGTTTGGCACCGTGTTACTCGGTATCGGCCGAGACATTACCATTTGGTCGATCGCCGCATTTTTTACACTGTTCTCGATCCCCATCATGAACGGATCTAATCAGGCGATTTGGCAGAGCAAAGTGCCGCCACATTTACAAGGACGTGTCTTTTCAACCCGTCGCCTGATCGCTCAAATCACGTTCCCCGTCGGCATGCTTGCCTCCGGATTACTGGCAGACAATGTGTTCGAGCCGGCCCTGCAGCCGGACGGCCATTTGGCTCCTATTTTTGGCTGGCTGGTTGGGGTAGGCGATGGAGCCGGTATCGGGTTATTATTAGTCGGCACTGGTATACTATCTGCTATCGTGGCCTTATCTTGCTATGCCTTTCCGGTCGTACGAGATATCGAAGATAGGCTTCCTGATTTCGATGCGATACTCACTTGAGAAACTAATTTCCTGACCCATCATGATGTTCTTGACCCCCAAATACGTCGATGCCGCTGTTATTGACGCTCCCCTTTACAGCCAGCTCATGAGCCTTACCGCTTTGGGGTCGCATGAAAAGTTAAATGGATTAAGCCAGTGGGCCATCGACGCAGCCAATCAAATGAGCGAGGCTGAACGTGCGTCACAAGGGATCATTCGCTGGGTTAATCTTGATGGGCTAATCAATCTCATCCCGCCAGAAACGACATTAAAAACGATTCCCGAATTTGTGACGTTTATCGACACCCTTGAGCCGGTCGCCTTACGGGATCAGCTGTTTCAAAATGCGATCCATGCGGTGCACTTTGCTGTGGTTTCCGACTATCAGCTGGTTGTACCTTCAGATCCGGCCGATCTGCTTAAAGATTATTCAGCTTTTCAAACCTACTTTCAGGAAATCACAAAGCATAAATATGATGGGGCGAAAATCGTCGATTTCCAATTCGCCTTCGACATGATGAATGACCCCGTCAGGTTAAAACAAGAGCTTATCTCTCACATCAATATGGTGTGGCATCGGTTCTTAGAGCGTGAATGGCGGCTTGTAGCACCGCGTATCGCAGCCTGTGTAAACGCATTTCAAGCGATCAATCTTGATCAGCTCACCGTTTTAGAGGCGATTGAAGCGGTAACGGATCGGGACTTGCACCCCGCATTTTTATTAGACAAGCTGCTAGAGTTTGACCAAGTCCGTTTTGTGCCACACGTCCACAACGGCCCATACATCATCTGGTTTGGCGCAGCCGACAGTCTGATCATCGGCTTTCCGGCCCGAGAGCTACAAGCGAACTCTCCTGATTTTGATAAAACGACTTTTGTGAATCGCTGCAAAGCATTGGCAGATGAAAACCGTGTGGCGATCTTACTGGCCTTGGCCGAAGCAGGAACATTGAGTACGGCCGACTTAATCGAGCGATTTGAGCTAGACAAATCGGCCGCTTCACGCCATTTACGCCAGTTGGTTGCCACCAGCCTGATCGACGAATTGCGCATCGATAAGGCGAAGAAAGGGTATCGGCTTAACTCTAAAGCGATCCAAGAACTCTCGGCCGCTTTAAAACAGCTAGAATAACTTGGGGAGTGC
>JAHDEB010000198.1:4011-11637 GCA_020629055.1 Chloroflexota bacterium
CACTTTAGGCAAAACTCTGTTGGCCTTCCCCAGCCGTTTGCACCAAAATTAGCCGATGACACCCACCCAAAACTTCCCCATAGGCGCTACGGTCACCCTCGACCAGATGTCTAAAAATCCGTATCCGATCTTTCAACAAATGATCGCCCATGAACCGGTCTCTTGGGTGCCTGCGTTTAACATGTGGTTGGTCACCCGACGGGCCGATGTCCTTGAACTGCTGCGCGATGCAGAAACCTTCACCATGGAGCCAGAAGGGGATCAAATCAATCCGATGGAAGATACGTTTGGGCCGATGATGCTGAGCTTAGACGGACCACCGCACAAAAAAATACGCGATGTCTTTGTCGAGCCTTATCGGCCGCGCCACGCTCGAAAATTTTATAGTGGCCTGATCACACAAACGGCGGCCGCGATTGTCGGTAACATCGCCAAACATTTAGACCAGCACGACGAAATCGACCTGAATCAAGCCTTTTCTGATCAACTGGCGGTCTCAATCGTGGTAGCAACGCTCGGGTTCCCGGTTGATGATTTATCTCAGTTTCGGGACTATTACGCCGATTTCGGGGCCGCTATCGGCAATATTAAATTTGACCCAACCATTCGCGAACGAGGGCAGCGGGCATTTCAAACCTTTCGCCAGCTCGTCTTGCATGAAATCGACACGCTTCAACAAACGGCCAATGACTCGGTCTTAAGCCAAATTGTGCATGACGCAAAAAGTCAGCTCACAACAGAAGAAATCGTCTCCAATGTGGCACTTACCTTTTTTGGTGGGGTCGAGACGACGGCCGCTATGCTGTCGAACACGATCTGGGCCTTGCTAAAACACCCAGACCAGCTGGCCGATATTCAATCAAATGGGGTGCTCCTCCCCAACGCCATCGAAGAATCGTTGCGTTGGGAATCACCGGTCCAAACCGCTATGCGCTTCCCTGTACGAGACGTTGAAATCGCAGGGATCCCGATCCGCAAAGGAGAAAAAATTTATGGCATGCTGAGTGCCGCCAATCGTGACCCCGGCTTTTTTGATCAACCGGATATCTTTGACATTTATCGCCCCAATGCGAACAAGCATTTAAGCTTTGCGTATGGACCCCACTTCTGTTTTGGTGCGCCGCTGGCTCGCCTTGAAGCGACTATCGCGCTCCCCATGCTGTTTGATCGCTTTCCGAACCTATCCTTAATCGCCGAAAAAGAAACACCCCCGGCCGGACATGAATTCCGGGCGACCCCAACCTTAATCGTGAGGAAAAAATAATGCCCTTAGTTGTATTCACCACCTGTCATCCATGGATTCAAACTGTGGTTCATGAAATTAAACCGCCTGAATTTGATGTGGTTTTTCTTGACTTAAAAGATGAGGATCGTGCGGCCGAAATCCTACCTAAAACCGATTTTTTGATTTGCACCGTTCTACCTGATCATCAAGCCAAGTTGATGACCAACTGCAAGCTGGTGATGCATAACGGTGTGGGGTACGACGGCATCGCTACAGCCGTGTTAGCCGATATGGGTATTCCGGTTGCGGTCACCCCGGCCATGACGCCCGAAGGGGTTGGTGAACATACCTTTATGCTGATTTTGTCCCTGTTCAAGCAACTGCCGGCCGTGCAGCAAAGCATGCGCAGCGGTGGCTGGAATATGTTTGGTTGGCGCGAGGGCTCCCACAATGTCGCCTATAAAACGTTGGGCATCGTGGGATTGGGTCGTATCGGCAAACGGGTGGCTCATTTGGCCCACGCTTTTGGTTGCCGGATCCTTTACACAGATATCGTTGAGATCGCCAGCGAATTTGAGGAACAGTATGAGCTGACTCGGGTCTCTTTAGATGAGCTTTTATCGACGGCCGATATCGTCACCTTGCATGTCCCATTAACCGATTTAACCCGAAAGATGATGGGGAAAGCGGAGTTTGCAAAAATGAAACCTGGCTCGACGTTTATTAACGCCAGCCGTGGCCAAACGTATGATATCGATGCCCTGTATGACGCCGTTGTATCAGGTCACTTGTTTGCGGCCGGGATCGATGTGTACGACCCTGAACCGCCCAACCCGGATCATCCGATTTTGCAATTGCCCAATGTGATCTGCACCCCTCACATCGCCAGCGGCACCGTTGAACGGCAATATGCGATTAATCGAGCCCAATTCGGCAACTGTCAGCGAGTACTGGCTGGTAAACGGCCGGACAATCTGATTGACGGTTAATTCCGTCACACCGACCCTCTACTTTTCTAGCACAACGACAATCGCTTCAAGCTGGGTAAGAATCTCTTGAAACTGGTTTAATTCGATATTGCCGTCAGGGTGATCATAAATGAGCAGCCCGGCCGCATTTGCAAACAGACTCTCCGGAAAACTATTCTTCCATTTGCTTCGTTCCACAATGCTCAGCCTGCGAATTTCCGGCTTGGATCGATAGCTGGGCCAGTGAAACCCGGCCGGGTGTGCATTTTCCACCGCAAACGCCATAAGCAGTTGCTGCTTTTCGGCCGTTAATCGATCGTCATCAGGTGTTGCGGTCCAAACGTTTGCAAATTCATCCGGGCTACCGGTCAGCCGACTCTTCTTAAGCAGAGTAAATGAATCAAAGTCTGAATGGAACAGCGGGAAGATTATTTGAATCAACGGCCGTACTCGCACGCTAGATGTCCCATCTCCATCAGAAGATCGATAGGTATCGGCCGCAGCCCGAAAGGCAAACAGGCGGCCGTTCTGCTCCCCTCCAAATATTTTTTGAGGTTCTTTCGCCGTATCATTCAACAATCGATAGCCGCCAGACTCAGCCAAACGGACATGGGCCTTTCGGCCGCGAAGAACATTTCGCAGATACAGCCCATTAAAAAATAGTGCGGCGAATATTAAACCGCCCCCGCACACACACAAAAATGCAAATTGAAAGTCCATGATTTAAATTCCTTCGCAAACAACGCCTTCACAGCATTAATTTACAAGCCGAAGGGTTTAAACATGCCTCAACATCCGTTGCCCTTGCCTCATCATTGACAAAAGTACTGTGGTAATTCCGCTCTATATCCACTATAAATACAGACTGATCCTCAGAGAGACCCATCGCTAGGCACCTGTGCCTACACCATCGGGCATAAGTGCCAGCCTACAATTTTCCCTACTCTACTATTCAATTTTCACAGTTTTTGCCGCACGGCAGAAGTTTTGGGCGTTTGCAGACTCCTCTATAAAAACAGGTTGTTTATTTTTAGTTTTGTTTAACTGTCTTTTGCAAAGGATGGCACAGACTCTCTCAGATTTTGAATTGTTTATCCGTGGATATTCGGGCAATCCGTTGCAACAAACCCACCGAGTATAAGCTTAGCCCCGTTGACTCTTTAATTAGAAGCACTAACCTACACAAATTACCGCAAAAAAATATATGAATCCGCGGCTCGAATGTAAAACCCCATGCGTACCACCTGTTAGACGGTACGCACGGGGTGCAGATTTACAGATTCGATGACAAGAAATCGAGCATGTCGATTTTGGTCAAAATCCCTTGAATGTGTTGATCAGAAACAATGACCGCAACATGCTTGTCGTTAAACACCTTCATTAACGCGTCTAACGTTGCGTCAGCGCTCACCAATGTCGGGTCGGGGTCAATAATGCTGCGTACCGGTTGGCCCCGCTGATAGTCGCTGTCGGCCGCCACAATGTGACTCAACAGATTAACCTCAGAGACCATCCCCTGCAGATGTTCATGTTCATCCACGACCGGAATTTGAGAAATATCGTATTTCTTCATCAACTCAACGACATCTTCAATCGGCGTGTCACAATCTACAGTGTAGATGGTGGTATCCGATTTTGCATTGTGGATATCGATTGCCAGTGCTGAATTCACATCTCGCAGTGGCGCGATAAACCCTTGCTCACGCATCCAATCATCATTAAAGATTTTGCCCAAATACCGTGAACCGCTATCCGGCAAAATCACGACCACCACGTCGTCTGGACCCAAGTTCTGTTCTTTGGCATATGCCACGGCACCGGCCACTGCAAATCCGCACGAACCACCGCAGAAGATCCCTTCTTCACGGGTTAAACGGCGGGTCATCAAGAACGAATCGCGATCGTTGACCCGCATGATCTTATCGACAACGGTTAAATCTAACGTCGTGGGTAAAAAGTCTTCCCCTACGCCTTCCGTTAAATAGTTCTCCGCTTCAGTGTATGTCCCTGATTTATGCAGCTCGTACAAAATCGAGCCGTAAGGGTCAACACCAACGATCTGAATGTCCGGGTTCTTTTCTTTCAAATACCGGCCGGTTCCCGTGATCGTACCGCCGGTCCCCATCCCTGCGATGTAGTGGGTAATCTTCCCACCGGTTTGGTCCCAAATCTCCGGCCCTGAACTCACATAATGGGCATCTGGGTTGACCTGATTGTGATATTGATTGGCTAAGATCGCATTGGGCGTTTCTTCAACCAGCCGAGCTGCCACAGAATAATAGCTACGCGGGTCATCCGGCTCGACGGCCGTGGGGGTTACAAACACCTGAGCGCCATAAGCTTTTAACGTCTGCACTTTTTCCTGCGACTGCTTATCCGCCATCACAAAAATCGTTTTGTACCCTTTAAGTGACGCGGCGATTGCCAAGCCAACCCCGGTGTTACCTGAGGTCGATTCGATTATTGTCCCGCCCGGTTTTAATCGGCCGGATTTCTCTGCATCTTCAACAATGGCCCAGCCGATGCGGTCTTTTACGCTGCCACCGGGGTTAAAATATTCAACCTTTGCGTACATCTGGCACGGTAGCCCATCGACCACCGAATTCAACCGAACCAAAGGGGTATTCCCCACAGTTTCGGCGATGTTATTAAATACATTTGGATGATTGGTTAAATCAATTGTCATAACTTTGTTCTAGACTGTTTCCCGTAAATTCAGCAAACAATCAATCGTAGATTACAGCTTGGCTAAAGCGCTTTTTAAGTCGGTCATCAAATCGTCAACATGCTCGATACCAACAGAGATACGGACCAGGCCAGGATCAATCGCCATCGGTGAATCGGCAACCGATGCGTGGGTCATCGGGGCCGGCAGCTCAATCAACGATTCGACGCCACCAAGTGATTCTGCCAGTGTGAACAGCTCTGTTTCACGGGCGATCACGCGGGCAGCCTTCTCCCCATCTTTCATGATGAATGAGATCATACCGCCTGGCATGCGCATCTGCTTTTTAGCTAATTCATGCTGCGGGTGTGATTCGAGTCCCGGATAAATAACTTGGGCTATCGCCGGATGGTCTTCCAGCATTTGGGCCACTTTTAAGGCGTTTTCGCTATGGCGCTCCATCCGTAACGCCAATGTTTTAATACCGCGTAACGTCAAAAAGCAATCTTGCGGGCCGGGAACCGCACCGATCGCATTTTGTAAAAACTTCAGCCGATCATACGCATCTTTATTGCTGGTGATAATCGCGCCACCAACCACGTCAGAATGACCGCCGATATATTTTGTGGTGCTGTGAAGCACAAAATCTGCTCCCAGCTTAATCGGATTTTGAATAATGGGTGACCCAAAGGTGTTGTCCACACCCAGCCAAACCCCTTTCTTTTTGCATACCGCTGCCAACGCCTCGATATCACTCAACCCTAGCATCGGGTTCGTCGGGGTTTCTAACCATAACAGCTTGGTATTGTCTTGGATGGCGGCTTCAACGGCGGCCGGATCAGTCGTGTCAGCAAAGGTGAACTCAATCCCATATTCGCTCAAGATCTTATCAAACAGACGGAATGTTCCACCATAAACATCGTTGCCGCTGAGGACGTGTTCACCTGGTTTAACCAAACGAAGCAAATTATCAATGGCGGCCATACCTGATGCGTAGGCTAGTGCAAAATCCCCACCCTCTAATCTAGCTAAAGAAGCTTGAAGCGCAGTCCGTGTCGGGTTATCGGTACGCGAATATTCATATCCGTTGTACATGTCCCCGACATCTTTTTGGGCATAGGTTGAAGTTTGATAAATCGGGGTCATGACGGCACCAGTTTGGGGGTCATGTTGTACGCCTGCGTGCACGGCAAGTGTTTCGGGCTTAAAAGAGGCATCATTTTTTGCCATAATATTTTCTCCTAAGGTCGGATGATTTTATAGAAGCACAGAACAAGCGGCCGAAAACGGTTCGCTTAACTACTGAGGTCTATTTTTAAATTGTATGGGTAACGGTAAAAAAAAGTGTAGGCAAAAAACTAAAACGGGGGTGTTTTAGCAACAACATCGTAGAGGTGACCCACCTACGAAAAATATGTTGTTGAGAATGATCAATTTAAACAAAAGTATAGTTTCCTTTAATACGTTATTTGACGTAACGACAGTATAATCGTGCGTCAATGTATTGACAACATGCAAATGGTACATCGTACCAATATAGAATACGAATCAAATAATTGGTTTATTTAGCAGCGGCTTGTGCTCTAACTCAGCTAAAAAATCAAACTACCTCTATCAAAAAAATTACCCATGATTGTAATAGCCAGTAGCAATGGACGAGTAGGCATCGATGACGCGATGCAGGTTTTGAAAAATGGGGGCAGTGCCCTAGATGCGGTTGAAGCAGGCATTCGGCCGGTAGAAGCCAATCCCGAAGACCACAGCGTTGGGTACAACAGCTGGCCCAACATTATGGGCGAGCTTGAACTAGACGCCAGCATTATGAACGGCCGTGATCTGACCAGCGGCGCGGTTGCAGCGATGAAAGGGCATCCGTATGCGATTTCAGTGGCACGCCAAGTGATGGACAATTTGCCCCACGTTCTGCTTGCAGGGAATGGTGCAGAGCGCTTTGCCCGAGAAATGCAGGCGGAACAGTGGGACGAGCTTTTGACACCAGAAGTTGTAGAAGCATGGCGCAAGAAGCTGCGCGACAACATGCCGGCCGATGTGTTAGAAACCTTGGGTGACGAGACCCCATTGCGCGAATGGGTCAAACTTGCGACGGACCCAGAAAGAACCTACAGCACGGTAAACTTTATCGCCATCGATAAAAATGGAGACATGTGCACCGGGGTCAGCACCAGCGGCTGGGCTTGGAAGTATCCCGGCCGAGTGGGCGATAGCCCGATTATCGGAGCAGGCAATTATGCTGACAATCGTTACGGTGGTGCGGCGTGCACCGGCATGGGGGAAATGGCGATCCGGGCAAACACGGCTCATAGCGTGGTTTTTTATATGAAAATGGGGATGTCGGTTGAAGAAGCGGGCCGTCGAGCGATGGAAGATTTGTTAGATTTAGGGGGCGATTATATCGGCGGTATGAATCTCGTCGCCTTAGACAAAGATGGGAACCATGCAGCGATGACGAGTATGACGAACCGAACCTATATTTTCCAGACGGCTGATATGGACAAGTATGAAGAGAAAGACCGGACGTTTGTAGAGATCCCCGGCCGGTGGGCCAGAATCGGGGAATAAAGCGGGCAATTTTACCGATCATGCTTCGAAGGTTTCAATTAAGAATACAAAGCTTTCGAAGTTCGATCGGGTTGGGGAGCCAGTTCTTAAAATGCTACACGGCCGCTTAACATCCTATCAAAATATAAAGACAAGGTGTTGTATTCATGCTATAATTTAGCACTTACGTTCGAATAAATTTGAAGCGG
>JAHDEB010000199.1:0-5292 GCA_020629055.1 Chloroflexota bacterium
AATCTAAATCCCCTTTTCGAAAAAAACGACGAAATTTAGTTCCCGGTTTTAGCTGCTCGAACTTGGCCTGATATAAAACGCTCGATAGGTTCCGCTTGGCGTATATCCCAGCTTTTCAGCCAGCTTGCAAGAGATCGGGTTTGCGGCATCCCAATTGGGTCTCAACCCCCGTTCCAAACACCAAAGTAAAAGTTTGCCCGACAAAAGGCTCGCAATTCCTCGTTGTCGATGTGCTTCTTGAACGAAAAGACTTACTTCAATCCCTTCACTGCAGACGAGGGATGCGTACGCACCACCGACCGCTTTACCTTTTTCTTCAAAATAGTAACCAACCCCCCGTTCACAAAAATCTACAGCCGACTCATAGTCGCCTAGATCAATAAAGAATTCTGTTCCCCATATTTGCTCGGCAAAGTTCAAATCTATTTGTTTGATATGGGGTGCAAGGGGGGAAGCATCGATTAATGTTTGCAGGTCGGTTCTAGACAGGCTGTCGGCCGAAAATCTGTATCGATCAAAGCCGATCATATCTTCTTTGAACTTGGCTTGGATCGCTTCAATCCATCCCTCGGCAGAAGGCATCACGAGCCGGTTGGGTTCCAGCGCTTCGAGCAGCTTTTTGCCAGCATCTGAGCTTGGGTCACCTGCAAAATAGTTGAAAGGGCCGACTTCAATTTGAAACACCGCAGGTGCATGCACATTGTCGACCATCGTTTTACCCATTTGCCCCTCTACGACACACGGGATCGATATATCAACCCGGTTGACATGTTGAAAAGCTTGGGAAATTTTTAGTCTATTCGCTTTTGTTTGAGGCAGTTCTTGTATCACAAACCAATCATAGGCAATCGATTTTCGCTTTTCAAGGTTTGGATTTCTTTTAAATCATTGAATATTTTTAAGACGCTAAAAACATTTAAATCATCCTTCTACCCACGACCCACCGCTATTTTATGTGATGGTTCATCCCTGTTTATTTCTTGGCCCGAATCCCCTGAACAAGCCAAACGGCACCGGCCACGAGAAAACAGCAACCACCGACCAACAACGCCCAGTTCGCATCTTGCCCGTTAACAGAGGCAGCAATGCTCGTCCCCATAATTAAAATAGCGGCGATAAAAAACACAATTGCGACAACGATTTTTTGGTTCATTTTTTCCTCTTTAATAAAAATAAAACTTAACATAATTATTCAGTGCCCCAACTATGTTCGCCAGATTGGCCCAGTTTTTAGCTTATCTTTTCGAAGAGCACAGATCCTTTTGTCAAACTGGACCAAACTGCTGAATAATCACAACTTAACTATTTAAACAGCGTCTTCCGGCCGAACTTCGAACAAATCGGGCAAACATACGGATCATGCCCCCGCGCTGGGCAATGCTCCCGGCCGAAGAAGATGATCTGCAAATGCAAATCGTTCCAGATCTCTTTAGGAAACAGTCTTTTTAAATCTTTTTCTGTCTTGTCGACATTTTTCCCCGTCGAAAGCCCCCAACGATAGGCGAGTCGATGAATGTGTGTGTCGACCGGAAAGGCGGGGACGTCAAACGCTTGTGCCATCACCACACTGGCGGTTTTATGCCCCACCCCGGGCAAAGCTTCAAGCTCTTCAAACGTTTGGGGAACCTCTCCACCATGTTTGTTTAGCAAAATGTGGGACAGATCCCAAATCGCTTGGCTTTTGCGTGGCGATAGGCCGCATGGCCGAATAATCCCCTTGATCTCTTCGACGCTCAATTTAACCATCTCTTGAGGGGTGTCCGCTTTTGCAAAAAGCTCTGGCGTCGTTAAGTTCACCCGCTTGTCGGTACATTGGGCCGATAACAAGACGGCGATCAGCAGCGTGTAGTTGCTCGTATGGTCGAGCGGCACCGGTGGGTTTGGGTAGAGTTCTTCGAGGATGCGGCCGATTTCAGCCACCTTTTCAGCTTTTTTCATAGTACCCACAAGTATACTTTACTGCCCTAAGTTTGCACTGAAATCGGTTTAGGCGGGGATGCGAATTAACTGTGTATGAGGCTGGGTCAACAGACGGCATCCATCAGCGGTGACAACGGCCAAATCTTCGATGTGATAGCTTTCATTCCGGCCGGGTAGCGCCACAAATGGCTCGATATTCAGGACCATCCCTTCTTCAAGCAAGGTGTGGTTTTTCCCGTTAATCATCGGTGCCTCATGCAGGCCGATCCCCATCCCGTGCCCGATATGGGGCATTTGAAATGGCAATCCTTCAAGTTCATAAGTTGATACGCACGCGTTAAACAGATCAGAAATCGGCACCCCAGGCTTTATCTGCTCAAATACCGCAGACTGCGTTGCACATAGTTTTGCATAAGTCGACTTTTGTTCGGCCGTTGGTTCCCCCACCACGGCCGTTCGGGCCATATCAGACAGATAGCTATTGGTCGACAGGCGGCCACCCATATCAACCCGCACAATGTCTTGTGGCTGAAGCAAGCGCTCTGTCGCTTCGGCATGCGTTTCTAGCATTTGGGGGCCGCTGGCAAACACATTGAACAGAGGGACAATGCCGCCGTCCATGATTCCCGTTAAGATCGCCGTTGCAACATCCCGTTCGCGACAGCCGGGCGAGGCATTCACCATCCCATTTTCAATGGCAGTGCGGGTCGCTTGCCCCGCTTGCGCCAACGCTTCTACTTCAAATGGTTCTTTGACCATCAACATTTGGCTAAATTCACGATCCCACCCAACAAATTCTACTTGTGGCAAAGACTGTTTTAAATGGGAAAGGGTCGAATATGGGATCTTTGACGACTCGATCCCGATCTTTCCTTTAGACAACCCCTTTTGACGCAGCAACTCTGCAACGGCGGCCGAGGGTTCTTCCGCAAACTCGACGTATTGATGAATCTCCTTGATTCGGCTGCTCCGTTCGGCCGAGTGAATTTCAAGATTGCAGACCAAATAGCTAGACGCCCCATCGGCCGTCAGCAACACAAACGCTTGCCTTTCAGGGATGACCGTTTGCGTCAGTAAAAAGCAGCCTGAAAGGTAGGTTGTGCCGGTGGGAGACATGATGAGTAGGGCGTCTAAACCCTGTTTTGTTAAAGCGTTGGCGATTCGTTCTTGTCGATTCATTTTTCTGTTATAAGGATAGGGAGTGGGGATAGAGATAGGGGCGTGTGCTATGTCAGAATATTGACTAGACAAACTGCGTCTCTATCTCTATCCTCCATCGATTCAAGTGTTGCCTCTAGGCTCCGTATTGGTCCTGTGCAAATGGTAGCAACCCTTTTTCTTTCAGCTTGGCGGTCGGTGCTCTGAACGACACATGGATGACCCCAGGTGCCCGAGCAATTTCGATAGCGCCTGTTATCGTCGCCCGATTCATGATTTCTGGCACCGTGGTGTCGAGCAAATCGGCCGCCCGCTGTAACCCATTTTCGGTCGCAGAATTCAAATCAGGTCCTGTTCCGATAACAGAAACCGGCATCGTCTCTTCAACCGCGACACCCCACTCTTGGGCAACCGCCTCAGCTTGTGCACGTTCCGCATCTGACAAAGGTTTGGCCAAGAACGGGAGGTCTTCTTCGACAGGGAAAAGAAGCGGACCATCGAGTTCAAGCCCTTTGATTAAGTGAACTTGGAGGGTTACCGTTCCAGATACGTCGGCCGTATGCCCTGCGATTTCTCCATCCCCTTGCAGCGCATGCATATCGCCCAAATAGACGCCACCGCCGTCGACTTTTACTGGGCAAACTAGAATTGAGCCCGCCCGAACCGAATCACAATCCATATGACCGTCTGTACGATGGGCCAGCTCTTCTGGGGTAATCGCTTGCGGATGAGGTGCACCAACTAGAAACGATCCGAAGTCACCCGCATTGTGCGAATCGGGCATGGGGATTGAAGGACAGGTGCCCAATTGCCCCATGAATGGGCGCAGACGGCCGACCATCCCCACCAAGTGATGGGGGGCCATCGTTAAGACAGAATGCTGGACCGATTTTTCCGGCATCGCCGCATAATATTTCGCATCTTTTGCGAGCTTTTCAGCACCATTTTTATCAAGTGTCACACCGACAGATCGGTTGTTATTAAAAGCGATCGTGTATCCGTTGGTAAAAACAAACGGGGTCGCAGGTTTCCCGTTTGACTTATATTTAATCGCGTCTTCCCCGATTCCATCGACATAGGTTTCAGGGTTAAGGACATCATTTTCTGAATCATATTTTGCAACGTACGGGTCACCCATAAATCGACCCTCTACCCAAGCATCATTGCCCGAAGCTGTCGCCATCGAAGTGATGCTAATATCCTTAATGCGAATGACAATCGCATCGCCAACTTTTGCCCCGGCGACCGCGACCGGCTTGGTGACCTCATGCCCACCTTTCAGCTCGGGCGTAATCATAGGTCCCCAACAGCCAGGGGCTGTATTGGCGATAATGTGCCCCCCATCCCGCACCGGCCCCAAAAATGGTTTATTTGGATCGAGGATACCATCGCAAAATTCATCAACATAGACGGTTTCATGGCCTAAAAAGCCATTGGCAGATCCGTTTGAGGATGCTGCGGGAGCACTACTGATCGTTGTCATTTTTTTCTCCTTTTAGAATTATTCCAACTTTTTGGGAAATCAACTGATTCAATCAATCGGTGATGCCGATTGGATTAAGGCTTTAGGGAATGAGAAGAGGTTAGCCATGCAACCGCCAAGCTTAGCGAAAACCAGCGACCAGTAAAAAAGAGCCGCCTAGTTCCATTGTAAAAGTGCTGCTTGGGCCTCATCTCGGACACGTTTATCAGGATCTTTTGCAGATACCCTTTCAATTTGTTCTTTAACATCTAAGCTCAAAGCCAACCCACATCTATCAGGTTTACAAATGTCACAGGTCAAGGCATGAACGGCGTGTTTTCTAACTTTACCTACAGGGTCATGGAGCAGAGGAATAATATATGGAATAAATGACTCATCTGCGACGTGATCCATGAGCTGCAAGCACCACCAGCGGACTTTTGCGTTTTCATGCGTTAGTCCCTCAATCAAGGCGTTTTTGGGCTCCACATCTAAAACCACCTTGGCTAAATCACGCGCATTAATGGCGCCGACCAACGCAACAATGACCTCGCTTCGCTTTTCTTTGTAAGCAAGCTGATCAACCAATTCTGCGTATTGTTTTTCTTTTGACATAACGTTTAAACATTTATATTCGGAATCATCCGACTATTCTCTATCTTTCTATTTGGTTTCAATTTAGTTTTGATCGACAAATAGCGTTTACCCACCAGCTATCGGCATCAGTAGGGCAAGCTGAGTTGTGGAGGTTA
>JAHDEB010000199.1:5392-11577 GCA_020629055.1 Chloroflexota bacterium
AGCGTTTACCCACCAGCTATCGGCATCAGTAGGGCAAGCTGAGTTGTGGAGGTTAAGACTGTTTCAGGGGAGAGGTGTTTGCCGGCCGCAAATGGGATTGCGTTTTGTAGTGTCGCCTCGGCAAGCGGATAGCGTACCGCTAATTGTGATATCAGGTCATTGACGGTGGCGTTTTCTTGTAGGTCAACTTGAATCCTGGTACTGCCGATTTCTTGTGATAAGGTCCCGTTTATACGAATTGTTAAGACCATTTCGTCTCCTCTTCAGTAGGGGGCATCGTTCTCTTTCAACAAACAGATGGTATCGAGAAAATAGCATAGTTTTAGATATTAACAAGCTTAAAGATACCGAGAGCAGGGTTTTACCCCACAGAAAAGAAGCTGATTTAGCAAGCCAACGAATCGCACGTTCACTTAGTTAGCAGGCCACCCCCTACCAAGGGTTCAAATATTGCATAATTAATTTTCGACAGCGATCAGCATCAACGGCGGTTGCCACTTGCACTATTGGTCCACCGGAAACAGGTTCACTCATTCGGGTGATCCCTCTTTCAGCCCCAACAAGGGAGACCTGCACAGCCACATCTTGCCAAGTAAATAGAGACGCATCAGCTACGGCCGACACCGCCAGCGCATCATGCAGCGAACAGTCCCCATTCCCCCACCCCATGCTTGTGACCCGCTCAATCCAACTGGGTGCACACTCCTTAAGCAAGGTAATCGCAGGGTTCCAATCTGGCAAACTGGCAAAATCAGCCAACGAAAACGGAATTTGCTTGGTGATATTGAGCCCGATCATTTTTATCGGCCAGTCGGCCGTTAACACCGCTTGGGCCGCTTCGGGATCACACTGGGCATTAAATTCAGGGGTTGGTTCAGCATCGCCAAAAGAACCGCCCATCGTCACAATTTGTTTGACCAACGGGACAATATCAGGGGCGATGCGCATCGCGAGGGCCAAATTTGTTAGGGGGCCAACAGCGATCAGAGTGACCTCATGGGGATTCGCCCGAACTAAGTCTACGATTAGGTTGGCCGAGGCGGGCAAGTTCGCAGGAACCGGCCATGCGGGTGTCGGGCCATACGCGGCTTGCCACGTTGCAAACCACTCTTTTTGTTCAATAAGACCACAAGCGGCCCCAACGCCTAACGGGATATCCGTTCGCATCAAATAAGAAAGCAGGCGACAGCTATTTTGCACCACAGCATCGATCGTCCCGTTCCCATGGACGGTCGTGACCGCCGCCACCTGCTCTGGAAAAAGCCCTAAAAGTTGGATCAAAGCTGCCCCATCATCAATTTCACAATTCGGGGTTCCTAAACCCAAGTCTGTATCAAAAATTATCATCGTTTCTATTATCGTATTTGTGACTATACGCCCTAAGCGTCGCTACGCTTACATGAAGAATTATTGTCTTCTGAGGCCAACGACTTAGCAAACATCAACTTCGACAGGTTCTGTCAACATTCACCAATCCTATTTTTAATTGTCCTATGGGTTATACACCTGAATTCTTTTCTCAGGAACCCGTTTTGCTAAACGTTCCATACTCTTCTTCACTTGCTGAATGATATGGCCTTTGTCGAGTGTTTTTAATTCGCGATCGTGCATTAAAACTTTCCCATTGCAAAACACCGTTTTGACATCGGGTGGTTGCACATTAAACACGAGAGATGCGGCCGGATTATGCACCGGCTGATGATGAATGCCAGAAAGATCGACCAGCATTAAATCGGCCAAAAAGCCTTCTTCAATCTGACCCAATGATTGCCCCATCCCTAATACGGCCGCGCCCCCGCGAAATGCGATGTTGAGTGCTTGGCCGATTGGCATCTGCTCAGAATCACTGGGGATCCACTTTTGCATGAGCGTCATTAAGCGCATCACCTCAAATAAGTTCAGGGTCGCATTGCTTGCTGCCCCATCTGTCGCCAGTCCGACCGGGATACCGGCCGCTTTTAGCATCGGGATCGGGGTCATATCGCCCCCCAATTTAAGATAGGTTTTCGGGGCATGTGCCACCCCAACATGGTTCGCCTGCTCTAACAATGGCATATCTTCTTGGATGATTCCGCATCCGTGAGCGATGATTGTAGGGACGTCTAATATGCCTGTCTCGGCAAGAACTTGAATCGGGGTCATGCCGCGCGACTCTAGGCTAGATTCTGTTTGAAACAGCCGTTCAGAAGCATGAATATGAATCCCAACACCTAGCTGTTTGGCATGTTCGGCCGCTGCTTTTAGGTAAGCGTCGTCACAGGTGTAAGGGGCATGAGGGGCCATAATCGTGTGGATACGACCATCTGCTTTGTTTTGCCACCTAGAGACAAAATCGGCCGTTTGCTGCAGAACATCGTACCCTTGGTTGCTAAACGTGGCCCATCCTAAAAGAGCCCGGGAACCCGCTTGCTGTACCGCTTCGGCCACCTGATCCATATGAAAATAGTGATCTGCAACCGTTGTGACCCCGCTTTCAATCATTTCTGCCAAGGCGAGCTGAGCGCCCCAATAGACATCTTCTTCAGTTAAATTGCTTTCTAACGGCCAAATAAAATCATTAAACCAACGAGCAATAGAGACATCTTCAGCCAGACCGCGAAAGAGCACCATCGGAATATGGGCATGAGTATTGATCATGCCTGGCAGACAAACCATGCCATCGGCCGGAAAAATCTCATCAACGGTAGATGCATCTATTTCACCCGTCGGCCGAATGTTGTGAATCTTATCCCCACGAATCAAGACATCTTGCCCAGCTTCAATGACCGCAGAATCATCATCTTTCAGCCGTAAGACGGCGCAATTTTGAATTAATTTTGTATTCGTCATGTTTTTACCCTTTCGTCTACAACCGTCTCGTCGGATTCATTCTGTGCGCCCCGCTCTCTAAAAATCGATCATAACGCACAACCAAAACCTTGCTCATTTGCCAAAATGCTTCAATCGATAGATGAGCACACCCCTCGGCGTGATACCATTCGCTTTTATTGGGCAAGCTGTTGATTAAATCCGGGTCATGGCAGGGTACGACGGCCGGGTTTAGCGGGAATCCGGGTGAATCAGGTTCCCGAATTTGAAGCAGATGCTCACCACGGAATCCATTGGCCCGTGGAAAATGATGTTTCTCTCCATCGCTCAAGTCAGTTAGCCAGACCGTTTCTTCTGGTGTGGGGGTCACAGTAGGCCAATCGTCATCGGCCGCCAGTTCGCTAATCACCTGTCTCACCGAAATATCTTGGTAGTGGTTCATCGCTGTATGCGGCTGATCGTAGGAGTCATCAAACACATTCTCGGGGGCATTGTCATAGACATTGCCACAAACGGTTACTAAAAATTGAACTAGGGCGGGTTGGCTGCGTAAAAACTGCCGATAAGCCTCTTCATATTCAATGATTGCGATTGACTTTGGTACGATCTTTCCCCGAACAATGTGCTGCATGTCCCAGCAACCTTCTCCGTACCGGCCGTTTAACGTCTCGGTCCGCTTCGACTTCGATTCCCCAGAAAAACCAGGCAACCCGATCGGAATCCAGACATCGGCTAATGGCGCAGCCAATGCTGGGTCTAACTTATTCCACCAATTTGAACGATCCATTGTGTTCTCAATCCTTTATTCAATCGACTGATTCTCAAACATTACATCTTTTATTGACTGGCCTTTAAGAGAAAAGCTGGCCCCCACCAATAATCATAAACCGGCACTTTTTGAACCGTTGAAAACCCTGCATTTTGCACTTCAGTGTGCCAATTGGCGGCCGGTTGTTCAAAGGTCAGCCGTTGGCTATCATGAGCAAAATTCCCAAAAAAGACCGGCATCAGAAAACGCTGCATAACGATTTCCTGGTCCCTATATTCGGCCAACCCCAACTCATATTTTTCGACATAGTATCCGATCACCTCTGCGCTTAACATATCGCCAAAAACAGGGACATCAAACTCAACTATCACCAGCTGAGTTCCCTTTTCAGCACACCACCGGAGTAATTCTGGGCGATCTTCTGGCAAAAATGTATGCGCGCTAAACGTCATTTGAATCATCTGCCAAGTTTGATCACGGGACACACCGTCGCGAAACGCCTGCCATGTCATCGGATGAAGATGAGACTCGAGGGAATGAGCTTCCAGCTTTTTTCCCAAAGATGTCAACATGGCGGCCGACGGCTCTACACAATCTAACCGCTTGATCGCTGGCGAAAGAGCAGGCAGCAGTGCGTGCCCATCCCCCACGCCGATATCAAGCAACGTTGAGGGTTCATCTTCTGTATAAATTTGGTTCAAATGGGCGGACGTATTTGTGTAAAGCGGTATGTTTCCCCCGCCGCGAATGAATGCTTCGAACCCTTCAGGTGACGCGTACACGTCCGAACTTTTCTTCTGGACCACGTCCTGCAGAAAAAGTTTAGCCTGCTGATAAAACAGGCTTTCAGACTGAACGGCCGAAGCTTTTTCAGTTAGCTGAAGGGCTGAATCAAAATCTTGCTGATGGTAAGCGTGAACGGCTTTGGTAAAGTGCGAATCGGCTGAAATCATGGGTGGTTTTCCTCATCATTAATATACTGTTCTTTTAAACAAATGCCCAAGTAAACATTCTCGATAAGCGGCCGAGATGTTGCAGGCAACGGCCGAATTTAGGCCTATAATTGAACCATGCAGCAACGATACAAAATTCACCATTTAGGCATTCTGTGTGATGATTTGGCGGCCAATGTCGATTTTTACACACACGTTTTGGGGCATCAAATCTGTGCCAAAGTTGAGTCGGCTGAGCGCAACAGCGTATGGGTAGGTTCCGGTTCTTCCCTGTTTTTAGAGTTGATCGGAGCGCCGTTTACCCCGGCCGAACAAGCATGGCACGCACAGCGAGGCGCAGGCTTCCACCATCTGGCATTTGAAGTTGAAAATCTAGACGCCTCTTGGAAACAGCTAATAGAAGCCGGGTTAGACCCGATCCATCCCCCCAGCGGCGGTCCGCATGGGCAAAGTTTTATGGTATGGGACGATAGCCGTGTGCCGGTCGAGGTCGTTCAAGGGTACACATCGATTCAGCCTGCCAATGTTGGCCCGCAACCGGCCGAATTTTTACTGCATCACTTTGATATTTTTAGCGACAATTGGCAGCGAACCAAAGCATTTTACGCACAGCACTTCGGCTTTCGCTCCGTTTTTGAATACATCTACGACCACGGCGGCGCGTTTATTTATTTGGCAGACAGTTATTTTGATGCCGGCTCACGCCAAGCGATGATCGAGGTCATTGGCCCTAGTTATGAAGAGACACGAGAATTTGAATTTAGCGAAAAATTCGGGACCGGCATGGATCACATCGGCTACGTGGTGCAAGATGTCAAACAAGCGCATCAGATCGCTTTAGAGCGTGGTTCGGCCGACTTTGTCCAGCCATACGCCGATTACGGCACGGAAATGTGCTGGGTGCAAGATGCAAATGGGGCTGATTTAGAGCTCATGCTGCCGGTCAATGCCAAAGCGCTGCAAAAAGCGTTTAAGACCGGCATCCCCCTTCGGCCCAACAGCAAATAGTGGCAATGCTGGTGGCACTCTAAACCAAATCTAAATCACTCTTAAACAGCCCCTTCAGAGAAATCTTAGATACTTTTAAAATGCGAACCATCAAACGTTCCTAACCATCCTCAAAATCCAGACCACTCGCTTTAGCAACTTGTGTGCTGCTCACCTTGATCACCGGTATGTTAATCACCGCCTGTGTCGATGCAGAGCTGCGAACCACGACCGGCCAAACAGACACAAACGTTGAACTCAATCGTGAAGTTTATGTGCCCCCGGCCGGAACGGGCTCGATTCAATACATGCTAACGTGGGAAATGGGACAGGCACAATTTTCGGCCGATGGCAAAAGCTGGTCGGCCGAGACCCCTCCCTAGGCTAGACCATAACACTGTTGTTCCTCCATTACCCTTCTGGGAGAATGGAAACACGCTAAGACGGGAGAAACTGGAACATTTGAAATCGACAGCTCTCTCGCATGGGGACAAGTGCATGACTTGCCAAGTGTGATTGATTTCGCCAACGGGCAAACGGTTCATGTTGCAGTATCGCGCCAGTTGGGATCGATGTTCGACACGACTGATTTTCTAACGATGAGCGATAGTGAGGTCGACCGGGTGATTCTGCGCCAACTGACTGAGCAATCTCAATTTAATCTGTCT
>JAHDEB010000200.1 GCA_020629055.1 Chloroflexota bacterium
AAGTTGAGCGACCTAAATGAAGGGTACATGTACTCAATATCGGCCGCCATTTATGACACGGCCGGCAGACTGCTGTTTATTAATGATACGATGCACCCGGTCATGACAAACGAAGGGGATCAAGAAATCGACATTGAGTTAATTACGGTTCAGCCCATCGTAGATGAGGGTGGAACAGCGGCCGAGGCCGGAAATCTTTCAGGCACCATCACTGTGCGCAATATGATCGACTACATTGAAATCCCAAAAGGGAGTACGGTGACTATAAAGCTCGAGGATGTGTCGCTGGCTGATGCCCCCTCTGTCGTTTTAGCGGAACGCACTTACACCGACATTACTCAATTGCCGATGTCGTATGAGTTGAGCTACAAGTTGAGCGACCTAAATGAAGGGTACATGTACTCAATATCGGCCGCCATTTATGGCAAGTCGGGCGATCTGCTGTTTATAAACGACACGAGGCATCCGGTCTTGGCAAACCAAGGAGATCAGGAAATCGACATTGAATTGATCATGATTGAACCTGATACAGGGGGCATTACAAGTGGTTTGGATGGATCTAGCTGGAAATTAGTGGCGTTTAGTTTGAATGATGCGTGGGTTGAAGCTTTGCCCGATGTTGAGGTGACGCTTGAATTTCTAGATGACAAGATCGGTGGATATGCTGGCTGTAATCGCTACTTTGGATCGTATGTGTCTGATGGGGAAACGCTAGTTATCTCAGCGCTGGGTTCCACACGGAAAGCTTGTTTAGACGCTGGCCTCAGCCAGCAGGAAAACTTGTTGTTAGAAGCCCTAGAAAATGCTAGCTCTTATTCGGTCGAAGAAGGTACGCTCTGGATTGAGTATGGTGAAAATGTGGCGGTGGTCTTTTCGTTGTTGTCGGAATGATAAGTTGATAAATCGCTTGTGTTGTCTCTGCAAAATTAAGCTTTGATTTTAGCGGAACGAACATCATCATCGAGAATGCCACTCAGATTTGAGAGATCTGTTCAGTAAGCTAGAACGATTTGCGAATGGTGAAATTAAATTCAATCAATACGCGATTTAACGGGGTTTAAATTCTTGTCTGGATGGGGGAGAGTGGCTAGGTTTTTAGGATTTCTCCATCGTGAAGCTGTAAAACACCATCGACGTATTCATCGACCAAGCTGTCATGGGTTGATGCGAAGATGGTGATCTTTTCAGTTTCGACAATATTTTGGAAGAGTTCAAGAATGATACCGGCCGTTTCTGTGTCTAGCTCGCCCGTCGGTTCATCTGCCAAAATCAACTGTGGCTTGGTGACAATGGCACGTGCAATCGCCAAACGTTGCTGCTGCCCCCCAGACAATTCATACGGCCGGTGGGTTGACCATTTGTTTAGCCCGACCAACCCTAAGCATTGATCAATTCGCTGCTGCCGTTGGCGAAAAGGGACCCCATTGATGCGTAACATCAGTTCTACATTTTCAAAAGCGGATAGGGTCGGTAGCAACCCAAACGATTGAAAGATAAAACCTACTTTTTCACGGCGCCATTTTGTCAATTGATCATCGTTTAGCTGGGTTAATTCACTCCCGAAAATTTCGATGTTACCGGCCGTTGGTTTATCTAACCCGCCCAAACAATTGAGAAGCGTCGTCTTACCGCTGCCCGACCGCCCTTTAATCGCCATGAACTGACCAACTGGCACTTCCATATTTAGCTTTTTTAAAGCCCGCACTTGCTGCTCTCCAGAGCCATAGGTTCGCTCTAGATCTGTAACCTTAATCGCTATCGTCATGATTGCCCCCTGCGCCACGGCAATCGATTCCAGAAACGATCTGTCGTGTCTTTTTTAACCTCAGTTTCTCCGTGACTATTACTCGAATCGGTATTTTCCCCTTGCTGATCTTTGAGTTCTGCCCGTTGCACCGGCCGGATTATGACCCGATCATCAGATAGCTCTAATTGGACGCGATCATTGATGTTTAACGCTTCTCGATAGCTTTTGGGCAGTTGTAAACGGCCGGCCGAATCTAGCACCGTTAGCTCCTCAAACTGCTGTTCGTCACTTGATAACGGGTCGTCTTGTTCGGAATCTGGGTCAGACTTGTCTGAACGTCGCTGAACGCGAACCGTTTCGCTCGAGGTCTTGCCATCCCGGATCGATACGACTCGATCTACCTGGCGAGCCACATGCGGATCATGGCTGACGATCAGCGTCGTCATCCCTAAGTTTTTATTTAAATCACGGAGCACATCATAAATCTGTTGGGCTGTGGCGGAATCTAATTCTCCGGTTGGTTCATCTGCTAGCAAGATGGTCGGGTTGTTTGCCAAGGCGACCGCAATCGCCACCCGCTGTTGCTCTCCGCCCGACAGGGTCTGCAAATAGTGATCCATGCGATGCCCTAATCCAACCAAGTCGAGCAGTGATTCGGCCCGTTCTTTCGCTTTTGCCCCTAAAAATCCGCTAAGCGTCATCGGAAAACGGACATTCTCTACGGCCGATAGATAGGGGATTAAGTTTCGTGCCCCTTGCTGCCATACAAAGCCAACTTCTTCTCGCCGGTAGCGATCAAGCTCCCGATCTGAAAGTTTGAGTAGATTTTTTCCGTTGACCTGCACCATGCCGGCCGACGGGCGAACCAAGCCACCCAATACGTTTAAACAGGTCGTTTTGCCACTGCCACTTGCCCCGACAATGCCAACCATTTCCCCAGGTTTGACCGATAGTTCCAGCCCCTGTAAAGCCAGCACCTCGATATCACCGATCTTGTAAATTTTGACCAAGCTGTCACACACGATTAAAGGATCAGTCACCTTGCCCTCCGGATGCTGCATGTTGCAGGTTACAGGTAAAAAGTAGAATCAGCCAAGAGCGATCAAGGCGTTCGCCATTTTCTATCTGCCATTTGCCAATTGTTTTCATTAGACCGTTTCCCCCATCTTGATCGATTCGAATACCTTCATGTTCATCAATCGCCAAGATAAAACAGCCAGTGCCGCCAAGAATAGCCCTCCAAACAGCAGATAAATCTGCATCACCGCTTCCCAAGCGATTTCCACCAAATAGGGTGGGGCGATATTTGCCTCTGTGCCAACCTGCAAATAGGGGATAAATTGCTGGCTGACCACGATGCCTAGAGCGGTACCGATGATTAAACCGGAGAGGATTAGCAATGCCAGTTCCCAAGCGATGATACCGGTCATGGTGCGGCGGGAGATGCCAACCGCACGTAAAATGCCGAGCTCAACCGTGCGCCGCCGGAACGAAAATAGGGTGTACAGGAAAAAGCCGAGTACGGTGAGTACGGCCGATGCGATAAACCCAACAGACAATATTCCGAATAACCCTTGCCTTTCCGGTTCAGCCTGTGCGCGAGTTATCGATTCACGTGGTTCGGCCCAAAATGTGTTAAACAGTTGGCGATCAGCCAGATTGCTTCTAAATAGGCTCTCATCCACAACAGGGCCGTTTAAATCTGCCCAAACGCGATAAGGAAATTCGCCACCCGCTTTTTCAAACACGGTGTTTAAATTTCCAACGATTAGGTACTCTTCTTCGGCCGGTTGCCAGCTTGGAAAGTAGCGAAACGTCCCGACGATGATCCCATCAAATTCAATCAGAGTCTCATCGAGCCGGACCGAATAGCGAATAGGATCCCCGACACTGAGCGTCGATTGATTGATGACCGACTCTGGCACCAAGATGCCGTTGCTCCGATCACCTAGAGCGTTCATAAGAGAACCCAGCCGGTAATTTGAAAAATCCCAACGCCAATAGGCGACATCACGGAAATCAGCGTGATCAACACCGATATACTGGCCGGTGCGGGTGACCCCGTCTACCTGTGCCTCCATCGTATAGCTGCCGACACGAGCGGCACGTTTGATCTGATCGATTGTTTCATAGTCGCTGACCGGCAAATAGGTGAATGAGTCATTTTCACCTGGCTCGGCACCCCCAAATGCGGGTGGACTGGGCTGTGTGACCATACTGATCTCAGCACCTATCTCGTAAAACTGTTGGTCATAAAGCTGTAGATCAACAGTGCGTGCCAACGACGCGGTGAAGACGGCCAATCCCACGGTGAGCACAAGCAGGCTAAGCGGCGGCCGATAATGGTGCGGGGTGCGGGCCAAATAGCGAACCGCCTGTAGCAGTCCGACACTTTGGGTGCGATTGAGCATTGCGGCCAGCCCCCGCATGAGCCAAGGCAAAATGCGTAGGAAGACTAGGGTGAGCGCAAAGATGCCTAAAGCGGGTAACAGCAATAGAAGTGGATTTTGGAACGGATCGGCCGCATTTGAACCCTCACTGACCCGGCCGATGCTCCCCTGTTGTTGCAGCAGGTAGAAGCCGTACACGACAACACAAAGCAAAATCATATCGAGCCAGATACGTTGCCACCAGGGTTGGGCCAATGAACGGGCTTGCTCTTGCTTGAACGTGATGATGGTGTGGCGCGAGGCGCTGATAACCGGCAGGATGCGTGCGATAATGGCGAGCACAATCGCGATGGCACCGGTGTAAATCGCCTGTCGTGTCACGACCATGCGGACGACGTCGGTGCCTGAAAAATCGAGAAAGCTTCGTGACCGGCCGACGATTTGTGTTAACCCAACGGCTAGGACAATGCCCAGCACAAAGGCGATTAATCCGAGTAGCACCCCTTCTAGGGCCGCCATCCCCAAAACTTGCCCCGGCGTACTGCCCCGGCTGCGCATTACCGCGATTTCATTTTTCTGTTGGCTGACCGCCAGGCCGACGACGAGCACAACAAAAGAAAGGACGAGCCAGATCGGGGCGACATCAAATGTGTAGAGCAAAATCGCCAATTCGGAGACCGACTGCCGATAGATTTGCAACGCATCGGTTGGGGCTAAAAACTCGCTCGATTTTGGCAGCAGCAGATCGATACGTTGATCGATACGGGCCGCCCCAAAAATCAGCGAATCAACCTCTTCTGTCCCCACACGGCTACCGTCTAGAACTAGATACCACAGGGCCAAGGCGATCTCATTGTCTAGCGCTGGGCCGATCGCGTTTTCAAAGCTTGGCTCGTTGACTAAAAACAGTGTGTCGAACGCTTCTGGTAAGTAAAACCAAAACGGGGCTTCTCTATTGGTAGGCACCCAAATCCCGGTGACGCGGACGGTGAAACTTGTCTGGTTGGTGTCATCTTCAAGGTCGAGGGCTAAATACTCTTCACCCACCTGCCAGCCAACTTCGTCAGCAAAAGATTGTGTAATGACCACTTCGAGCGCCTCTCCGACCAGAGCGGTGCCGGTGGGGAAATCCCCTTCGACCATCTGAATTTGATTTTCGATGCCGGAGGTAGAAGCGAAGTTCATAAACCCTAAGGATTCGTCGTTTCTGTAGCTGGTCGCGTCTAATGGGAACAGTTTGAACGTCGGTGACTTTATATGTCGGACCGCCATCTCTTGGGGCAGGTTTAAAATGTCGGCCGCTTCGTTAAACAGGAAGTCAGTTACCGGCTCGATCGCATCGAGTTCAACGTGACCGTACCAAGTCCCCACATACGAGTACATGTATGCAAACGGGGGGCGATTGTTGGTGGCATCATTGGCCAGCTCTTCTTCCAAAATTCGGAAGTTAACCGCATCTGCATACAGTGGCACAATGGCCAATAAGGCGACAGCCATTGTCAGGCCAAAAGTCGTCGCCAACGTCATTCCCAATTGGGACGATAGCCGTTTGAGCGTGACTTGGGCGATGGCGAGTGTTTTTAGAAGGAAGTTCATGTTAATCGGGGACCGTGAGCCGTCGTTTGTGGAGATTTATCTCTAACCACAACCCGCTAGTAGCCTACAACGGGTCCGTTGGAGACCTCTAGGGTCCAATCACCACTTGGCCTTCTTCTAAGCCGGTTTCAATTTCAATTTGATCTTGGTTTCTGAGTCCGATCGAGACATCTAATCTTTTTTGCACCGAGCCATCTTGGACAACGACAAAGCTCCGGCCGTTGAACTCTCGAATAGCGGCCGGGGGAAGCCACAGCACATCTTCTTTTACCGCCAGCTGGGCGATCATGCTGATCCGGTCCCCAGGGTCGAGTTCGGATGAGACATTGGGGTTGTTAAACGCAACCCGTACATTACAGTTTTCTTCATCAGATTGTTGACCGCTGCCAAAGGGGTAGGGGAGCTGGCGTACCGTCATCGGCACATCGATGTCCGGCCGATTTGGCACAATCGCCTTTGCCGGCATCCCTTCTGCCAAATCTCGCATATCGCAGGAGGGCATCGGGACGCTAACTTCAAGCTGAGTGAGATCTGCGATTACAACGACAACTTCTCCGGCCGTAACCCCATCTCCCCCATCAATATTGACCGATAGTGCCCGCCCAGCCCCGGTTGATACCAACATCGTCCGATCTATTTTATTGTTTAAATCATCAACAATTAGTTGTGTCTGCGCCACACGTGCTTCTAGTACGGGGTCTAAATTGATGTTGAGTTCATCTAAATCGAGTTCTGCACGTTCTAAGTCAAGGGTTAACAGATTGATGGCCAACGCTTGTTCGGCCGTGGGGGAATCACCCGCCTGTGCAATCTGATAGTCTAGCTGGAGCTGAATCTGATCACGATTAATTTCAGTTTGGCGTAGCTCTACCCGATTTCCTTCCTGGACTGCGGCCAGTTCAGCCTCTGCTACAAACAAGTTGGCTTCTGCTGATTGAAGCTCTTGTTCAATCAAGGTTGTATCTAGTCTGGCGATCGGGTCCCCTATTTCGACTTTATCGTTTTGCTCAATGAAAACTTCAGCGACCAACCCATCTAAACCAAAGGTCAAATCGGTTTGTTCAATCGGGGCAACCCGGCCGGAAATTAGCAGCTGCTCGTCGACCGTGCCCAGTTCGACGGTGTAGGTTGGCTTTTCAACCGCTGCAGCGGTCGGGACCGGTGTTGGCTCGTTGCTCGCATTCGGCCGACGAGGTTCAGTAATCGGCTGTAGCGCACAGCTGGCCAATAATAAAACAAGGGGAAGATAAGATAATTTTAGTGTCATGGGTGTCGGTTTGGTCGAGGCAAAGGGGCTGCGTCGCGTAATCCTACGCTTTTTCCTTGGTGTCCTATCATACCTCGGACCCATTCTGCCGAGTTGATTCTAAAGCGCATTGATAACATCGGCCAGCGTTAGTTGAATTGCATGTGAATGATTAGATGATGGTGGACGGGGTGCGGTTTAGGTTACCCGATCGGTGCAACGGTCACCGCTTCAGACGCCATACGCCCTTCTTCACAAATGAGGGCGATCGCACCGCCGGTGAGCGGCCGGTCGTTGTCTTCAATGTCAAACAGATGTTTTCCATCAACCCAACCTTGAATTCGATTGCCTGAGACCTGCATCTTCAAATGATAGGTGCCGAGTAGGCTCCAACCGATATCTTTTTCGGCTAAAACGGTGTTTCCGTCTAACGCCTTCACGATCTGTGCTTTACCATCTGGCGCCAGCATCAGTCCGTAATATCGCTTCATCCCTTGCACCCGGGCCCCCACGCCGGCCGACTTGACCATGTGTGGGGTAATTTCAGAGCTCACTTCGTAATCGGTCCATTGACGCGTTCCCTGCATCAGCAACCCGGTGCCAGAGTTTTGCACCAGCCGGAATGCCTCTGGGAAGCGAGGGTTGTACTCATCGATCCCATCGATCCAGGCTTTACGCCACATTTCGGCCGTCAATTCCCATCGGCTGTTTCGGGCGTGGTCGGGTCGTCTGAGCGTAATGTTGGGGGCTCCATCCCATCCTAAATAGTCCAAATACACGGTGCCGTCGGCCGCTTTTCCGCTGCTTACTTCGATCCCGATTTTCGCGATTGGCCCATCTTCATCGAGGTCTAAAAGCCATTCGATTTGTTGCCTAGCACCTGGCGCCAGTTCAATCTGGGGGCCACGCACAAGCACAAGCTCATCTTTTTCACCGAACACGTTTAGATAAACGCTAACTGTCAGCGGCGACTTGTTGCTGTTATCAGCCATCACACCCGCTTGCACCGTTTGCCCCGCATATAGGGTGGGGGATGCGTGCAGTGCATAGCCACGGCTCGAGAAGTAATCTGACACTTCTTTCGATGGGGTAAAGGTCGGGGTGGCTGCTCGGGCAACGCGGCCGGGGGCGATCCGGTTGCAATGGATCGCTAGGCTACGTTCACCTTTTGAGCTGTTCCCCATCACATTTTCGACTGTTGCTGTCCCCTTTGATTCGATGCTGTCCTCGATTTGGAACCCTTGAACCGATCCCGGCATTTCAAAGTGGAAGCGTGCCCCGTCTTTCGGTGCCAACGGTGCTTCGCCCACCATGCCACGGGCGGTGTTGACCACATCGTAAGTGACTGTCACGGCGTCATTGATCGCGCTGCCACCATCGGCCGTTGGCAAATACAGCCGGTCAGCCACAGGGCCACGGAAGTCAGGGCCCGCATTAATGCTGTCCAAGCCGTTTTTGATGCCAAGCAGACAACCCAAGTTGCCAGAATTACAGTCGGTGTCCCAACCCGATGTGTTAACCATCATCAGTGATTTTTGAAAATCATCTTCTCCGTATAGCAACGAGTGGATGATCAAACCATGATTGGGGACCATGTGGCAGTTGCCACCATATTTGTCATACCCATAGCTGGCCGCCAGCCGCTCGCGCGCTTTGCGCCAGTCCGGTTCGCTTGCATGCCATTCACGAATTTCGCCGATCATTTGGTGAATGACCGAGTCTTTCGGAATGACCGACATGCCAACATCGAGCAGCTTGTTGGTATCACTTTCAACAAACGCTTGGGCCTCCATGGCGGCAATAACTTGCGCCCCATAAATCGCTTCGCCGTCATGGCTGACGCTAGCGGCCCTACCCGCAAGATCGGCCGCATATTCCGGATCACCTGGGGCAACCATCGCCCAGCCGTCGATAAAGATTTGTGAACCGATCTGTTCCGCCACCACCTTGCTGTTTAGGGCGATTGAGCCACTTTCAGGTGCCTGAATGCCGTTTTTGAGCCGTAGATAAGCGGTATGTTCGGTCGAGTTGCCTAAACCACCCCACCATAATACGGTGCGCTCTTCGATTAGATAGTTGAGCCATGTCTGACCGATTTGGGCTGCGGTTAAGTTTTTGTCATGATCATAGTCCGGCATCGCCTTTAAGAATGCGAAGGTACCGCTAATGTCATCGTCTGTGACAATCAGCGGGACATCGAGTTTTTCATGGACGTAGTAGTTAATTTCCCCTAAATGCTCCATGATCATATCGTAGGACCAGCCTTCAAACGGCCGACCTAAATATACGCCGATTAGTTTTCCCAATACGCCCGCATAGACGCGTTCTGTATAGTCTTTTTGAAATGTCATAATGTTTTTTGTGAGTTTGTTGGTTAGTTAGAGAGTTGGCTGGCTGGTGCATAAACTGACCAACCTTCCTACCATCGAACGAACCAACTTATCGCAGCTACGATTTAACGCAACCTGTAGTAAGTCCTTTGATAAACTGTCTTTGCAAATTTAAGAAGATAATCAGCAACGGGGCGATCATCATGACTGCCGTGGCGCTGGTGAGTCCCCAATCCCTGGTGAACCGGCCGACAAAAGCTGAATAGCTGTGAGTGCTGCGTTCACTTTGTCTGGCCCTGCAACATGGTTGAGGTAGTTACCGATGTACCATTCGTTGTTGTCGGAATGATAAGTTGATAAAACGCTTTTATTGCCTCTGTAAATTTAAGCTTTAATTTTAGTCTCGTCTAGTCCATCATCCAGATAATTACTTAGGGGGGGCTTATGCACATTTTCTTCTATCAGGTGTTGAAGGATCTCCTCGTTGGTTTGAGGCAGCTGCTCGGCCGGGAGCGGTTCAAACACCTCTCCCGTACGGCTCTCATAAACCTGCACCAGTCGATTAAACGCTTGAGCGATCTCAGGAGAAAGCGAATCTTTTTCTTGATCCAAATAAGAGAGCCACAATAATGTCAAGCCATTCCTGTCCAGTTGAAGATAAGAATGGATGATGAGAATAAGCGTATAATGAAGATGTTCAAGATGCTTTATTGAGAGAGCTTGAACCAAAGATAAATTAGTTTTGAGCTGGAGAGATGCTTGTTGGGCTAATCCCATCTGCCCCTTGTTATATTGCCCCGCAGCAAGAGCTGCATATCCAGAGGCGATTATCCAAGCATGATAGGCTTTGTCCGGTGTTTCATGTAGATCGACCCAGTGAATAAACCTTTTTGCATCAAAGACAAAATCAACAAATTCTTCAGCGTCTGAATCCCCAGAGCAATTTAATTCCAATTTGGCTAAAATTTTAATCTGGTAAAAATCTATCACTTGAAAAAAGTAATTAATTAAGCGAACCTGAGCTTCAATTTTATTGAGGATTTCAAGTGTTTCAAAAGGGCGATTCAAAATCAGCAGAAGCTTACCTTTTACCACTTTGCCCGCATTGCGTGACCATAACCTCGTGTTGGCTTCTACGTCAACATAATTGTCGATCAATTGAATTGCTTCCGCATACCTTTTTTGCCTTGTTCGGATCTTGGCGACATATGTATAACAAATTGCGGTGACGGGCGTATAAGAGTCATCAAGATGGTTGATGGCTAAAAGAGACTGATTTGCTATTTTTTCATCGTCGTTCTCTTTGTAATAAAATCGAGTAAAGACATATTTCGTATCGGCTAATTCAATAGGATCTGTAATATGCTTGATTTTTTCTTCTGCGATTTGTTGCATCTTAGCGAAAAGCTGCTCTTTATCATTCTGAAAAGAATAGATTCTGGCTAATTCAATGGCAACCGAAGCATGTGTATAGTAAAAGTCAGCCCCCTCAAGGTAAACGAGTATTTGACTGTAAATCTTTTCCGCAGCAGGATAATTCCTATCAAACGTTAAATTGGTGGCATAGTTAAGCATGACCCTCGTTAATAAATTGGTGTAGTGTGGTGGTGCAAGTGAAACTTGCTTGAGGTGATCGGGAACTTGGTTGGAGAGCTGAGTCAGGGACCAGTGTAAAAGGGGAGTTGCTCTACTTGGTTGGGGAATGACAAAAAAGAAAGACCTCAGAGCCTTAATTCCATTTACCAATAGATCATAAGATCGGTCAGTAACCCCCCATTTCCACGCTTGAAAAATATCATCTTCGATTCGATTGATCCAATTTAGAAAGTTTGAATTCAAGGATTTGCTTAAGGTGTCATGCTTTCCCCAATCGGACAAGACACCTAGAAAGTAAGCTGCAAAGCGCTTATGGGCTGCGTTAATGTCGAATTGGTCGTCTTTGTTTCTTTGGTCCTGAATCATTTGGGCGACGAGGGGATGGAAGCTATACCAACCTGGCTCAACCTGTTGGATTAAGGTCCGATCTGTTAAGGAGATTAAAGTTGAACGATAACCATTTGAAACGGCAAGGGCAGCTTTGCGGCTAAACTCATTATTAAATAGAGAAAGAGACAGGAGCATGTGTTGCTCTTCATTTGTGAGGAGTTGATAGGAGCTTTCAAGAGTTGATTTTATAGATCGATGGGGGTCATCAAGGGGAACGTACGGGTTTTCTAAGAAGGTGTAGCTTCGATGGACTTCTTCACCGATTTCAGCTAGCGAATA
>JAHDEB010000201.1 GCA_020629055.1 Chloroflexota bacterium
AGGGCGAATCAAGCGAGTAAGAAGAGTCATTTTTATAGGTTGGCTGATGCGTCATTATTTTTCAAGCACTTAAACGCTTTTGGGACTAATTTACTTGTTAAGGCTTTCGCTCCCTGAGCCTGTCGAAGGGAATAAACCGCACTTCGACAAGCTGTGCCAACAAGTTGGCCTTAGAAGAACGCAGTTCTTCATGTGAGCGTAGCGACGCTCAGCGCTCGATTGTAAGCAAAAGTCCTACTTGTTTAAGGTTCAATGTAGTAGCAAACGCTCATTAAAGTTGCCGCGAACAAGTTGCAGCCGGTAAAATCATAAGATGAATACCCAACTCGTCAACATTATCTTTGGCATGAAGGTCAAACAAGCTCGCCTAGATACAGGCATGACCCTCACAGAATTTGCCTCACAGAGTGAGCTATCACCGTCCTATGTAACTGAAATTGAAAAGGGGCGAAAATATCCTCGATCAGACAAAATAATGAAGATCGCGGAAGTCTTGGACAAAGATTACGACGATTTGGTTTCTATTCGACTAGAACCGCCTTTAACCCATTTGGGCACGGCGCTTTCTTCACCCGTGCTGGGCCAATTCCCATTTGAAGAGTTCGGGATTGAGATGAGCGACATTGTGGGGGTGCTGACCCGATCTCCTGATAAGGCGAGCGCTTTGCTACATGCGGTTTCTGAAGTCGGCCGTCAATATGATTTACAAGAGCACCATTTCTTGTGGTCGGCCCTGCGTTCGTATCAAGAACTGCATGACAATTACTTCCCAGAATTAGAAGACGCTGCGGTTGATTTTGCGAAAAAGCATGGGTTAGACGCTGAATTTCCTCTTTCTGATGAGACGCTACAAAATTTACTCGAAAAGAAATTTAGCTACATCATTGATAAAGAACGGCTAGAGAATGACCCACAACTCGACCGATATCGTTCTGTATTTATTCGCGGCAGTAAGCCGCGGTTGCTCTTAAACGCCAAACTGCATCCTTCTCAGCTGCGCTTTTTGCTTGCGCGTGAGCTTGGGTATTTGGCGCTAAAGCTGACCGATCGGGCCAACTCAACCCCACCGGATCAGGTTGATTCTTTTCAACAGGTGTTGAATGATTTTCGGGCTTCTTATGTTGCCAGTGTATTGCTGATGCCTCGGCCGCAGATGCTTGATGATATCCAGGCATTTTTTGACAGCAACGATTGGTCTCAAGATGCGTTAAAGGTCATGCTGAGCAAATATCGGGTTTCACCTGAAAACCTGATGTACCGTTTCAGCGAATTGATTCCACAATTTTTCGGCTTACCCATTCACTATTTGCGCGTTCACCGTGAGGGTGAACGATATCGTCTTGCTCGGCAATTAAATTTGAATCGACTGCGCGTGCCTAACGGTTTAGCGGCCGACGAACATTTTTGCCGCCACTGGCTGGTGGTTCGATTGCTGACTGAACTAGAGGAAAAACGGAAGGCCGGTGGTGAGACTTCGATCGATGAACCGGTCATCGGCGTACAGGTTTCAGAATATCTAGACCAAAAATCATGGTTTTTATGTTTTGGATTTGCACGAGAAATGCCGTTAGAAGGGTTTGATAGCTGCGGGATCATCGGTTTTAGAATCGAGCCCAATTTACGCAACACGATTCGCTTTTCGGCCGACCCTGAAATCCCTCAAGTTACAATTAACGAAACGTGCGAACGATGCGCTTTAACCCCGGCCCAATGCAGCTTACGCGCTGCGCCACCCACCGCACTAGAGCGAGACGGCCGGCGATTGGCCCGCCGTAAAGCGCTGCAAGAGTTAAAAGCTGAACTGCGTCGATAAAGCATTTTTAATAGCGGCCTATGGCCTTACTTCAGGTCGCTGGCCGTTGCTAATAGCCGATGAGCTTTAGCTCACTGGTGGAAAAACAAACCCGCTGAACTCAATGCAGCATGTAAGATTCATTCCGAACATTTCAACCGTTGGCCTTCACGCCGCCGTCATAAACTACCATGTCTAATTTAAATCAAGGAACCTCCCACGACTTCTGGAATTTTAAGCGTCGCCCGTTAGATGCGATTTTCCGGCCGGAAAAAATTGCGATTATCGGTGCAACCGAGCGCGAGGGGAGTGTCGGCCGCACGATCACCCAAAACCTGTTGGAAGGTACGTGGGATGGCAAATTGTTCATGGTGAATCCCGGCCGATGGCGCGTTTTTGGCGAACGAACGTATAAAAATGTTGGTGAAATCGAAGGTGAGATTGATTTGGCCGTCATCGTTGTGCCTGCAAAATATGTGGCCCAGGTCGTTCAAGAGTGCGCGGAAGCACATATCCCGGGGGCGATCATTATTTCGGCCGGATTTAAAGAGGTGGGGCCAGAAGGTGTCGCCTTAGAAGAAGAGATCTTAGAAATCGCGCGCAAGGGTGATGTGCGGATTATCGGCCCCAACTGCTTGGGGGTGATGAACCCGCTAACCGGTATGAACGCGACTTTTGCTAGCAAAATGGCCCGGCCGGGGAACGTCGGGTTTATTAGCCAAAGTGGGGCGATGTGTACCGCCATTCTCGACTGGTCGTTGACTGAAAATGTCGGCTTTAGCGCCTTTGTCAGCATTGGGTCGATGCTCGATGTTGACTGGGGTGACATTATCACTTGGCTAGGCGACGATTATCAGACAAAAAGTATTGTGATTTATATGGAGTCGGTGGGGGATGCCCGGTCGTTTATGTCGGCCGCGCGTGAAGTCGCCTTAACCAAGCCGATCATCCTAATCAAACCGGGCCGGACGGCCGCTGCTGCCCAGGCTGCTGCGAGCCACACCGGATCGCTAACCGGTAGTGACGAAGTGTTAGACATCGCATTTCGTCGCGTCGGTGCATTGCGCGTAGACCGTATCCATGAACTGTTTTATATGGCCGAGCTGCTGTCGAAACAGCCGCGCTCACGTGGTCCCAAACTGACGATTATCACCAATGCCGGTGGGCCGGGTGTGTTGGCGACCGATGCGCTATTAACGGCCGGTGGTGAGCTCAGCCCGCTGCCAGAAGAAGTTCTTAACCAGCTCGATGCGATCTTGCCAACCCATTGGAGCCATGCGAACCCGGTTGATATTTTGGGGGATGCGACCCCGGAGACCTATGTGCAGGCGGTCGAGGCGGCCGCTGCGAATGTAGAATCAGACGGATTCCTTGTGGTGCTTTCCCCTCAGGCGATGACCGACCCGACGCGGACGGCGCAAGAGTTGGTTAAATTTGCCAAAGCGCAGAAGGGGCGCCGACCGCTGTTAACCAGCTGGATGGGGGGGACCGAAGTGCGGCCGGGAATGGATATTTTGAATCAGGCTGGCATCCCGACTTTTAGCTATCCAGACACCGCGGCCCGCATGTTTGGCAACATGTGGCGCTATGCTAAAAACCTGCAAAAAGTGTATGAAACCCCTCGCTGGCAGGAAGATTTCGAGCCTGATCGGGAAACTGTCGCCCAAATGATTCGGGAGATCCGAGCGAGCGGCCGTACGATTTTGACTGAATTTGAGTCTAAGTTGATTTTGACCGCCTACGGCATCCGCTGCGTAGCGACCCACTTGGCACATTCTGAGGCCGATGCTGTCGACCGTGCCAAAGAGATCGGATATCCGGTTGTATTAAAATTAAATTCAACGACGATTACCCATAAAACCGATGTGGGTGGGGTGCAGTTAAATCTGAAATCTTCGGCCGAAGTGCGCCAAGCGTTTAAGTTAATTGAGCTAAATGTCGCTCAAAAATATTCGGCCGCTGACTTTCAAGGTGTGACGGTACAGCCGATGGTTGATCTTGGCGCTTCGTATGAGTTGATTGTCGGGGCGACGCCAGACCCTCAATTTGGCCCTGTCCTTTTATTTGGGACGGGTGGCACCCTCGTGGAGGTTTATCGTGACCATGCGCTTGAGTTGCCCCCATTAAACGCAAATTTGGCGCGGCGCATGATGAAGCGAACCAAGGTCTACGAAGCGCTTGAGGGGGTTCGTGGAAGAGAAGCGGTTGATTTAGAGGCGTTAGAAACGATTATGATCCGCTTTAGCTATCTCGTCTCAGAGCATCCGTTTATCCGAGAAATCGATATTAACCCGCTTTTGGCTTCGGCCGAACAACTGGTAGCGCTCGACGGCCGTGTCATCCTTTACGACAGCGATGTTGAGGCAGCGTCGGTACAAAAACCGGCCATTCGACCATACCCGTCTCAGTATGAAAAAATGTTCGAGGCGAAATCAGGGCGGCCGTTAGAAATGCGCCCCATTCGACCGGAGGATGAGCCGTTGATGGTTGAATTCCATCGGGGGTTATCCAGCGAAAGCGTTTATATGCGCTATTTTTCAGCACTTGGGTTTAATACACGAGTTGCGCACAGTCGACTGATTCGGGTGTGCCATGTGGATTATGATCGTGACATGGCGTTGGTTGTGACCAATCAGAATGATGAAGGGCAAGAGGAAATTATTGCGGCCGGCCGTTTAACCAAAGAACATGGGCATAATTCGGCTGAATTCGCCCTTTTGGTTGCGGATTTATGGCACGGCCAAGGGATCGGCACGAAGTTGCTGAAGCAGCTAATCGAGATCGGCCGACAAGAAAAACTTGACCGTATCGTCGCGTATATTCTGCCGAATAATGGGGGGATGCGGAAGGTATCAGAAAGGCTTGGTTTTAAGTTTAAGATGGAGGACGGGGTCTATTTTGCGGCCCTAAAGTTAAACGAATAAGCGGCAATCGGCTTGCTTAAAGTAGGAACCTTACCTTAAATCAAGCTTTTTGAACGCTTTTGTAACCTATTTTACATTGCTGTATTCAAGAATATGGTTTAACATGACCAATCTCTTAGTTGCGATTGGGGAGCCATTTGCGCTTTGCAAAATACTGTAATGTCGAAAATAAACCTATGCTGCACGAATCCTCAAAGCTTGATCAGGATTTAAACTCTGAACTATTTCCTCAAATGATTTCGATACAGAATCATTTGCAGTCGGTGGAACGTTACCTTGGGGTGATCAATGAATTTGCGGTCACCATTTCTACGCTACAGACGGTCGGGGAGATCGCTTGGGCGATTACAAACCATGCCCTAAGCCGGCTAGATTTTGAAGATTGCGTTGTTTATCTGGTCGATCCTGAGCGAAACCTGCTTGTACAGAAGGCTGCCTACGGACCTAAAAACCCAAAAGATCGGGTCATATTAAACCCGATTGATATACCCATCGGCAGCGGGATTGTGGGCAGCGTGGCGCAATCTGGCCGGCCGGAACGGGTGATCGACACCCGTAAAGATGCCCGCTACATCGTCGATGATCAATTCCGTCTTTCTGAACTTGCCGTTCCCCTCATGTTCAACAATCAAGTTTTAGGCGTTATCGATTCCGAGCATTCTGAAATCGGCTTTTTTACGCAGCGTCATCTGAACATTATGATGACCTTGGCCTCATTGGCGGCTCCGCGCATCGCTTTTATTCAAACAGTGGGTGATATTTTGGCTCAGCCAGAGGATGAAGTATCCCGGCAAAATCTAGAGCTGCAAAACGCCTTAGCTCGTTTGCAACAAACATATTCTCAACTGCTTGGGGCCACACGTGTGACCGAAGAGGTAAGCCGGGCCAAAAATGAGTTTGTGCATAACATCAGCCACGAGCTTCGGACACCGCTTAGCTCGATTATCGGATACATTGAGATGCTGGTTGAAGACCTAAATGTGAATGGGTATAACGATCAAATGGTGGCTGATATCGGCCGAATCGAAGCCGCTAGCCGCCAAATGGTTGAGCTGATCAATAAATTGACTGATATTTCAGACATCGAACCCCAAGGATGACCGTTTGGCCCATCTGCCTGCTGGAAGCATCTTATCGGATCTGGAAACGCCTATAGACAGTATGCACGTTTGAGTTAATTTCTAGTAGGGTCACATTGTCGAAAAATAGATCAAAATTCGGTCTTTTTTGCTGCTCTACAAATCGCATCACCTGCTTAAAATTTGCTGGGGTAAGACCTTTATTTGCCAATGTTGCATGAAATGTTAGGTTAGCGCCATCAAACGGCTTCCACTGCATCCAATCAATAGTTTCAAGCTGTTGGGTTAAGCGAGAATGGGCCTGTATCGCTTCTGGCGTAGGGACTACATCCATATAGATCACAAAATTTTCTAAATGTTCGAACGTGTTAAAGCCTTGAATCGACCATTGGGTTTTGGGTTGCGTCGCTGAGAACTGTGATAAAAGCTGTTCTACCGGACCGATATCTTCCGTTTGAAAGCGGTATTTGAGGGTAATATGGGGCGGGGCGTTGAGTCGAAAAGTTCCTGTCAACTCAAAGGCTTTTTCGATCTTTAATCGCAGCTCCCTCTGATAATCTGCAACCGAGTCTGGTAAAAGATAGACGATGCCGTATTCCTGCATGAGGGCGGTGTTCCTTAGACCGGTTTGGGCATATCAATTATGATTTTTACCGCCCCTTCGTCTCGGGTGCGTTGCAAATCATAGGCTTGCAAAACCTCGTCAAATGGGAAGCGATGGGTGATGGCGGGGGCGACATCAATTTCACCCGATGCGATCAGTTTTAATGCCGCTAGTGTGCTTGTGTGGCCCGGCTCTTGCGAGGCATTCACAACATGCTTGACGGTAATACATTTTCTAAACTGTTTGTAGTAGTCAACAACGAAACTTTGCTCATGCGGCACCCCAAACTGTAAAACCAAGCCGTCTTGACGCACAATCTCGAATGCGAGGTTGATTGAGTCGTTTTCACCCGCCGCTTCGATCACGATGTCTGGCAACCGGCCGTCGAGGATTTCTTGCAAAGATGGGACGGGATCGGTTGAGCGGTTATGAATCGCATGGGTTGCCCCAAATTGCAGACCGATTTTCGCACGATGGGCCTGTAGGTCGATGCCGATTATTTCTCTGGCTCCTAGTCGCTTACAGATTGCGTTCCACCATAATCCTGCTGACCCTTGGCCGATAATCGCCACGCTTTTACCGATGACGTTAGGCAACTGTTTCGCAGCGAAAATGACTGTGCCTAACTGCTGGGCCTGCACCAAATGCTCGGGTAAAACCCCGGCCGGGACCGGCAGAACGTTTTTAAAGGGGACAACAAAATATTCGGCCATGCCTAGCTGGGCTGGGTAAATGGTTAAAACGGTGTCGCCCACTTGTAATCCCGGTAAATCCCCATTGATTTCCTCAATGATGCCGATAATCTCATGGCCACTAGAGCCGGGCGGGTACGGATAGTTTTCGGCCGGTGAGTAACGCCACATCCATATATCACTGGCGCAAAGCGACAAGGTGGTCGGCCGAATCAGACATTCGCCCGGTTTGGGGCCAGGTTTAGGGACGTTGACAAAATCGGCTTTGCCGGGTGCGGTTATTTGAAGTGCTTTCATGCTTTTTGCTTTTATAGGAAGGGTTTAAGATTGGGAAGAGGGATAGGGATAGAGAGATGTGGGTTGGAAGTTGTTGCGATATTCGGTAGATTTTTTGTCGTGAACGTCACTATCCCCATCTGCTTTCTTCTATCGTTTATTTAATGTATTTATTCAGCAGTTTGGTCCAGTTTGACAAAAGGATCTGTGTTCTGCGGCAAGCTGAGCTAAAAACTGGCCCAATCTGGCGAAAATTATTGGGGGTGCTGAATACAAATTACTACTTAATTTTAAATTTAAAAATCTTGGCAATTTGCCGATCCATCAAGCGGGCGGGCAAAAAGCGAGCGAGCTGTTGCGAAAGGTCATTGTACAGACCGTAACGCGTCTTGGGGGATGGGTGGGTCAGGGCGGTTAAAATCGTTTTGCTCACACGTTCTACCGGCATCCCATCCTCATTTCCCTGTTGGGTGATCGTTTCTAGCATTTCGATCTGTGGCTCGTAATCGGAGCGTTTGAACTTATCCTCTGTAATCCCGCCACGCTTGTCCCAAATCGGGGTTTTGACCGAGCCAGGACCGATGACGATGACATCGATGCCGTAGATCATGAGCTCTCGTCGGAGTGCATCAGAAATCGCTTCGACCCCATATTTTGACCCGGCGTAAGCGCCGAAAAATGGAAAAGAAAATTGTCCGCTGACGCTGCTGAGGTTCACAATCCGGCCGGGTCTATCTGCCCGCTCGTTCGTTTTTAACAACGGGGCAAATGCCTGAGTCACCGCCATTAAACCGAACAGATTGACTTCAAATTGCCATTTGAAATCTTCCATGCTCATTTCCAGCAAGGGTCCCGCCACGGCGATACCGGCGTTGTTGACCAAACCAAACAGGCCGCTGCCGCCGATGCGTAAGCTGACTTGCTCGGCCGCGGCATTTACCGCTTCATGGTCTGTTACATCAAAAAGCAGCGGGGTAAAAGATTCACCTAATTCAGCCTGAATTCGCTCTCCGTCCGCTGTTTTGCGCACGCTGCCAAATACCTTATAGCCTTGCTCGATCAATAAGCGGCAAGTGTCATATCCAATTCCGGTAGATGCGCCGGTGACGACGATAAATTTTTCCATTTTAGTTTTCAGTTAATCGTAATTAATCGTGGGAATTGATCGTGATTCGAAATTTTATACCGCCCATTCGCCCGCGCGCATGACCGGCTCGATGCTGCCGTCGGCCGTAATGCCATTGACGTCCATTTTGTCTGACCCGATCATGAAGTCGATATGGATGAGGCTGTGGTTGATTCCCGCAGCTTCTTTCTCTTCCGCGTTCATCTCAACGCCACCCTCAACCGCTGTGGCATAGGCCCGGCCGATGGCTAGATGATTCGATGCATTTTCATCGTACAACGTGTTGTAAAACAAAGTGCCCGACTGTGAAATCGGCGAATTGTTAGGCACCAATGCGATTTCCCCCAAACGCCGTGCACCGGGGTCCATGTCTAAAATCTTCGCAAACATCTCTGCACCAGAATCTGCACTAAATTCTGTGATGACCCCATCTTTGAACGTGAATTTCAGATTTTCAAGCACCATCCCATTAAAGTTAAGCGGTAGCGAGGCTGACACAATCCCATTGACCTGATGTGCATCAGGGGTTGTAAACACTTCTTCAGTTGGCATGTTGGGGACAAAGCTAACTCCATCAGGGGTATTCACCGATCCACCCATAAAAATATGGTTTTTGGCAAGCCCCACCGTCAGGTCTGTGCCGGGGCCGGTCAAATGGAGCGCGGCATATTGTTTACGGGTGAGATAATTTTTCCGTTCTACAAGTTTAGCAACATGATCCTTCCAAGCTTGAACCGGATCATCTAAATCGAGTCGAGTAAATTTAAAGATAGCGTCCCAAAGCTTCGACACAGCTACATCTGGTGACAGTTCTGGGAAGACTTTGGCCGCCCAGCCGGGAGATGCGGCCCCAACTCCACACCAATTAACTTTCATTCCGCTGATATAGCTGCCGTACCCTTCTAGTTTTTGAGATTGAGTCTTGCGGATTTGCGCCATTTTTTGCTGGTCTTGACCCGTCAAGGCATCGGGGTTTGATGCAAGAATACTGAGGCTCGCATCTCCATTGGCAACGTGTGCTTCTAACCCCTGATAGAGATAGTCCGGCCCCTCGCTAAATGAATCGTCGGGTGCATTTTCTAGCCGAATAACACTGAGTGGTTCATCGGCCCACAGCACATCAACAAAACGTGCCCCTGCTTGATAGGCGCTCTTGGTCATGGCCCGCACCACCGGTGCAGTATCTTCAATTGCGCCACTAGCCCGAATGACCAGTTTTTGGCCAGGCTGGAGATTTAACCCAACTTGGATAACAACATCGGCATATTTTTTCAGTTTTTCGGCAAATGTTTGATTTGACATTATGATTCCTTTCTATAGTTTGGAATATAGGCAGAAGCTTTAAACGATTGCATCGGCTTCCTTTTATAGCATTTCACTTGTGTTTGACTTACAAAGATTATTTTGGATGCATTTTTAAATTTACACGTTTATCTTCGCTAATTAATAAATCAACAACTGGCACTAGATGTTTTGCGAAGCAACGATAAGATCTCATTTTTTGGATGAGGTCTTTAAAATACCAGTTGCCAAAGGGTATCACGAAATTATGAGCTTGAAAATTATTGGAGCCGGATTCGGCCGGACAGGCACCACATCTCTAAAAGCTGCGTTAGAACAGCTAGGATTTACTAAATGTCACCATATGAGCGAGGTGTTCAAAGCACCTTCAACGACAGATTTGTTCTTAGCGGCTTGGCGAGGCGATGAAGTCGATTGGAACGAAGTTTATGCTGGATACCAAGCGACAACCGACTGGCCCAGCTGCACCTTTTACAAGGAGCTAATGGAAGAATACCCAGACGCCAAGGTTTTATTGTCTGTGCGGGATGCTGAACGGTGGTATGCCAGCTGTAGGAACACCATTTATCGGGCCAATACAGATGTGCCGCAGTGGTTTAAATTTATCTTTAAACGCTATGACCGCATGCAGCGAATGGCATCAGAAATGATTTGGCAAGGGACATTTGACGGGAAATTCAAAAATAAAGCGCATGCGATGGCTGTGTTTCACAAACACAACCAAGAGGTGATTGATACGGTTCCGGCCGAAAAACTCCTCGTTTTCGAGGTGAAGCAAGGTTGGGAACCCCTTTGTGAGTTTCTAGAAGTTCCGGTCCCTGACACCCCATTCCCGCATTTAAACGATGGCAAAATGATGTCCCGCTTTTTTGATACCTTGCCTTACATCCCTTGGATCGTGGGTGGCTTTATTGTTGTTTTGATTCGATACGGATTAATTTGGATGCAAGGTTAGAGTGATTTAATCAGCTCTAACAGCTCAGATGGGGCCGGAATATCTGTCATATCGTGCCCGTAATGGCCAAAACGAACGATGCCGGTTTTGTCTATCAATACTTGGGCCGGCATGCGGCCGAGTTTGAACAGTTTGATTTGCTGCCCGTAAAGTTTGAGGACTGAATGTTTTGGGTCGGGTAATCCCTGAAATGGGATATTGTGACCTTCAAAATAGGCCTGAAATTTCGCAGCATTTTCTGGCCCGACAATTAAAACTTCTGTGTCATTTTCTTTGAACTCGTCTACCGTTTGACGCAACTGCGCCATATGCTTTTTGCAGTACGGTCAAAAAAAACCACGATTAAAAACCAATAGAACATTTTTGTCTGATTCGAAACTTGATAAGGTGATCGGCTCGCCTTGGTAATTATCAAGTGTGAAATCAGGTGCTTTTGCATCGATTGTGACTTTAGCCATTATTTCCTTCTAAATCTAAATTATTTTGTCAGATCTCAAATCTGAAATCTCGGCCGAAC
>JAHDEB010000202.1 GCA_020629055.1 Chloroflexota bacterium
CCGACAAACAGTCGGCCGGGCAGCAGTGGCAGCCAGTCTCTCCGCCTTTCCACCCAAGAAAACAGCGAAGGGGATTTTGTTAATTCATTTAGCTATTATTTGGACTCAACCGACCGTGATGGGGATCACACAGCAGGCAAGTTGTTTAAGGTTAATGGGGCTTGGCATTTTGAAATTTGGGCGAAAGGGGCAACTGAAGGCCATTTCTTCGATGTCTATTTTAAACGGCAATGTCTTGAAGGGGGCGGTAACTTTTTCTATCGTCGATACAACGTCACGACCGATTGGCAGTTAATGACGCACGATTTTACCGTAGAGCCGGGAATCGACGGCCGGGGGCCAGACACCTGCGGCAATGGGGAAGAAGGGATTCTTGAATTTCATATTCGCGTCCCATTTGGCAACGACGACATCTGGGTCGACGACGTCTTTTTAGGCAGAGCGAATGAAACCAACCCGACCCAGTTTAGTGACAAATTTGTCGGGGTCCTGAAAGAATACAATCCGGGCATCGTGCGAAATTGGGGCGACCAGCTGGGCAGCACGCTAGACAACGAGCTAGCCGACAGCTTCGGCCGCCGATCTGTGGGCCACGCGCCTGAGCGCCGCGAGCCACGAAACTTCCACTTCGGCCTGCACGAGTTCTTGGAACTGGCAGATGAAGTAGGGTCAGAGCCTTGGTACGTCATTCCACCTACTTTTTCCCCAACCGAAATGGAGAATTTGATCGCCTACCTGTCCGCTCCCGCTGGCAGCCATCCCTATGCTGACGTCCGAGTCAATTTAGGGCAAGAGGCCCCATGGACCGAGACGTTTAGCCAGATCCATTTAGAATTCGGCAACGAAATGTGGGGCAGCAACGGAGGAAATGATCCATTTAGAGGGGCCACGATGCGGGGAGGCAACCGATTGGGTCAATTGGCAAACGGCCGATTTGCGACTTTAAAGTCCAGCCCCTATTTTAATCAGCAAAAATTTAACCTCATCATCGGTGGCCAATACAATGTACCTGGAACCCAAGAAGTGATTCAGCAAGAGAGCAACAGCCACAACAGCGTCGCCGTCTCCCCCTATTTCGCCTATGAAATTGACCGCTTCGCCACAGAAGCAGAGCTGTTTTATCCGCTGTTTGCCCGTCCCCAACAGGCGGTCACGACGGGGAAAATGACCCAATCGCGCAACGCCATCAACCAGCAAAACCCAGACACTCAACTTGCGATTTATGAAATTAACTTTCATACAACCCGCACAGATTTAGAGATCCCGCTTGAAACTCGGAATGCGTTTGTGACCGGTATGGGGGGAGGCTTGGCGTTACCCTTACACATGCTGACCTACTTAAAAGAAAGTGGGGTCAAAAACCAGGCCGCCTTTACCGCGCTGCAATATTCCCATCAAATTCAAGGGGAAGAATATGTCAAATTATGGGGACTCATGCGTGATTTAGAGGGGACTGGTAATAAACGGCCGACCTGGCTGGCAACAGAATTGAGCAATCGAGCGATCAGCGGTAACTTGGTGAAAACAACCCACACAGGCCACAACCCGAGCTGGGTTCAAGAGCCTTTTAATGAAATCACGTCACCTATTACGATTCCATACGTACAGTCATTTGCGTTCCAAGAAGGGACCACGACCCGCTTGTTGCTGTTTAATTTGCACTTAGAAGAAGCGCAACAAGTTGAACTAACTGTTCCAAGTGAAGCGAAAGACTATGTCAACGTAACACAAATCGCCCCAGATTCGATTTGGTCGAACAATGAAATAACCAATCAAGTCACGTTTGAAGAATCGATCATTGACGGGTTAAATACACCGATCAGCTTGCCCAAGCATTCGATTACTTTGATTGAATGGGACACGGCCGGGCGGCCGCCACTCGCCGCCGATGACTTCTTCATCGTAGAGTATGAAGTGACTTTGACCGCACGTGGCAATTTGCTTGCCAACGACAAAATCGCAGATCGGGGCTCTCGTCTCGTCGAACTATTGTCACCTCCGGCCGAAGGGACACTTAACTTAAACAGTGACGGCACATTTGAATACTCACCACCCGCAGGCTTCAGCGGTGAAGAAACCGCCACTTATCGAATTTTTGACGGGCAGCAATGGTCAACACCGGCCGAAATTAAATTTGTTGTCTTCCCCGAAAACCCGGTCAGAATCTATTTACCATCCGTCTCGAACTAATTCGTACCCAAACAGCCATCCATGACGCTTTTTCGCAAACACACCATCGCACTCACCACCATAATCGCCACCCTTGGCATTGTGTGGCTTCTCACCCAATCGGTTGGCGCAAACGCCCAATCTAACCCGACACAAATTAATATCAGCGACCAAGTGCAGCATGTCAATGTCAAAAACTTTGGCATCAACATCGGCTCTGTCGATCAGTTTGGGGCCGCCCAAGTGCTAAAAAGCCCGATCATCAACCCAGGGTTCGAAGCTGGGGAGTTCAGCATGATCGTTCTGGCCAAAGAGGGGTCGAACGGGCAGCAGATCATTCAAGACAATTGGGAATCATCTTGGACGTCTCAGTTTGCAGGCCACCCCGAAGGGTTTTGGAATGGGGCCACCTATGAATTTTTATCCGGACCGGCCAAAGGGCGGACTGGAACGGTAGCTGAGTTCACGCTAAGCGGTCTAAACCCGGTTTTTAAATTAGATGGGAATGGCCCCGCCCCAGAAGCGCAAGATGCGATTATGTTTCGCATGCAAATGCCGGGCTTTTTCAACAACAGCGCCAATCCAGAACTTTTTGAAATTGATACCACTCAAACAGCACCCGATAGCCCCGGCAGTCAATCGCTTAAACTCATCCCTGGCGACCCATATTGGCAGGCATCCTATCTTTATGTGATGGATTCCTACAGTCGTGACGCCGATTACACCGCCGGCAAGCTGTTTCAGGTGGAAGGGAATTGGAAATTCAGCGTTTGGGCGAAGGGGGCCACGGCCGACGCTGAACTAACCGCCCTACTGCGCCGCGAAGATGGCCCGTTTTTCTTCCTAGAATCGTTCCCGGTCGGCACCGAATGGACCCTAATCGAAAGCGAATTCTTTGTCCCCGTCGGGTTAGACGGTTTAGATGAGCGGAATCGGAATGGAAAAACGCCAGCCCTTGAATTTGCATTTAACACCGGGCAAGCTGGGGTTGAAATTTGGGTAGATGACATCGAGCTCGAACGGATCGATTACCAAAACCCATCCCCTTTTAGCGACAAATTTGTCGGGGCTTTAAAAGAGCTAGAACCGGGGATTCTACGTAATTGGGGGGACCAGCTTGGCAGTTCGCTTGATAATCAGCTGGCGGCTCCGCACGGCCGCAGAACAACCGAATACAGTCCGCATAAATTTGAACCCCGCAACTTTCACTATTCTCTACACGAATTTCTAGAGCTATCGCTTGAAGTAGATTCTGAGCCATGGTACGTCATTCCGCCCACATTTACGGCGGCCGAGTATGAAAACTTAATGGCCTATTTGGCAGCCCCGGCCGGCTCACACCCTTACGCAGACCTGCGTGCCAGTTTGGGCCAGCAGGAGCCATGGACGGCCGTTTTCCCGATGATTCACCTAGAATACGGCAACGAAATGTGGGGCAGCAATGCGGGGGGGGATCAATTTATCGGTGCAACTGTGCGTAGCGGCATCCGTTTGGGGCAGATGGGTCACGAACGCATCGGCCGTATGAAAGCAAGCCCCTATTATTTGCCAGACAAATTTAACTTTATCATTGGCGGCCAAATGTTTTTGCCTTTCCGCCAGTTCGAAATCGAATCCAATAGTCAAACCCATGATGCGGTTGGCCTCGCGCCATATTATGGTGAATTAGAAGTCATCACTTCAACCGAGGAAATTTACTATCCGCTTTTTGCCCGGGCGGTACAAGATGTCCGTCACCCCGAAGAAGGGTTAAACGCCAGCCAAATTCAGCTCGATCGGGCTGATCCAGACAACAATGCACTCGCCATCTATGAAGTCAATTTGCACACCACAAGGGGTGATGCGCCGGAGCAATTGCGAAATGAATTTTTAACCGGTATCAACAGCGGCTTGGCCCTGCCTTTATATATGCTCACTTTCCAGCGGGACTTGGGCATTATGGATCAAAATGCGTTTCAAGCGATTCAATTTTCGAACAAATTGCAGAATGGTGAATATGCCCGTATTTGGGGATTGATGCGAGACTTAGAAGCGACCGGACGCAAACGGCCGACATGGCTGGGTCTTGAAATGGCGAACAGGGCCATCCGTGGCAACATGCTGAAGACCTCGGTCAGCGGTCCGTATATTCGCAAAAATGTACCACCCATCAACGGCCTTATCGAAGAGACACAGCTGCAAACGGTGCAGGCGTTCGCTTACCAAGAAGGGGACACTTACGCTGTGGCGCTATTTAATCTGCACCAAGACCAAGCACAGCCGGTCCAGCTGAATCTGCCCAGACCGCCAGACGGCACCGCACGCATGCACACATTGGCGGCCGTCGATGCCGACGACAACAATGAAGATGGTGTCCGTATTGTGATAAAAACTGAATCACGGGTCGATTTTAGCCAAGGGTACAATTTAGAATTGCCCCCCGCTTCAATGATTGTCGTGGAATGGGGCGTTCCGGGGAACCCGCAACCGTTTGTGAAAGCAACTTCGACCCCGTTCCCGGCCGTTACCCCCACACTCACCCCGACCCCAACCGAAACACCTCAACCGACGCCGACAGCGACAGCAACGGCGACACCGGTTCCATCCCCTACCCCGAGTTTCATTGAAGGCACGTTCGGCACCGCCAACGGCCGACAAGGTCCGCTATTATCGATGTCGATTTTCGGATTAGGTTTATTGATGATGATCGGGGCAGCAGCTCTCTTTTTGGCATCCAGGAAAAAATAAAGGGCAAGTGATCGATATCACTTGCCCCTATTAAATTAAACGAATCGCTTTACTAACCTAGTGTTTGACCCAACAAAGATTGCTGGGTTTTAAAACGGGGCAAACACTTTAGGCTTCGCCATCTTGAACCAGCAACCTCGCAAAAGAAGTTGGGCGAAGCACTAGTTTATTGCCTATTATCGAATAGTGCGACCTGGCCTTGCAACCGCCCCTTTCATAGGATTGGTCCAAACTGGCAATTCTTCGAAGTTTTCTCCGCGAATGTCCACGGCCCATGATGGAAACCAACCATCAGTTTTTTCCGACCAGATAAAGACCATTGTGCCATGCTGGTTACGAGCGAGAACTTGGACTTCATCACCAATGGCTAGCGAACCGATGATGTTATAATCGATGTGTGGACCGGTTACAACCTCACAGGTAGCTAAGACGTCAGCGGGTATTCCCATCATGCTGGCAGATTGGACAGAATTTGTTACTACGAAATATCCGCCAACTGCGAGCAGTAGAAAAAACAATACGGCGATTTTGTTCTTGATGTTTGTTTGTGCGTTGGTTTGCATTGATTGTCTCCACGCAGATTGCGTTTTTTTATTCTTTGGTTGAACCATCCGTTCAGCCACGATACCCCATTATTAGCATGGAAAAAGTCGATGGTCAAGTAGTAAATCTAAGCATTTTTATCTAGACGCCCTAAGGACCTAAACTAAATAACCGTTACTTTTCGAAGGCTTTTGATTCCCTAACTCAAATACAATAGTCCCCTCGAATATTGATAGGACTTTCGCTCCCTGAGCCTGTCGAAGGGAAAAACAGCACTTCGACAAGCTCAGTGCTCGATTGTAAGCGAAAGTCCTAATTGAAAAGAATCTACTAAATCTACTATGAATAGGCACACACCCAAAGAATTACACAAGTTTGGCAGATACTTTGCCATTGAAACAAATAATGCATTTTGGACAATGTCAGAAAAAGAGCTAAACACCGAAGACAAAAGAAAGCTTCTTGAATTAGCCTTTGCCTCTTTATATCACTGGCAAGCGGTTGGGACCGAGCGAAATGTTTTCTTGGCCCAACTCAATGTTGCAAGGGCACTTTGCATCAACGATGTTCAAGCTCTGGGCTTAGAATATGCTCAAAATTGTTTTGCATTTTTTGAAAATGATGACGAAAAATGGATTATCGCCTTTGCGGAAATCATCTTAAGCCATGCCCACTTCAATTTGGGCGATCATGACCAACATCGCTTTTATCATGAACGAGCCCTTGCCACGGCCGACCAACTAGGGGCAGAGGACCGACAGATTTTTGACGCAACCGCTGATAGAATTCCAGCCCCCTAACCACAAAACGGACTTGATAATAAGACAAATCTAAAAGCTGTACGAGCCTATGTTTTCCTGAACCCAACGGGGTATAATTAGACATAATATATCTGATGCGTGACGAGCGATTGGCAGCAACTTGGTCTTCCAATTCACATCACCCACCATTAACGACCAATCTACCTTTATGTCAGCTGTTAAACGATTACCCGGTTTTCAAGATATTTTGCCTGAAGACCGAATTTACTGGGACTACATTATGGGCAAGGCGACCGATCTCGCGCAGAGATTCGGCTTTTTACGCGTTGATATCCCCATCATCGAGTCGATCAACCTATTTGCACGAGGCAATGGGGAAGCGTCAGACTTTTTTGTGAATAAAGAAATGTACGCTATCGAAGAATCAGACGGTAGCTATATCGCCCTACGGCCGGAATTTACCGCTGGTATGGTGCGGGCTTACATCAATAACGGGATGAGCAGCCGCCCACAGCCGGTTAAACTTTACACCTTCGGCCCCGCATTCCGGCGTGAACGGCAGCAAGCCGGCCGCTTTCGGCAACACAACCAGTTTGATTGCGAAATTTTAGGGGAAACTGATCCTGCGGCCGACCTTGAAATCATGATGTTGGCGATGAGCCTGTATCGTGAAATGGGGTACAGCGAGCTCGCGTTTCAGCTAAATAGTACAGGCTGCAAATCGTGTAAGCCGGTCTATGTCGAAGCGTTAACAACCTACTTGGCCGATCATTTAGACAAATTGGCCCCGATCGATCAGCAGCGGCTCAAACTAAACCCGCTCCGTATTTTAGATTCAAAAGAAAAAGGGATGGATGCGCTATTAGCGGATGCGCCTCACATTATCGATCACCTATGTGACGATTGTGCCAGCCATTTGAGCGACTTACGTGCGATGCTTGAAAAATTAGGCGCCAATTATGAAATTAATTTCCGCTTGGTGCGTGGCATCGACTATTACACCAAAACGGTATTTGAAGTTTGGGACAAACGGATTGGAGCCCAAGCTGCCCTATGTGGCGGCGGCCGGTATGATGGCCTAGCTGAAGCGATCGGCGGAAAATCAACCCCTGGTGTTGGCTTTGGGCTTGGATTAGAACGAGCCGTGTTGGGTCTAAAGGCTGAAGGGATAGAACCACCAAGTCCGCCAGAGCCGACCCTGTTTGTAGCCCACTTCGGCGGCGACACTAAAATTGCGGCCGTTGATATCACGTACAAGCTGCGAGCAGCCGGTTTTGGCACACGTTTGGCATTTGCCCGTGACAAGCGGAGCATGAAAAGCCAAATGCGCGAAGCGAATAAATACCCGATTAGCCATGCGATCATTGTTGGCGAAGGAGAGCTGGCGGAGGGTAATGTGACAATCCGGCCGATGCTCGAAGGTGGCGGAGACCAGTTCCAACACCGGGCCGATCAAGTCGTTGATTACATTCAACAAGCCACAGGCTGAACCAGCACCCTCATGCATTTCAGTATTCTCTTCCATCCACATAAACCGGACTCGCCGAAATTGGCCGAGGAGGTCTCACGCTGGCTGGTTGCCAAAAACCATACATCTTGGATCGGCAATACGTTTAATGAATCAGAAGTTCATGAGGAATCGCAGAAAAGTGACTTAATGATCGTATTGGGTGGTGATGGCTCAATTTTGCGGGCCGCTCGCTTTGCAGCCCCCTACGACACCCCGATATTGGGAATAAATATGGGGCGTATCGGTTTTTTAAGCGAAACAGATCCGCAGAATTGGCCCGATGTACTGGATAAATTCCTAAATAACCAATACTGGACCGAGTCCCGCCTGATGCTACGTGCAAAACATTTGCGCAACGGCCAAGAAACAGCCGACTTTATCGCATTAAACGATTTTGTGATCGGTGGCGCTCGTGCTCGGGTCGTCCGTCTAGATCTTTCAGTAGATGGAGACGAGATCACCACGTATACGGCCGATAGTCTCATCGTAGCCACCCCCACCGGGTCAACCGCTTATTCAATGGCGGCCGGCGGGCCATTAATCCCCCCAGTCCTCAACAATTTCTTACTGATGCCAGTTGCACCCTATCTAAGCTTGGATCGGGCGTTGGTGCTTCATCAAGAAGCCCAAGCCCATATTCGCGTCCACTCTGACCACGGGGCGATATTAACCGTTGACGGGCAAGAGACACTTGAACTAATCGATAACGATGAAATCTTGATCACGCGGCACAACCATGTTGCTCGGTTTGCCCGGGTTGGTGAAAAGGGATACTTTTACCGCAGACTGTTTAAACGGCTGGGGTTCGAGAGATAAGATGACACCAAAACTACGGAATCAATTACGGACAGCTGCAAAAGTGGCTGAAGGTGGAAAGGTCCCTGCAGCAATCGGCCTTTACCGCGAAATTTTAGAAGAAGAGCCGGACACAGCAGCGGCTTGGGTCGGTCTAGGCAATCTATTAAAAGACCCGCAAGAAAAGCGGGATGCTTATGAAAAAGCGCTGGCAATAGAGCCCAAAAATGCAGAAGCGATTGAAAAGGTTGCTCGCTTAGACGGGAAAGAGCCACCGAAAATCACTCTTCTAAAAGAAGAAGAAAAAGAAAAAGCGGTTGAAGCCGTTGTCGAAGACGAAAGTGTCGAAGCCACCACCAAGAAGGTTGAACCGAATATCGGCGGTGTATTTTCGCACCCGGCCGACATATCTGAATTTGTTTTGCCCGATGGGTCGATGATTGACTATAAAACGGGCGAGCCAACCAACTTACGCTGCAACCGCTGCGGCCGACCTATCACGCTCAAAAGTTCGCAATCTACGTCTGTGGGCTATCGGTGCAATGTTTGTATCCGAGAGCTGGAAGAAGGGTATTACGAAGCAACCACATCCGACTTTGTAATTTCGACCCTTGTTACCGCGGTTATTTCTGTCATTGTCGGCGTCCTAGTAACCTTGGTCGGCTCATTCGGCGGCATCTTTTTATACTTTATCGCCTTTGCGGTTGGTGGTGGTATCGGCACCGCTATCGCACGGGTTGCTCAAAATTCAATCGGCCGACGACGCGGCCGAAACTTGCCAAATTTATTGGCCGTGGTTATGGGGATATCGATCTTCTTGCCCGGCTTGATTCTTGGCTCGCCATTAATCTCTGCCATCGTAGCCTTTGCGGCGGCATCTGGCGCACGCGTACAGCTGCGCTAAAAGCTATCTAATAACGAAATTCACTCAACCGTATGCTCCAAGAACTTTCAATTCGAGATTTCGCAATTATTTCAGAACTAAATATCGAATTTGGGAATGGGTTTAATATTCTCACAGGTGAAACCGGTGCAGGTAAATCGATTATCCTGGATGCGGTTAGTTTGATTTTGGGTGGTCGGGCCGATGCAGGCAATATTCGAGCAGGCCAGTCTAAAGCACTTGTCGAAGCAACCTTTTCTTTAGATGAAAAAATGAGAGACGCGCTCAAACCGATCCTAACCGAACACGAGATTGAGTCGGAGGATGGCGACGACGTGGTGCTGATTAGCCGCGAGTTGCGTGACAACGGCCGCAACGTCTGCCGGGTAAACGGTTTACCAACCCGGACCGGCATTTTACGCGAAATCGGGGATGTCTTGATCGGCATTCATGGGCAAGGAGAGCATCTTTCACTCCTGAAAGCCAAATCTCACTTGCCCCTGCTTGATAGCTACGCAGGGCTTACCGAAGTACAGCAGGCCTTGGCCAAAGATGTGCGTAACTTACGCAAGCTAGAGAAAGAGCAAGAAACCCTCAGAGCAAATGAAGCTGAAATCGCTCGGCGGCAAGACATGCTCCGCTTTCAGGTCGATGAAATTTCGGCCGCCATGTTAGAGCCCGGGGAAAATGAAAAGCTCAAGCTAGAACGGACGAAACTAAGTAACATCGAAACACTCACCCGCTCTGCAACCGAAGTTCAAGCACTGCTAAACGGGATTGAAACCGGCGACGGTGAAGTGGTTAGTGTGTCAGACATGCTTGGCCAAGCGATGGCCGCCATGACGACGCTAGCCAAGTTAGATGAAGACCAAAACGAATTACGTACCCGATTAGAAACTGCGCTGGCCGATATCGACGACATCGGCGCATCGATCCGCCGCTATCAAGATGGGTTGGAACATGACCCCAATCAATTAACCACCATCGAAGAACGTCTTGATCTCATTAACGGGTTAACGCGCAAATATGGGCCAACTATCGAAGATGTCATTAAAACGGGTGAAAACGGCATGCTTGAATTAGACAAGCTTGAAAACAGCGACAAACGCTTAGAAGAGCTGGGTGGGCTGATTGAGCAAGGGTTAAAACGGATCGGCCGTCAGGCGAAACAGTTGTCTAGCAAACGGAAAAAAGCGGCCGAAAAGCTGGCTAAAATCGTCGAAAGCGAACTGAGTGATTTAAAGATGAACGCCCGCTTTGAGGTCTCGTTCACTCAGGAAGAAGACCCGGCCGGTGTCTTTGTTGATGGTCAGCGGCTCGCTTACGACAAAAACGGATATGACAAAGTCGAATTCTTGATTTCTTCAAATCCGGGGGAACCGCTAAAGCCGATGGCGAAAGTAGCCAGCGGTGGTGAAACGGCCCGCCTAATGCTGGCATTAAAAACCGCCTTGGCCCAGGTTGATTCAACCCCTACTTTGATTTTCGATGAGATCGATCAAGGCATCGGCGGCCGGATCGGAGCCGTTGTCGGTGAAAAGCTCTGGTCCCTATCAGGCAAAGCGGGGCACCAAGTCATTTGCGTCACCCATCTGCCACAAATGGCCGGCTTTGGTGATGTACATTTCAAAGTACGTAAAGCTGAAATTGACGGACGCACCACAACGGCCGTGACCAAGCTAGAGCACAATGAACGCATTGAAGAGCTCGCCGATATGCTGGGTGTCAAGGATGATCTAGGTAAAGTGAATGCACGCTCCTTGCTGCAAGAGGCCCACAAGGTCAAGAAATAGATTA
>JAHDEB010000017.1:0-6477 GCA_020629055.1 Chloroflexota bacterium
ACACGGAAATACGATTCAAAATCAGCAAAAATCAGTGCCATCCGTTGCAAAAGAGGACTTAAAATACTTAAACAGAATTGAGGTTAACTAACTCATGTGAAACATACGGTTTGAGCCTTCAATTCAATGTGTGTATGCATAATTTAGCTCAGCCGCCTGACTCAGGAGAAATTTCAGACTCAATGACCTGGCACAATATGCCGGGTGATGGGAAACTGGTTGAAAATTTTTGATGATAGAGAAGGAAAATAAAAGATGTCAGTTGTAAGTTCTATTTTGATGTTTGCCTTGGGGTTATTTTTCCCATTCGTAGGCTTAATAAAAATTTCAGGGGCCCCAAAAGATATATTCAAAACGCAAAAGAAAATGTTTTTTGATAAGTACGGCATCGACCGTAAAGGGATTCGTTCGATCGGTTTTGCCGAGTTATTTTGTGGTCTTTCAGTGTGGTTCATGGGTAGCTACCCTCAATTTGCTCTAACCGGGACGGTTGGCTTAATCATGATTACCTTAGGCGCCACTTTTTTCCATTTTGCATATGATGAGAAACCGGCTCCTCAAGCAGCGATCGCCATGCTCGTCTTATCGACCGCCTATCTTTTTATTAGTGTTTATAGTTAATTGTTCAGCACCCCAACTATTTTCGCCAGATTGGCCCAGTTTTTAGCTCATCTTTCCGCAGAGCACAGATCCTTTTGTCAAACTGGACCAAACTGCGGAACAATTACATTTATAGTTAATCAACCCGGTTTTCCAGCAACAACTTTCGGGGACCTCGTTAAAAAATAAAAAAGAGAAAACAAAAAAAGCCCTAACCATTTACTTGGTTAGGGCTTTTTAATTTTAAAGACTCGTTATTCTAGCTTGTTAGCCGTCTAATAATGCATCGAGTGCATCCCAAGCGGTATCAAGCGCGATCGAGGTTGCGGCCGGTTTTCCATCTAAATTGGCCAATGCGGTTGATAGACTTTCGGTTAAACCATCGTCAGTCGATAGACCGATAGCAGCTTCAATCGCAGCACCCGCTGAGGCGGTGTCACCTTCGAGCAAATGAATTTTCGCCCGTGCGATATAGCCCAACAAACGAACGACGGTCAAATCAACCTGAGCTGCGGCCACATCCGCGGCGGCAACAGGAGCATCTTCGGCCGGTGGGGTTTCAGCCACGGTGGCTTCAACCGTATTGCTCACAGACGCTGATGCCGCAATGTCGGCCAAGCTGGTTTCGAGCGAAGCAACCTGTTGTTCCAAAGAAGTAAGGCTACTGTTCACTGAGCTGTTGCTCTGTGCGGCCGATGCTAAGTTTTGTCGTAGCCCGCTGGTCGTCTCGATCAAAACCTCAACATCGTTTTGCGCGGCCGTTAAATCATTCAAAATACCGGTTTGCGCATCGGTCAGGGTCGTAATTTGAGACGTTTGGCTAGCAATTAAATCTGCCTGGTCTGAAACTGATTGATTTAAATCGCCAATTTGACCTTGTAGTGCATCGATGTCTTCAGCTAGCGAAGATACAGAACCGGACAAAATGTCTGATTGAGCTGACAGAGCAGACATTTCTGAATTAACAGATGCTTGTTGAGACATTTCAAGCTGTAATCCATCGATACGCTGAGACTGGGCACGATTGGTAACATTGTTTAAATTAATCCAGCTGGCGCCTAGGGTTCCTAAAGCGCCACCGGCCGCAATCACGGCGATGAGCATGATAAATTTAAACAAAAAGATAAAAAAGCGAGCAATGAAAGAGCGTTGTGGCGGAGCGGGGGGTCTACTATCTGCAACCATGAGATTTACTTCTCCAAGTGTGTGTAAATTTAATCGACTCGTTTGACTTAAACCTGATCATCTCGATCGAACTTTGCAGCCGATTTAGCTTTTCGATGCATCCAGATTATCTTGTCAAAACAGGTGTAAGCTTAACTCAAACATTTCTTTAGGGGTAGAAAAAGAGATTTCTATCCCTAAAGAATGCGCATACTTGAGCAGTTTGAGTTTTAGTTGTCCGTGTCGGTATCGCCTTCATCACTCGGAGAAACTTCGATGATGATTGGGGTTGGTGTCATTTGTGGATCAGGGGTTGCATTGATAATTGCGGCTGAATCATCTTCTCCGGCATCAGAGCCTTCGGTATCAGTTTCCGCACCATCTGCATCTTCGGTTTCTTCTGCAGCGTCTTCATCTTCGACAGCGCCTTCGCTATCTGCATCGAGTGTTGCAGCATCAACGTCTGATGCTTCCTCTTCCACTTCTGGTTCAGGAACACCTTTTACGTTAACCAGTAGGTTGCGTAGATCTACCAAGAAATTGTCGAATACGGCGGTGACTTCATTAAGCTCTGTAATTTGGACACCCAATGCTTCGTCAGCAGCCATTAGATCCGCATCAACTTCACCAAGAGCAACAGTTGTATCTTCTAAAGAAACCAAAGCGGCTTCGGCTTCAGCGATTGAACCGTTGATCGCTTCGATGTTGTCTAAGATCGCATCGTATTCTGTGTTGATGGTGGTGATTTCGCTGGTAATCGAATTAATTCGGCTGTCAGAGTCGGCCGCCAAACTGCTAACATCTGCACCAATCGTATCGATCCGGCCGTTAATGGCCCCTTCAATTTGGGTTACCCGTTGTTCACTGTTATCTAAAGCCGTTGTCAGGTTAGATTGGTTGTTGTTGATCGGGCGCATTAAGAAGTAAAAGCCCAACATCGCCAGTGCCAAACCGAGGAAGGCACCAAGGAGTGCGGCCAACCAGTCGATACCGCGTGAGTCGTTGGTAGCTGCGGTAGCGGCCGCAGGTGTTGCCATTGGACGAGACGAGTCTGTCGATGCGAAAGATGATGTTGCCATGGCAGGTTCTGCCTCAACTTCAACATCTGCGTCAATTTCAGCACCGCCATCGGCCGCAACGCGTACGACTTCAGGAATCTCATCGATTGCAGCATCAACATCGGTGTCGATCTCTACATCAGCAACCGCTTCAATGTCAGCGTCTACCGCATCGATTTCAGCCTCTAAAACTGGCAAATCGACGTCGACATCAACTTCATCTAGTTGAACGTCATCAAAAAGCTGCGCATCTTCAGCTAGATGTGTATCAGCTTCTTCAGTAGCACCGTTGCTGCTTAACGACGTAACCGCAGCTTCGACCATGTTGCTGGCCCCATTGCCGTTTGAAGAAACGGCGACCAATCCAGTTAATTCTGAAACCATGCGCTCAGAAATACCTGGAACTGAAGCCAGATCGATGACTTCTTCGAAAGGGTGAACTTTTTCACGGTATTGCACAATACGGGCCGCCAGCCCTTTTGCGATACCTGGTAGCTCTACCAATTCTTCTTCGGTTGCTGTATTTAAATTGATCAAATTGTTACTCATGACTGTGGTATATCTTCCTTGCAAATTAAAACTTTGCAAAACAAACTATGATTTGGCCCCTGACTAATATCATATATTTTAAAATGACAGTTTAATATGCGTAAAACTGAGTAGTTCAGCAAGCTCACCACCCTAGTTAGGGCCTAATTCTAGAAGATTTTAAGCAAAGCTTCCAGCTTTCCCCGCTAATCTGATAGGTTGTTCACAAACCATTTAGCCAACTTGGCCCAACGTCTTAACATAAACACGTTTAATCCGATTATTCGGGCTAATCCTCATGTTTCGCCTGTTTTTGCCACATGGCGATAGAAGTTAATGACGCCCCGTAAAGATAGTGAATTGCGGCCGGGGGATATCGATGTTCAACGCCGACGGGACATGCCATTCGCGCGATACAGCTTTGGGCACAGCTGGACTGTGGTTTTAACCGATGGGTGATGCACTCATTCAGTTTAAACGTCGAGGAGGATTGGGTGACTGCGGCCGCAGGACATGCGGTTTGGCATGGCTTATCAACACATGTCAGGCAAGGTGATGGTTTCACTTCGGCGGTGTACGCGGGCAACGGCACTGAAGTTAGGAACGCTGCACGAAACGCGAACCATAATCCATACGTCGGGTGGATTGAATTACCGATCGGTGATGGTTCTCCCCATCCCGCCATTTGCCCCAGCTGCTGTAGGGGTAAGTTAAAATCTGTTTGGGGGTACAACATCAAATTCTCGTCATCTTCGGCCGAAATTGAATCGATAAATTGATGGGTAAGTTGGAGGCTATATCGATCAAGCGGATGAGGTCCCTCCATCCCAAATCGGGTTAAACCATCCCAAAAATGAGTGCCCGCATTGCCCAGCATGACCAAACGGGTAAACCGATCAGGGCGACGATCGACTTGGGCTAGCTGTTGCTTGATTTGCTGGTTCAGGTCACTTGGCAGGCGGGAAAGTTCAAACACAGCGATCAAATTAAGACCGGCCGCTGACAGCGCATCAAATTGTGGTTCAAATAAAAAAGATTGATCGGCCATACGTGTAGATTATGCCCGATCAATCTTTTTGTGTAAATTATAATTATTCGGCACCCCAAACTATTTTCGCCAGATTGGCCCAGTTTTTAGCGTATCTTTCCGCAGAACACAGATCCTTTTGTCAAACTGGACCAAACTGCTGAATAATAACAATAATTCAAGAAATCCTATCTGCGAACAATTGGCAAATACCGTGTCTGATCTAAATAGATGCGGCTGACGGTGCGTAAGGCATAACTATATTCATAGTTTAGGGCGCTGACATCACTCTCACATGCGACACAATATTCTTCAGCCCTCCCCCCTTTCCACTCTAATGTGCCCACATTTTTGCGGCCGTTGGCTGAATAGATCACCGATATTTTGTAGGCGACACCGGGTGTTAAGTCGATCGGTTCATTAAAGGTGACCTTGTTCCAGCCCGCTTTGGTCTGGTCGGCCGAAATGAGACCAACCGCCATTTCTGTGTCATCTTTATCGCTGATGCGCACAACCACATCAGTTGCATTGCCCGTTAATGTTAGAAAGATTTCGGCCGCGACTAAATTACTCATCCTTGGAATAAATTTCTGCCAACGTACATTTTCTTCGCTCAATGAATAACCTGAGCTCGTATTCACATGCTCATTGTCGATTGAGTCGATGTACATTCCCTGCTCATCGCTTTCCGGTTCCGGGTAAGGGGACGGGGTTGGTGTGCTTGTAGGGGATGGCACAGGAGAGCTTGTCGGCAACGGTGTTGGGGTATTTTCAGGAACAGGCTTAGGCATCGAAACCGTCCAGCCTGAATCTTTTAAAAGTGCCAAGGCGATATTGCCTGGGTCATGCAAAGCCTCTCCATTGGCGATTGAATGGGTCATCAGCGCATGATCAGAATTGTCAAAGGCGACGTCTAAATGGGAAAAGCTTGATCCTTGCGACCAGCGGCCGGGGGCATATATTTTGGCCGGTTCCCCATCATTGGCAGAACGTACATGCTCTCCGTCAAAATACAAGTCGTTACTGGTAAGCTGTTGGGCCAGATTGGGAGAATTATTGGCAAACCCATCAATTAAAACGACCTCGTTCCCATTCTCAACAAATCGATCATAAATCAGTGGATCATAAGCGCCGGAGCGGCCGTAACCATATGATCCGGTTTCAGAATAGACATACATGGAGCCGGCAAATCCGAGCCCGTGGCCGATTTCGTGCAAAACGACTGAAACAAAATCGTACTGGTTGTAATTTGGGGTGCCGTCTGTTCCGAAATACCAGTTGTCAAATGTACTGTTGAAATTCGCTGATATCTCGGGCGTTGCCCCGTTTGCGTCAGACCCGGTAATCGAGTTTAAAAGAGCGATGGGGTACCACGTGTTGGGCTGTGGTGCACCGGCAAAGTTTCGGCCGACATTGGTCGTACCAGCAGAGCCGAGCACATTTGTCCCCAACACTTTCCAGCAAGCATCCACTTCTATGGGAACAGATGAAACGATGAGGCTTTCCCAGATATCAACCGCGTAGGCGAAAGCGGCCTGGGCTTCGGCCGACCATTCAGTGGTTGTTCCGCTACAACGGGTCGGGTTCCAGTTAATCGTAAAGGTAGCGGTTTCTACTGCACGGCCGGGGAGAACCCGAGGGGCGATGTAAAATTCTTTGGTTGCGGGGTCCGCTAAAAGCCCATCTGAGGGGTGCGGCGGTGCAACTTCGGCTAGTTCAATCTGGCTAACGAGTAATTCTGTTTGCAGCGAGTGTGATTGGCTTGCCCCTATCAGCAGGATGATAGTTGGCACCGCGAATATATAAAAGACAATAGGTTGTTGAAGTCTCTGCATACAATAAATATCCTTTTGCATCACACGAAATAGAGAAGCTGTGGATTTTGAGCAGAATAACTTTTCCCGCATAGGCAAGATCGGCCTTGGTGTGACCTGAGCTTGAGTTCTGTTTTATTTTTTTATTAAACAGGTGGATGTGTGATGTAGGCTCAGTTTTGCAGAAAAGTAGGCGAAAGTAGAAGAAATTGGGACCAATGAATCAGTCCCGATTTCATTTTCGAAAGAATTAGGGTGGAGAACAATTACCTATGTGCTAGGACAA
>JAHDEB010000017.1:6577-15486 GCA_020629055.1 Chloroflexota bacterium
AATTTTAACGATTTAAGTAAATAATTTCTCGCTCGAGTGCAACCGTTACGGCCGCCGTTCTATCGTCGACCCCCAGCTTGCCAAAAATATGGATCAGATGGGTTTTAACCGTGGCGGTGCTAATGTGCAGCTCTTTTGCGATTTCGCGGTTGCTTTTCCCTTTTGACACCTGCTGTAGAACTTCAATCTCGCGGCCGCTTAGCTGTTCTTCGGCCGGCTTGCGCATGTGCCCCATCAATCGGGCCGCCACCGCTGGGGCCAACACCGTCTCCCCTTTCGCAGCTTTTCGAATAGCCGCAAACAGCTCATCGCGTGGGGTATCTTTTAATAAGTAACCGGTTGCACCCGCTTCAATCGCCCGCACAATATCACGGTCACTATCAAAGGTCGTTAAGACCAAGATATAGGGTGAATCTTTTATCGCCGTGATCTCTTTAATTGCGGTCACACCATCCCCGCCCGGCATGCGCAAATCCATCAAAATAACATCTGGTTTTAGGGTTTGAGCCAATTCAACAGCGATCTTGCCATTCTCAGCCTCTCCAACGACATCAAACCCATCATGGGCCGACAAAATTCCTTCCATTCCGGCCCTAACTACCGGATGATCATCTACTAGCAAAACTTTAATATCGGTCATCATGTTTCTCTCTTTAACGGGTTAAATTCTCGTCCCTAATGGCAGAATGGCGGTTACGGTTGTCCCTTCTGACGGAACAGATTCAATGTGCAATTCGCCACCAGATTGGGTGACACGTTCCTGCATCGCTTGTAAACCGAAGCCGCCATCTATTCCGGTAATGGCGGTCAGATCGGTTCCATGTTCATCATCTTCGTCTAGCATCACAAAACCGGCTCCGTCGTCCTCAATATCGAGAACCACTTGATCTCCAATCCACGAAAGGGTGACTTGCACGGTAGATGCCTGCGCATGTTTCATAATATTGGCCAGCCCTTCTTGGGTGGTCCGCAATAGGGTAATTTCTGTTTCAGGATGGGTTTCAGACGGTTGCCCATTTTCGCTTAGGGTTGCGGGGATGCCATTCTGAGCTGACCAGTTTTCTAGTAAATGGCGCAGGGCTCCGGCCGGGCTTTCGCTTTTTTCTAACAAATCCGGCCGTAAATCATGCACCACCTGGCGCGCCTGTTTCAAGCCTTCACGCGCCATCTTTTCCGCTTGCTGGGTGTGAAACGTCGCTTTTTCCGGCTGCGTATCTCGCAAGCCATCGGCCGCCTCTAAATGCATAATAACGCCGATGTATCCCTGAGCCAGCGTATCGTGAATGTCTCGGGCCAATCTCCCCCGTTCTGCCAAAATCCCTTCACGCCGCTCGGCCGCAACCAACCCCTCTTGGGTCTGTTGCAACTCTTCAAGCAGTCTCAATCGCTCGGCACTGTCGTTAATAATGTTATACATCCACAGCCCAAAAATATAGCCTAGCGCACATAACGTGACCCATACTGAAAGATTTAACAGAGTGAATCCGAACAGTTCGATCTGCTGGAAAAGAACCCCAGAAAAAAGAACCAAATCTAGCCCAAGAGCAAAGCGCCTTTGCAGATTTAAATGAATGTGGACCACCATGCTAAACACATGGAACAGCCAAAAGGGTGATGAGAGGACGAGCGTGACCCACAATACCACTTGAATTGAAAATAATGGAACACCTACTTTCGGCCGATCCATTAAGTTCTGCCCATTATGTTTTAGCTTCCACAGAATGATTTGGGTCAATGCCAGTGACATCGACAAAACCAATATCTCAAACCGATCTTGTGGTGAGGCCTGCAGCCAAGAAAGCGTTAGAGAGAAAACAAAGGTCAAAATCCAAAGAATGATCCAAGTGATTTCCCAATATGAGAATGTCGTTTTTGATTTAGAAGCTAGATTAGACATTGTATGAGCGTCAGTGGCTTTAAAAACGAAAATCCTGGCAGACAGTCATTCTGCCAGGATTAATGAGATTAACCCCGTACCTTATCGATTAATTAAGCAACCGTTGCGGATGGTTTAATCGGATCGATGGGGTCATTGAATTTGGTATTGTCTTGATCACCACTGCCGATGACCAGCCGACTACCTAAAGCCAGCACATAGCTGATTAGGGAGAAGATGCCGCCTACCAATGGAAGGGTAATCAAAATGGCTGCGACACCAACCGCTACAAGAATACCAGTCATTCCCATGTCGGTAAACTGAGTGCCTAACCAGTGTGCGATCACAATCGGGCTTAGCAGATAAATAAGAGCCAATCCGCTGAATCCGGTTAAAGCAACCGCCATCGCGCCACCAAATCCGAATAAAAGACCCATGATGATCGTTACGACAAAGATCACACCAGGAAGAAGGAAGAAGGCAGCGATGCCATAACCGGCGCTTTTGCCTAAATCGTTGTTTAACGTCACGTCATGACGGGGCAAGAAGCCGGGCATAAAGCGGATGAGTAACCAAGTGAGCAACACATATCCGATAACAGCGAGTATTGTTTTTGTAAACCATGCGCCGATTAATGAACCGGTTGTGGGTGCGACTGATTCGTCCTCAAAGAAGTTAACAATTCCATCGGTGGCTCTTTCCGCCTGACCGTCAGCATCTGGGGTGGCATAATTTAAATCACCTACGATTTTTGCCCCTTCTTCAATATTTAGAACCTCGGTGCCAATATAGGCATCACCACCAACGACGCCATCTAATTTAATGGTGCCACCGGCCGTCATAAGGTCGCCGACTAGGTCACCTAAGATAGAGATTTGTCCGCCGACAACGCGGGCATCATCTGCTGTGCCTGTGAAGGCGATTGTTCCGCCAGAGGCAAACAAATCGCCGCTGATGTCTCCATTAATTGTCAATGTGGCGCCGCCTGCAAATACATTTCCGTTGACCTTGCCATTGACCGTAACCGTTTGACCGGCCGCAAATAGATCTCCATTAATATCACCATCAATTAAGATAGTAGATCCGCTGACGTATAAATCGTCATTTAATGTTTCACCGGCCGGCAACGTATAATCTTCGTCTCCGACAAAATCGGCAGCTTCAGCAGACTGAGTGCCAACGCCCAAGAGCACAAGGGCCAAAAATAGACTAATGCCTAATGTTTTAAAGATTTTCATTTTTACCTCCAAGCTTGGTGATCGTTTAACGCTTATCACCTGCTTAAATTGATCTCGTTTCAACTGATGGCAGTAGTGTAGCTTGCCCCGTCTTTACCGTAATCCATCGGCCGTATACAGGTTTTATCAGGTCAGATTGATTTCCGTATCAACCAGTTGGTTGATAGCAGCCCTTTTTTGGCTCAAATTCAGCAAATTTAGCTGAATCCCTTATCACTTTTCCTTCAACCTTTCATACTTTTGTAAAAGGGTTCTGATTTCTCTTGTATCTGAAAATTGAACGTGCTAATATTTTGCTCCCTTGCGGTGTCGCCAAGTGGTAAGGCAGCGGACTTTGAATCCGCCATTCATAGGTTCGAATCCTATCACCGCAGTCGATAAGAAAGGATCGGGTTATGGTTTTTAATAGCCATCCCGGTCCTTTTTTGTTTTATTTCAGGACCTTCGCTTTTAACCGATCTGCCTGGATCGGTTGAACCACAGAATTGCTATGACTCAAACAGATTTAGCCGTTATCGTTCTTGCTGCTGGCATGGGGACCCGCATGAACTCCAAAATTCAAAAGATATTGCACCCGGTAGGGGGACAACCGATGGTGATGCACGTGGTACAAGCATCCCGTCAGGTGTCACAACACCCGATAACAATGGTTGTGGGCAAGATTGGAGGGGAACGGGTTGAAGCGCTCGTGGGTGCCGACGCGCACTATGTGGTTCAAAAAGAGCAGTTAGGCACCGGCCATGCGACGCGGGTCGCGGCCGACTTACTAAAAGGTAAATCTAAACAAGTAGCAGTCACCTATGGGGATATGCCCCTGTTACGGCCGGAAACATTGCAAAAGCTGGCTCAAATGCAGGCAGAGAGTGGTGCCGCCGTGGTGCTCACCACCGTCATGGGTGACCCAAGCTCATCGTTTGGCCGTATCGCCCGGAATGCAGAAGGTAAGATTCAAGAAATTGTAGAAGTGGCTGAAGCAAAGCGGCGGCCGAATAGCGAAGCTTTGCTCAACATTCGTGAACTCAATGTAGGCGTCTACTGTTTTGATGCTGATTTCTTATGGGCAAATTTACCCGACCTCCCCTTGCGGCAAGCACGATCAGGCGTTGAATATTATTTAACCGACATGATCGAAATCGCAGTGCAAAAAGGCCGCTTGGTCGAAGCGGTTGAAATCGAGGATGCGGATGAATGCCTAGGGGCGGGAACACGGGCGGAACTGATTCCGGTAGACCGGGCTTTTCGTCAGCGAGAAATCAACAAATGGTTGGCGGCCGGTGTCACTATTATCGACCCTGCAACAACTTACATCGACCCACAAGTCACAATCGGCCGGGATACGGTCATTTGGCCAAACAGCTATTTGCGCGGCACAACCACGATTGGTGAAGATTGCACCATTGGCCCGAATGTGATTTTAACGAACACAAACATACAGGATGGCACCACCTTAGAGATGCAAAATGTATCGGGAAAGGGTTAACTTACAACAGATATTTAACAGCTGTTCCTAAAGAATCACTCAGGTGCCTGTTTCCCGCTGTGATGTGGGGTAAAATTTGACAACTATGAAAAATACCAATGAGAAACCGCTGTACGGCGGGCAAGCTGTGGTCGAGGGAGTCATGATGCGGGGGAAGAACGCGTACGCTGTAGCCGTTCGCGACCCGGAAAACCGGATTGTGGTTCACACCGAACCTCTTAATCCTGCGATTTACAACAGTTTCATTAGCCGAACCCCTTTCTTACGCGGCATGACCATGTTGTGGGACGCTCTAGGCATCGGCATGAAAGCGCTCATGTTTTCGGCCGACGTTGCCGTCCCTGAGGATGAAGATGCCCTTACCCGAGAAGAGATTCTTGAACGTCGCGAAGGGATTGAACCTGGGACGACCGAGACGGTTGAACGCGATGCGAGCGATATTTTTGCACAACCGATGATGATCGGCGCGGTGCTTCTCTCCCTCTGTTTTTCAGTCGGATTGTTTATCGCACTCCCCGCTGCCATTGCAGAAGTCATGGTCAAGGCGAGTGAAGCCCATTTGCTCAGCAATATCCTAGAAGGGCTGGTCAAATTGGTTCTGCTAATCGGCTACATTTGGGGAATCGGATTTATTCCAGACATTAAACGGGTATTTTCATATCATGGGGCTGAACATAAAACGATTAACGCGTACGAAGCTGGGGCAGAGCTTACGCCGGAATCTGTTCAAACCTTCCCTTTAGAACATCCACGCTGTGGTACCGGATTTTTACTCACGGTCGTATTGATCTCGATTTTGATTTTTACGCTTATTCCGCTCCCGGACCCCTTGCCAAACACCAGTTTAGACAACATCGGCATCCGGGTTTTGTCACGCATCATCTTAATTCCGGTCATTGCGGGTATCGCTTATGAGTTTTTACGCTTTACGGCCAAACATCAAGATAACGGCTTTATCAAGGCGATTACTGCGCCAAACATGGCTCTACAACGCTTGACCACACGTGAACCTGAACTCAGCATGCTAGAAGTTGCGATTACATCGTTCAACAAAGTTCTTGATGCAGATGTCGCGGCCAAACAACAAGAGACAGTGGCGGCCGATTAACTCGCTCTAAACAGACCAAAATAAATTTAGGATCAAGTCGATGTCTCTTAGGGAGAGCCTGAGACACTACGGTTGAGTAATAGCACGTGCGCAACATGCACCGCATGGTTAAAATAAGCGTACAGACTCACGTCTTCCCAGACCAATGATTTCGCATTAAGCCAATCATTGCCCTCCAAAAAACACCTACCTTTTGAAATTGAACTTTTAAGGAGTATTTCCAAAATGAGCAAACACGTAACTGTTGCTGTAACCGGCGGTGCCGGACAAATTTGTTATTCATTACTACCACGCTTGGTATCTGGCGAAACTTTTGGTGCTGACACAATGGTCACCCTAAAATTGCTAGAAATTACCCCAGCTCTGGGTGCCTTAGAAGGTGTAGCAATGGAGCTAAATGACTGTGCATTCCCGAATCTAAAAGAGATCGTGATGACCGACGATGCCAACGTGGCATTCGATGGTGCCAACTGGGCGCTTTTGGTCGGATCAAAACCACGTGGGAAAGGCATGTTGCGCGGCGATCTAATTAAAGAAAATGGCCCTATTTTTGTTGGCCAAGGTAAAGCGCTTCAAAAAGGTGCCTCAGACATTCGTGTGGCGGTTGTGGGCAACCCGGCAAACACCAACTGTTTGATCGCTATGAACAACGCTCCAGACATTCCAAACGAACGCTTCAGTGCGCTAACACGTTTAGACCAAAATCGTGCCTATTCGCAATTGGCTGAAAAATCGGGTGAACCGATCAGCAACATCAGCAATGTAACCATTTGGGGCAACCACAGTGCAACCCAATACCCAGACATTGAAAATGCGAAAATCAATGGCAAGCCTGTTATGGATGTGATCAGCGATCATGATTGGCTACGTGGCGAGTTCATCACCACCGTTCAAAAACGAGGTGCAGCGATCATCGCCGCCCGTGGAAAATCATCTGCGACGTCGGCCGCAAACGCAACCATCGACCATGTCATGAGCTTTGATGCCAAAACGCCAGCAGGCGATTGGTTCTCGGCCGCAGTTTGCTCAAAAGGCGACTATGGCATCAGCGAAGGATTGATCTTCTCATTCCCTCTCACCTCAGACGGCCAAGGTGGCTACGAAGTGGTTCAAGGATTAGAATTCACAGACTTTGCTAAAGAAAAAGTCGCTGCAACCGAAGCAGAATTAAACGAAGAACGCGAGATCGTAAAAGACTTGCTATAAGAAGTCTTCCGCCGTCAGCCATTAGTGATTTGGGCCAACCCACATTGCTCATAGCTGACGGCGTTCTACTCACAATTACCAGCCAAAATGATTCGGGGATTATTAAATTACTTTGACCGGCATGAGCGTCAGCTCGTCTTGCGGTCCGCAATCGTGGGCGCAATTGTTTGGCTGGTTGTATTTACCCTAAAAACGGCCGTACATGAGTTGGAGCACGCAACCCTTCATTTCCTAGAAGAAACGAGTTTATCGCTTGTGGGGCTTTACCTCGCAGGATTTTTGCTTGCAGGGGCCGCCATCGTCGCCACAATCGCAAGGTTTGGCTCAACCGTCATTCACTATCGCGATGATGAAGGGCACATTCATGAGCTAATCGACGTAGAAGGTGACGGGCTAGAGCGAGCCATATCACTCTACTACGCATCAGAACCTACTTTTGAACAATCTTTACTGGGGAACGCTGGGGTAGATGTCCGCTGGAAAATGCCTTCATTGTCATTGGCCATTCGCAAATTTGTGGCCACCCTCGCCACATTGGGTAGCGGTGGTAGCGGTGGGTTAGAGGCCAGCGTGACTTTAATCGGGGAGAGCTTAGCGGCCGCAATTTTTAAGCCACGCTTCAAAAAAGGAAGCCGATTGAGCAAAATGTTTAAACGCTTCCGGCTGGGGCCTTCTGACCCGGATGATCTGCAAACGGCACAATTAAGCGGCATCGCTGCGGCCGTAGCCACCCTATTGGGGGCACCGTTCACAGCCGCCTTTTTTGCGACAGAGGTTATGTATCGCCGTCGGCCGATCATCGAAAAGTTAGTCTACTCCCTCATTTCAGCCCTTGTCGCCTTTTTCCTTAATGCCTTGGCCCCACCTTTGCTTAATCAAACCGCATTGGCACACCAATTCGGCATTCACTTTCAAAATAAACCGATCTTTCATATCGCCGAGGTGACCGCCCCGGCAATCAACAACTGGCGCTATGCGCTTGTCATTCTGTTGATGTGCATCGTCATTTCACTGGTTTCAATTCAGTTCGCCCGTCTGCGCAAAAAAGTAGATGAGCTGTTCCATCACTATCAAAAAAATGTCTATTTGCGCCATTTTTCTGGCGCACTGATCACCGGCGCAATCGCTTTAATCGTCTTGTTCGGCCTCCATTTCGCAGCCAACAACCAACTGTTTGGCATCGGAGAGTCTGATGCAAAACATGCCCTTTCCTTGGTTCTGGGTACCGGTGAAAGTGTGATCGACAACGCATTAAGTGGTGACCTGTTGCTCATTGTTGCGGTGATCGCACTTGTCGCCCGCATATTGGCCGTATTATCAACGATCGGTTCCGGCGGTTCGGCCGGACTATTGGTGCCGTCTCTTTTCTTCGGCACCATGATCGCCACTGTCTTTGTAAAAGGACCTGAAATGTTGGGATTAACAGAATTCCAATTTCAGGCAGACCATTTAATTATCCCGGCAATGGTTTCTAGCTTAGTCGCAATTGTCAATGTCCCCCTAGCTGCAATTCTGTTTGTGACAGAAGCGTTTGGGGGCGTCTGGATGGTCCCTGCGATTATGGCGATGATCGTATCGAATATTTTTGCCTATAACACCTCGATCTATCGTACCCAGCGTGAAGAGTATGAAGCGCGACAGATTTTGCCCGGCTACTCAGTCCATCGTATGCCGGTCCCTCAAAAATGGAGCGGTGAAACGTTAGCCAGCTTGCACATGCGGCGGAATTTTGATGTCAACGTCATCGGCTGGGTTGAGTATGAAGCGCAAGACGGTTTGCCCCATATTCGACTACGGGCAGATGCACATCTCCCCTTATCTGAAAAAGATACCTTGGTGGTTTTAGGGAAAGATGAAGATTTAAAACGGCTAGAAGATGCGGCCGAGGACAAAGATTTCTTGCCGGAACATCTCCAAACTGTCCCTTCCATTGACCCAACCGATGAAATGAAAGAAGTGTTTGCGGCCTTGGATGAAGATGAAGCAGACGAAGCGGTTGCC
>JAHDEB010000017.1:15586-24122 GCA_020629055.1 Chloroflexota bacterium
GAAGAAGCGGTTGCGGAAGAAGAAAAAAATGAGTCACCTGAAGCCTCGGCCGACCCAGAGGATGAGGCATGATTTTACGCACCGGTGTTGATTTGGTTGAAACCGCCCGAATCGCTGAAGCGATCGACCGTCATGGAGATCGGTTTTTAAACCGTATCTTTACCCCGGCCGAAGTCGAACTTTCTGGCGGCCGGATTCCTAGCTTAGCCGGTCGGTATGCGGCCAAAGAAGCGGTAAGCAAAGCGTTTGCGACCGGTATTGGTGACATGCGCTGGGTCGAGATTGAAATCTTACAAGATGAACGCAAAGCGCCTCAACTGGTTCTGCACGGTAGTGCATCACAGATCGCAGTTGGATTAGGGCTAAACACTTGGTCTATCAGCATTTCGCACACCGAATCGCATGCGGTCGGAATGGCGGTTGCTCTGGGCGAAGGGTTATAATGATAAGTCCTGATCTTCTCAAAACCGTTCCTTATTATTGTTCCCAGCACACGGCTAAAATATGAAAAAGAAAATGTTAGTAATTTTAGCCCATCCAGATGATGAATCGTTTGGGATAGGTGGTTCGATAGCCAAATATGCGGCCGAAGATGTCGATGTCCATATCGCCATTGCCACCGACGGCGCGGCCGGGTCTGTCGCGGAGGGTCACGAGGCGGCACGGGAAGAGCTGGCCGCAGTGCGGGCGGTAGAGTTAGAAAAAGCGGTAAAAATTTTAGGCGGAACCCTGCACAATTTAGGCTACAGAGATTCAGGCATGCAGGGAGACATAGCCAATGAACATGAAGATGCATTTATCAATGCAGATGAGTTTCAAGCGATCGGCCGTGTCGTTAAACTGATTCGCGAGGTCCAGCCCCATGTGGTCGTTACCCATGATGAAACCGGCGGCTATTTTCATCCTGATCATATTCAATGTTGGAAAATCACCACGCCGGCGTTTCATGCAGCTGGGGACGAATTTCAGTTTGCGGGCTGTGGCGAACCTTGGATGCCCGATCGGCTGTTTTACACGGTGCGCCCTAAAAAATGGATCAAAATATTTACAACCATCATGCGACTCACTGGCAAAAATCCTAAAGCGATGGGACGAAATAAAGACATCGATATGACGATTTTAGGTCGTGAAGAAGATGATATTCACGTGCGCGTAGACTATAAGCAGTATTGGGATGTAAAAAGATTAGCCAGTGCAGAACATGCATCACAGGGGGGCGGCACAAGTTTCTTCCGTTTTTTACCCCAAGTTTTGCAGCGACGCTGGTTTGGCATCGATCATTTTCAGCAGGCGCATCCGGCCGTTCCACCCGGTTTCAAAGATATCGATTTATTTCCGTTTTAAGGTGGATTTTCGCTTAATAACAATACCTATACCATTTTACGCTTACCCTTTTTATGAATTTATATAATCGTGCGATCCGCATTTTTCTAATTATCTTTTCAGCCGTCGCAGGCTTTGTCGTTACCTGTGCCTGGTATATCTCTCGATTAATTCTATCGCCACCTCGTTTGCCAGTAGCCCTCCCCTTAGGCAGCGACATGCCTGTTGAGCAAGTGCAATTTCCGGCCGTGCAGGATGGCTTACGTATTGCAGGATGGTTATTACCCCAAGCACGTGGTGAGAAAGCACCTGCGATGATTATCGTTCATGGGTGGCCTCAAAACCGCTTGGGTGAAGATCGAACAGATATAACGGGGCAAATTCTAAAAGCGGAAAAACTCGATTATATGTCGCTGGCCCAGGCGTTCCATCAGGACGGATATGCGGTCTTGATGTTTGATCTACGGAACCATGGACAAAGCGCAGGGTCGGCCGGTGGCGTAACATTTGGCCTAAGTGAAAGTTTAGACTTATTAGGCGCCATCGACTATCTGGGTTCCCGCAGTGATATCGACATGGAGCGAATCGGTGTCACAGGTTTCTCAATGGGTGGGAACACGACGCTCTATGCCCTTTCGCGAACAGATCAAATCAAAGCTGCGGCCGTGATACAACCGACAACGCCTAAGCTGTTCTCGCACCGGCTTGCGACCTACTTGACCGGCCCCTTAGGAACCCCGATTATTTGGGTCGCTAACATGATTGTAAAACTGTTAGGGGGTACAGCTTTAGAAGATATCGACATCGTGCAAGCCGCCTCTCAAGCGGGGAAAACACCCGTCCTTTACATCCAAGGGGCAGGGGATCAATATGGCTCGTTAGCCGATGTTGAGGCGATGGCGGCCGCAACACCTAACTTGGTTGATTTGGTTGTTGCAGCTGACGCTGAAAATCGGTATCAGGGATATACCTATGCCCTTCACAATCCTGAAATCCTACGATCCTATTTTCAAGAGCATTTAAACCTCTAGGGGCGCTTGAGGCCTTAGTCTCCCAGTTAGGTAGAAAAACGGTAACTATTCAGCGCCCCAACTATTTTCGCCAAATTGGCCCAGTTTTTAGCTTATCTTTCCGCAGAACACAGATCCTTTTGTCAAACTGGACCAAACTTTTGAATATTTACAAAAACGGAACCATTGATGGTGAGCGTGCAAATATCTAACCTCCCTTTGCCCTGAAATCTATGGAAAGAAGATTAGTTTTTGTGCTCATTTTTCAGCCTAGAAGATGAGGAAAATGGCATATAAAGATGGTGCTATCATACATTCACAAGCCTATGCTTATCTATTATAGTATGGGCATAAATAGATGGTGCCTTCACAACTAAAACAATCTTTCGGAGATTTCTCATGACTCACAAAGCTAAGGTCGTCATTGTTGGCGGCGGCATTATTGGTAGCTCGATCGCTTACCACCTGACGAAAATGGGCTGGACCGACATCATGTTGCTTGATAAAGGGGCCCTGCCAGAAAACGATGGCTCTTCCTCACATGCACCGGGGGGTGTTGGTGCGATCAACCACTCTAAATTAATGACGCAGTTCGCCCAGTATGCAACAAAATTGTATTCTGAACTGCCTGATTATCCCCACGTATCCTCAATTTATTCAAAACGGCCGCAAAGCGAAATGACCCGCCGCGTCTTTAATGACGTCGGTGGCCTAGAGCTCGCCCGCAGCCAAGAGCGCTGGGAAGACATGAAGCGGCTACATAGCGCGGCTCAAGCTTTTGGCGTGGAAACCCGGTTGCTGACGCCGAAGCAAACCCAAGATATATGGCCTATCATCAACCCAGATGCATTTAAAGGTGCGCTATTATGCCCATCTTCTAGCTTGGTTTCTGGCATGGGTGCTACCGGCTCAATGGCGGCCGAAGCTGTCAAAACAGGCGGTTGTTCAATTCATGAGCATACCGGCGTCATCGATGTTGAAATCAAAAACAATCATGTTACGGCAGTCCTAACCGACAATCCCGACATGCCCCGCATTGAATGTGAGCACATGGTCTTGGCCACCAATATCTGGGGGCCGATTTTAGGAGACAAGCTAAAGATTCAGCTGCCGTTATTGGCGTTCCAACATCAATATTTGGTTTCAGAACCGGTTGACGAACTAAGCGAATTTGACCCGAACAATCGGGACCACGAAGCGGTCTTCCCCCTTATTCGTGACTTAGACGTAACCATGTACTATCGCAACCACTGGAACAAGCTGGGGGTTGGCAGCTATTGGCATAAACCTTTACCCGTGAACCCATACCAAGTGGGCAAAGATGCTCTAAGAGACTTTACCCCAGAGGATTACATCGAGGCGCGCAAGCTCGCCAACGAAATGATGCCCTGCTATGAAGGCAAAGAACATGAAACCAAATTCAATGGGATGTTCGCATTTTCGGCCGATGGCTATCCGTTTATGGGCGAGACCCATATCAACGGTGTCTGGACGTGTGTTGCATCTTGGATTACCCATGCGGGTGGTGTCGGCAAAGCGATGGCTGAATGGATGATCTATGGTGAAAGTGAGTGGGACTTACGCGCATGTGATGTAAACCGACTGCACGATTATCAGTCAACCCAAAGCTATATCGACCAAATTTGTGCATGCAACTACACCGAAGTCTATGACATTGTGCATCCAAATCGGCCAACCACAGTGCCACGCAATGTCCGCATGTCGCCATTCCATGAACGAAATGTTGCCCTAAAAGGGGAGATGGTTCCTGCGGCCGGCATTGAACTACCTAATTGGTATGAAGAGAATGCGAGGCTGCTAGAAAAATATGAAGATCAAATTCCAGAACGGGGTCGCTGGGGTGCCATGCACTGGTCCCCAATCATGGCGGCCGAACATCTAGAAGTCCGTGCAAATGCAGGGCTATTTGATCTTACCGCCCTTTCGATTATTGAAATCAAAGGACCGGGCGCACTCGAGTACGCCAATTGGTTGTGTACAAACGAAATGGACAAGCCGATTGACAGCGTGACCTACACCTGTTGGCTAACCCCTTCAGGTGGCATTAAGCGTGACCTAGCCGTCACCCGTATGGCTGACGATTGCTTCTGGTTCTATGTCGGGGAAGGGTCTTTGCCCCGTGATCTCGATTGGGTCAATCGGCAATTGCGTAAAAGCAAATGGGCTGGTTCAGTTGTCGTAACCGATATTTCAAATTACTACTCCGCTATCGGTTTGTGGGGCCCCAACGCTCGCAAGATTTTGGAAAAAGTAACACACAACGATGTGAGCAATGAAGCGTTTCCCTATTATTCAGCCCAATGGTTAGAAATCGGCACCGCCAAGGTTTATGCGCTGCGCATTTCATACGTGGGTGAATTAGGATGGGAATTACATATCCCGTTTGACCAGTCGCTCCAAGTATGGGATGCACTGTGGGAAGCTGGGCGTGAATTTGAGATGATCTCGGCCGGATCTGGCTGTATGGACAGCATGCGGGTAGAGAAGGGATATCGGCTATGGGGCGGTGATATCTACACCGAATACAACCTATATCAAGCTGGTTTACGCTGGACGGCAAAAGTGAAAAAGCCCGGAGGCTTTATAGGCCGAGAAGCGACCCTAGAAGTCAAAGAAAAAGGGTATAAAAAGAAGCTCGTTGCGCTGACGTTAGATGATCCCAAAGTCTCTCTTTTCGGCTATGAACCGATCCATTCCAATGGAACAGTTATCGGTCACGTCTCTACCTCGAACTATGGGTATACGGTTGGCAAGCAGATCGCATTCGGCTATCTGCCCAAAGAATATGCAGATCCTGGCACAACGCTTGAAATCTCTTATTTTGATGAACGCTATACGGCCGTTGTTTCGGCCGAGCCACTGTTAGACAAAGAGCAGGCTCGTATGAAAGCATAGGCTTCTCACGCTGATATCAATCAGCAAATCGGTACTAAAAAAGGGGTGTGATCAGCATTTTGATCACACCCCTTTTTGTTTCTATCTATAGACCGAAACCATTAGGCCGGCCGGTTAAGGCAGCGGTGTACTGGTCGGAACCTGCTCGAATGGGTCAGGCGTATTGGTCGGTGCCGGTGGCGGTGTATTCGTCGGTGGAATCGGCACCGCAGTCGGTGGTACGGCTGTTGGCGGCACTGCTGTCGGCGGCACTGCTGTCGGCGGCGCTGCTGTTGGCGGCACTGCTGTCGGCGGCACTGCTGTTGGTGGCACTGCTGTTGGCGGTACTGCTGTCGGCGGCACTGCGGTTGGTGGCACTGCGGTTGGTATGCCACCCACAGGGGTGCTTGTCGCCGTTGGTGTTCTCGTCGGTACCGGTGTTCTCGTCGGTGCCGGTGTCCGGGTCGCCGTTGGTGTATTAGTCGGTGTCGCAGAGCTTGTCGCCGTCGCGGTTGGCGTCGTTGTGCCAGTTGCTGTCGGTGTTGTGGTTGGTGTCGTTGTGCTCGTACCAGTGGCTGTTGGTGTCGTCGTACCTGTGCTCGTCGCAGTCACCGTAGCGGTTGCTGTCGCTGTGCTCGTACTGGTTGGTGTAGATGTTGCCGTCGCCGTAGCTGTTGCAGTCGATGTTGCGGTGCCAGTGGCCGTCGCGGTCGCAGTTGCTGTTGGGGTGCTAGTTTCTGTTGGTTCCGGTGTCTCCGTCGGTATATCCGTCGGGGTCGGTGTACTTGTTGGTGCTGTTTCGATATAGTCTGTTACGCAAGCCTCAACATCTTCGTTATCCGATACAATTTCTGCAAAATGCAGGGCGTCTTCGAGCGTGATCACATCGATACTGATCTTTGTCATCTGCTCACTTTCGCCAGACTCGCTATCTTCAATAGCAACTTCTGAAACGATTAGTTTATTCCCTGGTGGCAATGTCTCACGAATCTCTTCATCGTCTAAAGAGGATTGATAGTAGCAGTCACCAGAAAAGCAGTAAATTGAAATATCTTCAGGAGGGTCAGGATAATCTACGCCCATGCATGAACCTGAAACCCCAACTAAAATTCCGGCCGGGGTAAGCAATGCATCTGCACCGATCGAATCTTCACTTGTTTGAATGAGCACACTGCTAGAGGGTGAGATCTCCATCGAGATCGGATTCTCCCCTTCAGTAAATGCCACTTCACTATCTTCAAATAACCCGATTACACCTTCAACACTATTTGGATTGGTGATCGGTGCGATTGAAAACGAGGTGTTTTCGGCCGCACGAATCGGTTCATCTGAGTATATCTTTTGCTCTTCACCGACTGCGTTATTATAGAAGCCAAGAACCGCACCTGATGGGGTCTCTGTTGGTGTCGGTGTCGCAGTTGCGGGGATTGGCGTGGGTGTTTCAGTCGGCTGGGCTTCCTCAGTTTCTGTAGCAGAAATCGCCTCTGCCGTCTGCGTCGTTTCCGCCACAATCAATGCTGTTTGGGTTTCTAATGCCGTTCTTGTTTGGGTTCCCTCAACAAAAACAGTTGGTTCAGCAACGGTGGCAACCACGGCGATTGCACCATTATTATTTCTTAAATCATAGAATCGGTAACCAATAAAGCTTAAGATTCCACATAAAAGCAAACTGAGTACACCGATGCCTGTATATAAAAATGCAGGCTTCATCAGCGCACCAACGATCCCACCAGAGCCACTCACCACACCTGATGCTGGCATCGCATCAGTTTGTAGCACAGCCAAAGCTGGTCTTAGTCCAGGGTTCTGAGTATCGGCCGCACTTGAAATTTCTTCGGCCGCTTCATCACCAATCAATTGATCAAGAATTGAATTAACATGATTCAGATCAACCATGGAGCTGCCAGAAGCCATCTCCAGTCGATTGGGAGTAAGCACAATCGTATCGTTTGTTTTGATTGGCAGACCGTGGCGCCCTCGATCTTGGGCCGCAATATAAGCATCTTTATCGGTCGTTTGCTCTAAATGTAAACCGATATCAATCGGTATTTGATCTTTTGAGCCAACAGATAGGGCCAATTCATCTCGGTCCTCTGATGCGAGCGCTGCATCGAGGCTCATTTTTTCTTGGATCGGCATCATCCGTCCATAGGTATGATCGATCGTTAATTGAGAAATTTTCGTCTTTCGTACGAGGTAGGCACGACTGTTACCGATATTCGCCAGATACAGTCGATCCCCATTATGAATGGCGACAACAAGAAGCGTGCAAGATGCTTCTACATCACCCCGCTCCCTAAATATGATTTGATTTGCATATTGAGCCGCCCGATACAACAGGGCAGCAACATCTCTTTCTGGGCTTTGTTGTATGTAAGCAATAACCGAATCTACGGCAAGTTGAGGAAGCTGAAGATTTTCACCTTCTGATGTAGCAAGTTCAGATAAAATAGCGAGGTCAAGCTCCAACCCTCCGGCTGTATCTATTCTCCCCGAGAGCACGCTCTCATCTCGCCCCGCTGCTTTAGAGTTGCTTTGGAAAAATCCTGTTATGATTTCGGTCATGTGTAATTCTTGATTATGAAAATAGTTTATGGATTGAACAAGAAATTTGGAGGCTGCTAATTGTGTTGATGGCCTAAGTGAAAACGAAGAAATCGTAAGCTAATTGTTTAATTGGTCTTAGTTTAGAACGTAGAATCGATATTCTCGCTCGATGTGTGGATTCCAGAGGTCGCTAACAATGCAGAAAGTAGATATTTCTATCTATCCGACAGGGTACCACACAAACCAAATTAAATGGTACGTATGCACTTAATTTTAACTTCTTTCTCGAGGAAGAAAAGCCAGCTTAAGGTTTATCGATAGTCTTAATGTCCTAAGGATTGAGTTTCCAACGTCCTGGTCAGCAAAAAGTACCATTCATAGCCAGAAAACTTAGACTTCTGGGGTAGGGGTATCTAAGGGAACGTCAGTAGGTGTGGGTATTTCCGTTGGTACCTCAGTCGGAACCTCTGTTGGCACTTCTGTTGGAATCTCAGTGGGTACTTCCGTTGGAATCTCGGTTGGCACTTCTGTTGGAATCTCAGTGGGTACTTCCGTTGGAATCTCGGTCGGCACTTCCGTTGGAATCTCAGTTGGCACTTCTGTGGGGGTAGGTTCTAACGTATTTGTACTTGTGGGAATCGCAGTGTTGGTAGCGGTTGGCACCAATGTATTTGTGCTTGTTGGGATCGCTGTATTGGTAGCGGTCGGCACCAATGTATTTGTGCTTGTTGGGATCGCTGTATTGGTAGCGGTCGGCACCA
>JAHDEB010000017.1:24222-35233 GCA_020629055.1 Chloroflexota bacterium
GGCACCAATGTATTTGTGCTTGTTGGGATCGCTGTATTGGTAGCGGTCGGCACCAGTGTGTTTGTGCTTGTTGGAACCGGCGTGTGAGTCCTTGTCGGGGTTGGCGTTCTTGTCGGGGTCGCGGTTCTAGTTGGCGTTGGCGTTCTTGTTGGGATCGGCGTACGTGTTTTTGTTGGTGTAGCGGTGGGTGGCACCGGTGGAAGCGTCGGTGTCCCAGGAGCAAGTGTTCTTGTTGGTGTACCACTAGAAGGAGTATCAGTAGCGGAAATCGGTGTTTGCGTAGGGCGCCTTGTTGAAGTTGGTGCAGAGGTCGAGGTTGGACGTGAGACTGACTGCTCAGCAGTAGCGGTCGGTCTTCCACCACTGCTACTGCCTTGAGGCCTGCGGGTTGGTGGTGCCAAGGTCGGCCGGATAACCTCGATGGTAGGTGTCGCAGTTGGGGTCGGGGTTGGTGGGATATAACCTATCAAGCAAGAGTTGATATCTTCAACACCACTTGATGTGGTCTGCAAAAGTTTTTGATATCTAAGTGCTTCCACCGCAGTAATATTTCGGAACTCAACCGCTTTGGATAGATCCTCTTGGAAGATTGTTACCTTTTTCCCTTCAGGAATTAGAACAGGTGCATTACGTCCGATTCGAGAACGGCAAGTTCCTTCGAAACAAAACGCGTCGATTTTGTTCTCCTCTTTAGAGTAATCAACTGCTAAGCAGTCCCCTTGAACAGTAATAAAGACGTTTGCAGGGGATAGCTCGGCTTCAACCCCTTCTTCATAGCGGCCGGTTTCTAAGAAGACATCACTGCCTTCGAACAGCTCAAACTCCATGCGGGTATTGACCTGGTTAAATTCAAGCATACTGTTTGGGAACCCGTAAATGCTGGCAAATTCTAAATCTTCATCTGTATGATTAATCTGAAACTCAAGCCGCTGTGGTGCTGTAATCTGCTCATCTTCAAACAACGTATTCGCTCGGGGATTTGTCCCGATATAATAGTCGCCGATCTGATCTTCGATTAGCGGTGGTCGGGGTGTTTTAGTAGGCAAGGGCGTTTCGGTTGGAATCAACTCTTCACGTTCTTTGATAATCGCTTCTACCGTTTGAGTCGTGATAAGGTCTACCGCTCGAATGCGGGTTGCCATATCAGCTGTGGCTTCGAAGTTTTGATTTTTCGCCTGCTCTGTTTCACGGAAACGCTTTTCTTGCAGCTGGCCTAATACTGATCTTGTATTTTCTAGGTTAAGCTCTCGTTCTCTTTCAATTGCAGAGCGCCTTAGTATAAAGAAGCCGGTTAGAGCAGCGAGAATCACGACAGTCGTGATAATACCCACAACCACCATCAACATGCGGCTAAACCGACGGTTTGCCTCGGCCGCTTCTAGCGACTGCGCCGTTGCAGGGCTACCTTTGGGAACATGAACAAAATTGTCAACGGCCGGATCAGACGTCTGCAAGAGCGCAACTGAGACATTGTCATCAACGTCCCGCCCCAGTGCGAAAGAAACAAGCGCTCGCGCTGCTCGATTTTCTTTCTGGCTATTCATCACTTGGAAAAATTCTTCAGTGCGTACAACTGGCAATCCATCTTGGGGTGATGGGCGGAACAAGCCATCGGTACAAACGACAATCGCGTCACCTTTCTCTAAGTCAAGACCTGCATCACCCAAAGCCTGTGCAGCTTTATAATCTTTTAGAGTTTGCGTATCCTCTTTGTGGTGAAAGCCAATATCAACCGGCATCTTCGCCTTAGGACCCAGCGCCCGCATGATCACATCTGCATTCGGGTTGCTGCGGGCATCAGCTACGCTCATTTTGCCTTGAATCGGCACAATTTGACCAAATGTATGATCAAGCGTCAGCTGCAACATCTCCCCTTTCCGGATGAGATAAACACGGCTATCACCAATATTGGCGACAAATAGCTTTGTTTTATCCTGAATGGCTGCAACTGAGAGGGTGCAACTAGCGCCAGAATGGTTTCTGAACTCGCTATGAACGGCCGTGTTGGCCGCAACGGCCGCTTCTTTAAGAACGGCCGGTACATTTGTTTCTTGGCTCTCTCGAATATGGGCAATTGTTGTATCTAAGGCGATTTGTGCAGCGCGCTCTCCCTTATTCTCCCCACCTACACCATCGGCAACTATGGCAACGTCCAGGTTAAGACCCCCTGCAGTAGTTATGTGCAAGGAGGCTACCCGATCTTCATACAATTCTCTATTTCCGATGTCAAAATGGACACCGTGGAAAATTTCAGAAATCATTGACACAGCGCAAACATGATGGGTGTAAATTCTACAATGCTGTTTTGCGCATTCAGAAAGAATTTATTCTGGACCTGCTCTGATTATTGAAACTGCTTAAATAGAGCTTATTGTCACCCCTACATTAGTCCTCTTAATTTGTAAGTTTACCGGAAACTGAAGGCAATTGCCCGAAAAAAACCTAAGTCTACCAGTCTATTTTACCCTTTTGCTCAGAATTCACATTAATTTAAGGAATTCCGTTGATTTGGGGATTAAATTCAGCTAGCCACCATCATTAATTGGGGTTGAGGTTGGGGGCAAAGGTTGGTCCCCTTCATCGGGCGGTGGGGCAGATTCGGTTGGTCTAACGGGCAACTGTTCAGGCGTTGCAGTTGGAGGAACGGCCGTGGGTGTCGGCGGCGCCGCTGTTGGGGTTGCTGTCGCGGGTAAGACGGGCGTTGGCGGTATCGCAGTTGGGGGCACTGCGGTTGGGGGAACAGCAGTTGGGGGCACTGCGGTCGGTGGAACCGAAGTAGGTGGTACTGCTGTCGGGGGTACTGCAGTCGGTGGAACCGAAGTCGGGGGTACTGCTGTTGGAACAGATGTAGCAGATTGTACCGGAGCTTGAGTTGGTGGAACTGCGGTTGGTGGTATCGGCGTGACGGTTGGATTTGAAGCCACCGTCGGAGTCGCAGTCGATTTTGTTAAATATGGCTCCAAACAAGAACTACTTGCTAATTGACTTGTTGGCATCGTCGCTAGGTTGATGAAAAAGTTCAAAGCATCTGCGGTATCTAACGGGGTTGGCTCCACAATCGAAGCCGAATCACTCTCAGCGATGTCGGCCGGGGTAAATTCTATTTGGGTACCAGGATCCAATGATAATTGGACCCCATTCTCATTTGGGCTTGCCCAAGCGCATGCGCCACTATAGCAGGCAACCGTAACCGGTTGATCTTCGCTCACATAGTCTATGCTCATGCACCCATCTACAACATTGAACCGATTCAGCTCTGTTTTATCACCTAAAAGAGCGATTCCTGCGGATACTAATTCTTGGGTAGAATGGACAATAAGAGATGAGCCAGGTTGTACATCGAAAGATCGATGGTTGTTTTTATCACCAAACCCAATTAACGAGTCAGGAAGCAAATAAACCTCATCGATGTTTACACCTTCGCTTGATTGATCTGCAAATACGACCCGTGCGATCGCACTAGATCCAACCTGTTCGCCAGGGAAAATCAGCTTGCCGGTGTTCGAAAATGATTCATAGACCCTGCCGACTAAAACTGAACTCGGTTCTGGGGTTGCCGTCGGGACGGTTGTACTCGTGGGTAACGGTGTATTGGTTGCGGTTGGGGGAACAACAACTGCTGCGGCCGATGGTGTAATACAAGCACTTGGGCTGTCGAGGCAGTTGGGGGTGATGTTTGAAACTCGAGTAGGTGGCACCGTGGAGGTTTTGATTACTGCGACAACTTCTTCCGGTTCCGAGGCAGTATCATCCCCACGCAACCAAAGAAATCCGATTGATAAGATAAGCAATGTACCGACAATCAATGCCAACGCCTGATTGCGTTTGCTTATTTTATTCGATATCGATTTAAGATTTTGTGCCACAGCCCCAAATTTCGACCCCATCGACACCGTGTCATTAGCGTCATGGCTGACAAGAGAACCATTTACGGAAACAGAGGCTGATGGGGTAGCCTCAGATTTTGACACCGCTTGTTTCTCTTTAGCAGCAACTGGCATGACCGGCTTAACGGGTGCGGCGGCAGGAGCGCTTGTTGCCGGGGTTGGGATGGTTTGAGAAGTAGAAAACAAGACAAAACTTTCACTTGCGTCCAGGTTTTCGGCATTCTCGTCTGAGATATCAACATTAGCCCGTTTAACAGCTGGCTGCTCAGCGATCGTATCGAAAATCGAGTAGTTTTGCTCGACCCCTTTTATCGCTTCAAGCGAATCAGCTGTATCTTGGTCGGCTAAATGGCCATTACTCACAGCATACTCAACCTGATCTGAAAGTTCTTTGACTTCATCGCTCAACGGTATGGCTGCGGGTGAATCTACAAGCACCGCAGGCTCTTTGCTATCCCGTTCTATTTCGACAATTTCAACTTCACTATTTTGATCGGGCTGAGGCTCTTTCACCTTCTCTAAACCAGCTGAATCAGATTCAGCTTGGGGATCAGGCTTCCTGATAACTTCGCTTGGCTTGGCTTTACTTGAAATAATCGTCGAGGAAATATCTGTCGAAGGGGACAAGAGCGCCTCTTGTAGCGTAAAGAAATCGACGAATTTGGTCGTTTGCGAATGGATTGTCGCGAGGGTCAGCTGCTCTGAATAATATTTTTCCTTCGCCCATTCAGCCAATTTTCTAGGAATCGTGCGGACTTGATGTTTGGCGGAGATATTTTCAAACATCTCATTAAATTCTGCTGACTGATCAAGCATTTTATTTGCAAAAGAAGGCTGACAAACCAAGACAGACAAATCGCTTTGCGCATCCAATTGATCAACTTTATTTAGGTTGATATTTTCCGCAGAAAATTCTGAGCTTTCTCCTAACCAAGTTGAAGATACATATTTTTTCTCAAGATCGGCATTTGGGTTAACCAACTGCTGGTTTTCCCGGATGAGAACCTTACCGCTCCCTATTTGAACCGTATAAAGCTGATTGTCATGTACGATAGCGGCCGTCAAGCTGCATGGAGATCCCCCTTTTTGCCGAATAAATTCGTGAACAGAACCGGCCGCCTGCAGCACCCCTCCAACAATAATTTTTTCGATTTCACTATCTTTTCGACTTTGTAAGCCGGTTAAGAAAGAGATGAGTGCGACCCGAGGGGTGTCTCCATCTGAGAAAAAAGCTTGCTTTTGTGAAATAGCCGCAACATGAAAGTCTAGACCATGTCCCGTATTTAAACTTGCAGAAACAGCATGGGCCGTTGCCTTTAAGTCAGCGTCTTTGTGGATGTATGAAGCGGTAACAAGCTTATTATGCATAATCAGAAATGAACGTTTGGCGTCAGGAGGAAGTAACTGTCTGCGCAATGCGCTTAGGCTTAAGGCTTTTTGATAAACTGTCGATACACATGCTCACTTTCAAATTTACAAATTCAATTGATGCGTGGAACGGTTGCTGTGGTGTTGATTGTGTTGTTTTCCGATTTTTGAACATGGCCGTCTGCGATTTCAACTTAAGCTGCTAATCACCCCTAAGAAGTTGGTACTCCGCCACTAATTTAAAATATTATAGCTATTGGTACCTATAAGATTGTGAAGATGGCGGTTAAATTTGGATAGAAAAGCGATTAAATTCAGGGCGGCAACTTGCAATATAGGCATTTAAGCAGGTTTTTGTTAACAGAAATCTGGCGATTTTTGTGCGGGTTGAAGCGTAAAACTTATGGGGATTGAACCGGCAAACTGCTGATATTATTAAAAGATTCAACACCGTTCAGACGAGTCTCTATAAATATTCGGCCGGTTGTTTCTTCAGGCAACGTCAATGTGACTTCCCAAAGTCGATCTTCACCAATTGGCAGTTCAGATTCGGTGATTAGCTCCCCGTCATTGGTATAAACGGAAACAAGGAGGGTTGAGTCAGGCGCTCCAAAGGCGGTGCCATACAGTGAAAACGGCTGACCGGTTAAAAGCGGCCGATGATGTGGATTCCCTAGAGCAACCTGTGGCATTTGCGGCGGCTGGCTGGCGATCGTGATCGGAACCTGAATCTCTCGCCACCCGGGTTCCCCATATGCCCCGGTCCAGACGGCAAGACAGCCACTGCCGTTCAACTCGGCAGGGATTTGAAGCTGGCTGTGCCAACGAGTGTCTTCAGGCAATAGGATCAAGCTTTGTTTCGCAACTAACGTTTGGCAACCATCTACAAAAACTCCAACTGTGAGGGTATCGTCAACCAGTGGGCTAACAACAAATCCTTCGAAGTAAACGGGGTAGCCGGCCACAATTGTTTCATTCGCAAGAGGGCGGGAAAGTTGAATCGCCTCACCTAAAGATATCGGGTCGTCTACTAACGAAAGGGAAATCTGGGCTGTTTGCCCCTCACTCACGGCGGTCAAATGCATTTCACCCTGAATGTTGATCGGGATATCTAAGACAGTTTCCCACCAGCCATCAAGCTGTGACAAGACGGTTTCTGCTGCAATTGAGTTATTACCGGAAAGAAGCAACAGCTCAACCTCTTTTTCGAGGCCGGGTTGAACGTACCCCTCAACAAGTAATTGACGGCCGACTGTGGTTTCCCCTCCGTCACGCGGATATACGATCGTTAAATCAACTTTGCCATTCGTATCAAATTTAAGTTCCGGTTCAGGCAATTGTGCGTAAATTGACCCCACAAGCTGGTCTAAGTCATCGAGTCGCGGTTGAAATTCAGTCGGGGCTAGCTGATCCAGGTGGGTGGTGATTTCGGCCGCCCATTGGTCAAATGCGGCCAATGAATCGGAAGTGGGTGCTGCAGGCAAGCCGGGGGCCGTGATTGGAAAAATCGCAGAAACGACGGCTCGACCATCGGCCGTTAGCCCTTGCCATGTGTAGACCAGATTTGGTGATTCGCTTGTTGAGAGTTGGTCGGGGTACCACGTCACATATCGCAGGCCATCACCACTGCGAAATGGCAAAGGCTCGACTTGAGATTTCAACGCTTGAGGGATGGTTTTAACCGGTAAAAACGGAAGTTTGTTTTGGTCAACCAGCAAATCGGGTGCGTCGATGAGGCTTTTAAGCTGATCGATTTCTCGCTGGGCATTCACATTGATGCTTGCATAATCTTTGGCGGCGAAGGCCAGAATGCGCGGCTGCTCAGCAAGGCTTTCAATCGGCCAATTATCGAGCACAAATTGATCATGCCTTGGATACCGCTGGTCGGCCGGCAAATGAGACCCTAACTGCTCTTCGATCGTCTCGGCCGGGTTTAAAACAGCTAAATCTTCCGGCATTTGTATAAAAACGCCTTCAAACCAAGCGGGTATGGCTGTTGGGGTGGGAGCAGGTGTATTGGTTGGTAATGGGGTTGGACCCAAAGGAGTCGGAAACGGTGTGTTGGTAGGCAGAGGGGTCGGTGTTTCCTCGATCAAATCGGTTTGAGCCAACAGGTTTTCATCGGTCGGCTCGTTCGCATTTCCACAAGCTGTGGACCAGATAACAAGGCCGAGCAATAGAAAAATGGTGGTGTTATTTAAACTAAAGGGGAAAATTCGATTTGATCTCAAGAGGCGGTTTTAATTTATGTGTTTAAGTGGTTTCTTTTCTAGCGTCATCGCATTGGGTTCTATATGTTTGAACCCTCTATTTAAAGATAGAATATGGGATGCAGCCTGACTTTAGAAAAGCGTTTATTTGAGCTGTGGCCCATTACTCTATCATAAAATTCAGAGGTAGAATGAACTTTTAGTCATTGTTCACGAGAAAAAAGATGAAACCAGTAGATTTATTAAAAACTGAGCGAATTGTTGAACTTACCACCGAAATGGTACGAATAAAAGGGATTAGCGGAGAAGAGCAGCCGATGGCGGATTGGGTCTTCAGCTTTTTGAGTGATCTTGGCGCAGATAAAATACACAAGCTGACTGTCGCAGAATCTGGGGATTCGGTGGTGGCCGTTTTTAATGAAGCAGGGGAAGGACCGGCCATGCTGCTCAATTTCCATTTAGACACCTTCCCAGAATTTGCAGGATGGGAAACGCCCCCCTTTGAGCCTGTAGCACAGGAAAATCGACTTTATGGTCTGGGGACACATGACATGAAAGGTGGGGCGGCCTGCTTGCTGGCGGCGGTTGAAGCGTTGGTTCGTTCAAACGCCCCACTAAAAGGCAAACTCGTGGTTGCAGCCACATCTGATGAAGAGAATTGGTCCCGAGGTGCACACGCTTTGGTAGACAGCGGTTTAATTCAAGATTGTGAATATTGTTTAATTCCAGAGCCATCATCCAAGAATACGCTAACGATAGGCGCACGAGGCCGCCATGTTTTTAGACTCGCATTTACGGGGCGTACGGTGCATTCAGCGTATGGGGGTGGTATCAATGCGGTTGTTGATGCGGCAAAGGTTGCAGCGGAACTAGACGCTATGCCACAGAGTGACTTTGGCTATAGCGAGTTATTCGATCTGCACGGAACTCAATGTGTCATCGGGCTTAATGGGGGTGGAACGCTGGTTTTAATGCCAGAAAAAGCGGATCTGTTTATTGATCGCTTTTTACTGCCTGGGCAAACGTTAGCTTGGGCGACTGATCAAATTAAAGCGGCCGTCGATCGTGCCGGGATCTCTGGTCGCTATGAATTATTTGTAGATGAACGGCCGACACCAGCACCACTCCCTTATGTTGTGCCGCCTGAATCGAAATTTGTAACAACCGTGCGCTCGGTATTAGCTGAAGAGACCGGAGTTGCTGTAGATAACGTACGCTTGGACATTGCTCGAAGTGTCGCGGATACCAACCATATTGCCGGACATGGTGGTGTGCCCACCATGATTTGTGGACCTCTCGGTGGCAACACGTGCGAGGCCAATGAATACGTTTTGATTGACTCGTTATTACCTGTTGCAAAAACATATGTCCGATCAGTTTTGGCCTTGATTGGAAAAGAGTTGTGAAAATCAAATAATCTGGTAAATTATCGTCACTAACTTATCGGTTGATAAGTTGGTGAAATATGGCCTTTAATAAGCCATTTTCCAATTCAATAGACTTAAGATGACGAAGAGAAAGGAGATTCCCCATGGCCCGAATAAAAGACTTGGATGAAATTCTAGAAGTAGAAAAGACCCCACTTGAAGATCGCAATTTACCCAAAAGCACATACGATGCGATTAAACTATCAGCGCAAAACAATCCGAATGTCAATGCGATCACCTTCTTTCTACAAGCCACTGATTTTAAAAACTCGACCAACGTGAACTACCGTGAGTTTTTAGGCAAAATCAATCAAACAGCTAACCTATTTCACAGTTTAGGGGTCGGGGCCGATGACTGTGTCAGCTTTATTATGCCTAACTTGCCGGAGACCTATTACACCTTGTTTGGTGGTGAAGCGGCCGGGATTTCTGGACCCATCAACCCACTTTTAGAGCCCCATGTTTTAGCTGAAATCATGAACGCATCTAAAACAAAGGTGTTGGTGACCATTGCTCCTTTCCCTAAAACAGATCTATGGGCAAAAGTGCACGCTATTGCTGATGATGTGCCAACGCTAGAAACGATATTGCAGGTTGACATCGCGGATCATTTAAGTTTCTTCAAGAAGCTCGTCGTCAACTTTATGCGTCGTGGGGAAAACGTACAAAATATAAAAGCGAAGGTGCTTAACTTCAATACAGAGCTGGCTAAACAACCGTCGGACCGCCTCGTGAGCGGCCGGGACATCCAAGGGTCTGATATCGCATCTTATTTCCATACAGGTGGTACAACCGGAACCCCTAAATTGGCCATGCACACCCATGCCAACGAAGTATTTGATGGTTGGTCGGCCGGTTACGGCTTAAACGCCCAACCAGGAGACTCAACCCTTTTAGGTCTGCCTTTGTTCCATAACTACGGTGCGATCGCGATCGGGGTCAACAGCTTTATTAACAGCGCAAGCATTGTCGTTGGTACCCCGTCAGGTTTCCGTGGCGATGGCTTCATGGAAAACATGTGGAAGATCATCGAGCATTATAAAATCGACTTCTTCGGTGCTGTGCCAACCTTATTCACCACCCTGCTGAACCATCCGGTCGATGCGGATGTGAGTTCCGTCCAGTTTGTCACATCTGGTGCCGCGCCGCTTTCGGTAGAGCTAGCAAAACAGTTTGAAGCACACACCGGATTCCGTATTTTAGAAGGATATGGTCTAACTGAAGGGACCAGTGCGAACTCAGTTAATCCACCCAACGGTGAGTCTCGTATCGGCTCGATCGGGATTCGCATGCCGTACCAACATATCCGTATCGCCCATATGGAAGGGGCAGAATTCAAAGGATTTGCAAACCCTGAAGAGTCTGGCATCGTTGTGATGTCTGGGCCGCAAGTTTTCCCTGGCTATAAAGAAGATTTCCAAAATGAAGGGGTCTTTTTTGAAGCAGAAGGAGCTAAATGGCTCAATACAGGGGATATGGGGCGTTTAGATGAAGATGGGTACATTTGGCTGACCGGCCGGAAGAAAGAATTGATTATCCGTGGTGGGCACAATATCGATCCAAAACAGATTGAAGAACCATTGCACGAACATCCGGCCGTGGCGTTATGCGCTTCGATTGGTCGCCCCGACGCCCGCGTAGGCGAGATGCCGGTAGCATATGTTCAGCTAAAAGAAGGGATGTCAGCAACCGAAGAAGAACTGCTTGAGTTCGCGGCCGCTAACATCGGTGAGCGTGCAGCGGTGCCTAAGCACATCTATATTATTCCTGAAATTCCACTCACCGCTGTCGGTAAGATCTTCAAACCGACCCTGACCTTCCAACAGGTGAACGAAGTATTCGAAAACACAGTGAAAGGTCTAGACGGTGTCGCATCGGTTAAATGTGCGGCCGAAGGTGACAAACGCCTAGGAACCGTGGCCCATGTAACGGTCAAGTGTGAGGCGGGTGCGGATAAAGCTGCTGTTGAAAAAGCGGTTAACGAAGCACTGGGGACGTTCACGATTCATAAAATCGTCAATGTCAGCTAATTAAGCACGGGGACTCCCTGTAGAGAAAGTTTATATTGTGACACTAGTCGCGATATCTAAAAAAAAGCCCTGATGGAATGATTTCCATC
>JAHDEB010000017.1:35333-53546 GCA_020629055.1 Chloroflexota bacterium
AGCGTTTTAGCCACGTCGGCCGGCCGTTGACCGTTTGCAAAAGCAAGCAATACGTCCCGCTGCCTACGAGTCAGCTGATCCAGCACGGCTCGACATTTCTGGTCGGTTTGACTATCAAAAAAGGCCCGTTTTTGGTCTAGGCGGGGAATATCCCGCAGACCCACAAATAGCGAGCCCAGGGGAAACATGGGAACCTCAACCAATTGAAATCCGCTGTCTTTTGGCAAATGCAGCATCTTGCCATCTTTTGTATGGGGCAAAATCTCATCGGGGGTGTAAATGTGCCACAGCTTATCATCGGGGTAAAAGTGGAGCGCTGCGGCCGACATCGTCAGCAAGCCCAGAACCAACCGGCCGCCACTAACCAGCACGTTTAAATGGTAACCGGCTCGTTTTAGCTCGGTCACCTTATGGCTAATAAACTCCCAAATAAAAGACGCATCGGCCGTTTGACGAACGTCTGACAGCTGCTCACCATTGATCTCAACGACATGTTTCACAACGGCGATACCGGTGTAACGGGGGTCTGACTCAAGAGTAGAAAAAAGTAGGTTAAGGGCTCGTGCGATTCGATCGGATACCGGCTTTAGATAGACCAAGTGAACTTCAGAGATCGATTCGCCCGCCTCTAAAAGGCCATCAAGGGCGAAGGTTAAAACTTGCGGTTGCCCGCCAACTGTTGCTAATAGAATCGATTTGTTTGCGCGCATGCAATTTCCCAGTCCTCTTCATGATTAATAGTTCAACCTAATTTGCCGCAGCATTTTACCGCTTTGGTCTATTTTGCTCAACGAATAGGGGCAGGCGCTATCTATCTCTTCATGAAGGAGGTTACTCTAAATCAATTTGAATCGGAAATAGCGGGTCCCCATCAGCCTGAGATTTTGGCACCCGCTCTACATTTGGCAAGGTATACATCCCGGTATGCAGATAGATCGGCTTGGCACCCTCTGGCACATTGAACACCACCCAAGTCACAAGAGAATCCTGCGCACGCCAAGCACGAGATGATGTGTAAATATCACGCACCTCGGCCGGTCCTTCTCCCCCATCAATGTACAAATGGTTAAATTGCTGCACGTGGTCCCCTGTTGCATCCTCCCCGATCTGCCAAAGGGAAATAAATTCTAGCTGGCTATCATTGGTCTGGTTTATCTGATACCCGGTCAATGTGGCACCATTGTCCAATGCAGCAGGATCAGCCAGCATCGTAAAGCCGATTAATTGGTCGGCCGATAGGTCTAAGATTCTATAAGGCGGCTCACCCTCCCGTCTGGGGGACTCGTCTAAAATGGCACCATCACTGATGCGTTGGGCCATCGACCAAGCGGGGATAAAGTCGAAAGTAAACGTTTGGCGCACACGTTCATTGTTATCGGCCGGTATCAGCAAGGATGCGGTGCCATCGACCAAACGCACATCGTTTTCGTAACCGAGCACATGAAACACGGCCGGGTCTCCCTCGAACTCAATTTGATCACTGTGGCTCACAACAATGGCTTGGCCGGCCCCGTTCAACGTTTTATCGAGGGCCGCTTGTGGATAAGATAAGGGTGTTCCCATCCCACCTGGAGCGAGCTGTTTGGCAATAATATTGAGCCCTTGGGTAAGCTGCACTGTATAAACGGCGCAAATCAGAGCGATGAGGGCAAAAACCAAAATCCCGCCTCGCTGTTTGTTCGGGAACAGGGTGCCAACACCAGCCATCAACAAAATACCGGCCGGGAATGCGGGCAAGATGTAGTGGATGGCCACATCTGACCCGGAATACAAAAAGAAGAGGGGGGTTGCCAGCAAGGCGCCAAGGACAAGATTAAGCCACAAACTATCAGCCGGGCGTACGTCTGCAGAGCCGTTTAGCCACTTCACAGTTTGGGCGACGGCCAACCCCAATCCACATAGCAAAAGGGCGGCTAGAAGCCAGATTGTCAGCTGCGCCAAGGTGTCAATAGGCTGTCCCCATTGCCAATCCCCACCCAGCCAGTGAAATTCCCACCCGATATTGAGCGGCAGCTGCACCATCATGCGCCACACTTGGCTATTCCAGGTCGACGGTTCTGCCAAAGCTGAGTTTAGATCTGCACGCGCCCCATCCCCAAAACGCCAAATCGTATAAAGTGCGGGGAAAGCGGCCAGTAGGGCGATCGCCCCACCGATAATCAGGGGGATCAGATTACGCCATAGTTTAAAACGAAAAAAAAGGTAAGCGCCCGGTAGCGCAAACGCCAACCCGGCGATGTGAACCTGGCCGATAAAGCCGCTGAGAAAAACAAAAAATGCCAGCCAAGCGTTTGACTGCAGGTTCGAAGGTCTTTCTTCAACGATGGGCAGTATCCCTTTGTATCCAGCAACGAGCCAGAAAACGGTCAGCGGCGCTAAAAAGTTTTGGCTCCAAATATTTCGGCCGTAAACCAACATCGTCGGAGAAAGTGCAAAAAGGAGGGCTGCTGTCAGCCCGCCCCACACGCCCCAACGCCATCGACCAAATACGTACACGGCCGGAATCGCAAGCAAACCGATAAACCCTGTAAACCAAGTGGCCATTTGCACGTTGGCTCCGAAGATGGCATACGGAATCGCATAAAGCCAGACGGTCGCAGGAAAGTTAGGCACACCAACTGAAGATTGCATCCCTAGCCGGGCAAATTCACCTTCAAAAACCATTTTTAAAGCGATCATGCTGACACGGGCTTCGTCAAAGCTAAATGAGTGAACCCCAGCCCAACCAAATCGAAAAATACCCGCCATCAATATAATGGTAACGAGTAAAATGGTGGGGACCTGCTTCTTTGCATCTGGTGAAATCACGAGGCGATTATAGCAATTTGGTAAGATAGAGGTGCAATGATTCGGATGGAAAATGACAAAAGGTAAACAATTAGTCATCCATCTGCGTCTGAAGTGAAAGTTGGTTTCGGGAGGGCAATTAAAGCGCTAATAGATTTCTACTCTTCACAATCGACATCAACTGCTATAATCTCCGCTTAATCTCGTACCTAGGGGAAAAATTTGATCGATCAAATCCAAAATCAGATTCAAAAGCTAGAAATTGCTGGAAGTGCAACTGTATTACGCGGTGGCTTAAAAGGCTTAGAAAAAGAAAGTTTGCGGGCCACGGTTGAAGGCAGTTTGGCCCAAACACCTCACTCAAAAAAGTTAGGGTCTACCCTGACGCACAGCCAAATCACCACCGACTACTCTGAAGCACTTCTTGAACTAGTTACCGGCACACACGCTGATCCGGCCGCAGCTTTGGCCGAACTCGATGTCATCCATCGGTTTGTGTACGCCAATATCGACAATGAGCTCATGTGGGCAGCATCGATGCCTTGCATCGTGCATGGTTCTACCAACATCCCCATCGGCCGATATGGCAGTTCGAATGTGGCCAAAATGAAAGAGGCTTACCGGATGGGGCTGGGACACCGATACGGCCGGATTATGCAGGCGATTTCAGGCATTCATTTCAACTACTCTTTGCCCGAAGCGTTATGGCCCGTTTGGAAAAAGGCGGAAGAATCCACCGCTGACCTGACTCAATTTAAATCTGAAAAATATATGGGGGTCGTGCGCAATTACCTGCGCTGGGATTGGCTCACTTTATATTTATTCGGCTCTTCCCCCGCCATTTGCAAATCGTTCTTTGGTGACGGTCAAGCACACAAATTTCCAGAACTTGATTCTGGCACCGTTTACGAGCCGTACGGCACCAGCCTACGTATGAGCGATATCGGTTATCAAAACAAGTCCGGCTTCACCGTCTCGCGGGATTCTGTAGAAGCTTATGCGGACTCACTTGAAAAAGCTGTTTTTACCCCGCACCCTGAATTTTCAAAAATGGGTGTCGAAGTTGACGGAGAATATTTGCAGCTATCAGGCAACATGCTGCAAATCGCCAATGAATTTTATAGTGCGATCCGGCCGAAAATGCCGATGGCATCGGGAGAAAGACCAACTGTCGCCTTACGCGAACGTGGTATCGCCTATGTCGAAGTACGCTCGATCGATGTCAATCCCTCTGAACCGTTGGGGATGAACACCAGCCAACTGCGCTTTTTAGAGGCGATGTTAATTACGGCCGCCTTAGCCGACAGCCCGATGATTTCTGATGAGGAAATGGGGAAAATTAGTGCGAATCAGGTTGCCGTAGCTCGTAACGGCCGCAAACCAGAACTACGACTAGAAGCGATGAGCGGTCCGGTTCCATTAGGGTCATGGGCGCGCGAAATTATGGATGCGATGTATCCGGTTTGTGTTTTGCTTGATATGAACGAGCCAGCCCGACCATACACCGCCGCGCTATACGAACAACGCCAGAAAATACGCAACCCTGAATTAACCCCATCTGCAAAAATGTTGTCCGAGATGAATTTCTTTGGCGAGAGCTTCTTCGCCCATGCGATGCGTAAGTCGCTCATTCACCAGCAATATTTTCTCGACCGGCCGTTATCCAGTGATATTAACGACGTGTTTAAGCAAAAAGCGGCAGAATCATTGGCAAAGCAGGTGGAAATTGAAGCGGCCGACACACTTTCGTTTGCAGACTACTTAAAAAAATATTTTGGTGATCAGTCATCATATTAGGACTTTAACCGGAATTAATTAAACCGGTCACCAACAAATCGGCGCTTCAGCAAAGCTCTTTGCAAGATGAGTCGCCCGTACCCGAAAGAGGAAAAATGACAATCAAACTTGGGATGGTAATGGATCCGATCGACTCGGTAAAAACATATAAAGACAGCAGTTTCGCCATGCTACTAGCGGCACAAGCACGTGGTTGGGAACTTAACTACATGGAAATGCAGGACATGTACGTGCTGGACGGTGTCGCGTACGGCCGCATGAAAACTTTGTCTGTCGTAGATCAAAAAACAGACTTCTACACCTTCCATGAAAGCTATGAGCGGCCGCTAAGCGACCTCGACGTCATCATTCAACGCAAAGATCCCCCATTTGACATGGAATATGTCTATTCAACCTATATCCTTGAACTGGCTGAAACTGCAGGGACCTTAATCGTCAACAAGCCCCAAAGTTTGCGTGATGCCAATGAAAAGATGTTCACAGCCGTTTTCCCTCAAACCGGCCCCCCAACCCTGATTACGCGCAATGCGGATCAGATCAAAGCGTTCCTAAATGAACACCAAGACATCATCATCAAACCACTCGATATGATGGGCGGTTCGTCTATCTTCAGAATTGGTGCAGACTCGCCAAACATCAATGTCATCATCGAAACGCTTACCGACCAAGGTGAAACCTATACGATGGTGCAGCGCTATATTCCCGACGTGGTTAAAACAGGTGACAAGCGCATCTTGTTAATTGACGGCGAACCAAACGGCTACGCGTTGGCCCGTATGCCGACCGAAGGTGAAACCCGCGCCAACATGGCGGCCGGTGGTAAAGGGATTGCGGTTGAAATGACTGAACGGGATCATTGGCTTGCGGCCCAAATCGGCCCGAAACTAAAAGAAAAAGGGTTGATCTTCGTGGGGCTTGATGTGATTGGTGATTATGTTACTGAAATTAATGTCACCAGCCCCACAGGTATTCGTGAGGTAGATCAACAAAAAGGGACTGATATCGCAGGCTTGCTGATGGATGCGATCGAGAAAAAAGTTAATCGTTAAACTCAACGCCTGTGGTCAACCCCGATCGTCATTGGGGCTTGATCGCAGGCGTTTTTCGGTTTTCAAACAAAATTGAGGGGAACTATCAGAGGGTGCAACGCGTTATGCTTAACAGAAGATTGTTATTCATAAACCCTATTCAGGAGAATTCAGTGATGATTAAAAAAGTTTCCCTACTGGGCTTAATTGTAGTTTTCCTACTACTTTTAGCCCCCACTCGACCGGCCACAGCTTGTGGTGGTCTCTTTTGTCAAAACAGTCCGGTTGATCAGTCGGCCGAACGCATCCTCTTTTCGGTAAATCCCAACGGGTCGATTACATCGTTAATCGAAATCGCCTACACCGGCAGCGCACCAGACTTTTCGTGGATTTTGCCGATCCCCGAAGCGATATCGGCCGATGATTTGGCTGTTCCGGAATCTGGAGATGAAGTCTTTGCCGAGCTGCATCAGTTAACCGATGTTCAAATTATTCCACCTCCACCCCCTTTGTGTGCTGAAAATCTACGAATGATGTCAGCAATGGAAGATGCGGCCGTTATGGAGTCAGGCGTCGAAATATTTGCATCTGGAGAAGTTGGCCCATTTGGGTTTGATGTCATCGGGTCAGAAGATCCCGATGCTTTAATCAATTGGCTGCTGGACAACAACTATCGGGTAGAACCACCTATGGAGCCATTGATCAACGTTTATGTTGAAGAAGGATTTGCTTTTATCGCGATGCGTTTACTAGACGGGGAGACGTCTGATTCAATTCAGCCGATTGAAATCACTTATCCGGGTACTCAGCCGATGATTCCGTTGCGTTTGACGGCCGTCGCAGCCAATCCAAATATGCCGATCTTTACATGGGTCTTTGCGAATCAGCAGGCGGTCCCTGAAAACTATGCTCATATGGAAATTGCAACCGAAGAGCTGACATTTTTCCCGTTTGGTGGAAACAACTATCAGGCATTAATGATGCAAAGGGCAGATGCCTTTGGCGGCCGGGCGTTTATCACAGAATTTGCTGGCCCCTCACGAACGCTCCAGTTCCAAAATGATTATTTGGTTCAGCAAGCCCAGCAGCACAGCTACCTAACTCGCTTAACTACGTCGATCTCCCCAGAAGAAATGACCGTTGATCCTGTTTTTAAATTGGAACAACGGCCGGATGTCTCAAACATTCGCGACGCATCTAACATGAATGGATTATACAGTTGCGAACGAGACCAACCGGCAATCTTTAACTTGACTAGCGATGCGATTGACCCGGTTAGCGAAGAAGGGGTGATCATGGCGGAACCGATGCAATCACAATCGCCGGAATCACAACCCCAGCAGGCACGTTGGCCTTGGATTATTGTTGGTGCGATTATTTTGATCTGCCTAACCGGCTGGTTACTCGGCCGTGAGCGGCATCAGAACTTCACCTAATTGCAGTTACCGTATACAAAAAGAGCAGAACGATAGTGTTCTATCGTTCTGCTCAAATTTGTACCTACATGAAATAGCCAAAAACAATGCCTGATGCAGCACCAATAACCAAAGCGATTAACCAGCGGGGGGCTGATATTAATCGTTCCCAGTTAATTAATAAAGTTAGCACCACACCAATTACGACTACCAACAAGTTCACGAGTTCAAGGTTCATATCGAATCCTCCAACCCCTGCGCGACCCGTATCTCTCGGGAAAAAATTATACACCAATTAGAACAAAAATTCTATATCAAATTGATAATCACCTTATTTGGGCAGCGCCCAATCGTATAATATGTTGATGATATCTCAGCAAGGCACTCAGGTGCTTTATCGGGTGCACATACTCGAAGACAATGACCGATATCATTTTCTTAAGCCTTCGGCCCGGTCGAAATCTATGGCTTCAGCTTAAATGGCGAACATATGCGATTATCACGACGACAATTTTTAAAACGGGCTGCAGCCACCGCGTTTATCGGTGGATCAGCAGCATTAGGATACAGTGTGGGGTTTGAACCCCATTGGGTGGAATTCCCCCTTGTGCCGATGCCGATCCGTAATCTGCCAAACGATCTAGAAGGGAAAACCTTGATGCAGATTTCAGACATTCATATCGGCCGGCGCGTTTCTGCAGATTATTTAATTGAAGCTTTCCAACAGGCGGCCGATGTACAGCCGGACTTTGTGGCCTATACCGGCGATTTTGTTTCGTTTGATGACCGATCTTACGAAGACGTGGCGAAAATCATGCCCCACGGCCCAAGGGGGAAACTGGCCACGGTCGCTGCATTAGGCAATCATGATTATGGCCATCGCTGGGAACAGGTTGAGGTCGCAGATACGATCGCCAATATTTTAGAAGATCAAGGGATCCGTGTGCTGCTTAATGAAGTTGAAACCTACTCTGGCTTGAAGATAGGCGGGATCGAAGATTTTTGGTCACCTCGATTTAATCCGATTCAGGTCACGAGCCAGATAGACAAGAAAGACGCGGCCGTGGTTTTATGCCACAACCCAGACGGGGTTGACGCTGTTGGATGGGGCGATTATCAGGGCTGGATTTTGGCCGGACACACCCATGGCGGGCAAGTGAAGCCTCCCTTCTTACCCGCGCCGATACTGCCCGTTCGCAACTATCGGTATTCGGCCGGTGAAATCGACCTCTTTGACGGCCGAACCCTGTATGTCAATCGGGGCCTTGGTCATCTATTCCGGTTGCGCTTTAACGTACGGCCGGAAGTCACGTTATTCCAGCTGACACGTCAACAAACTTAAGCTCTCATTGGCTCTAGCGATTTGGAAAAAATCACCCAAAGCCATTAAAATAAGTTTGGGGATGGGGCTGATGGTCTTGGATAGGTTTTAGCTGGAGGAAATCGATGGAATATAAAACAGAAGTCATCATTAACGCACCCCGCGATCACGTCGTCGCCCAATTTGATGACCCTGATAACCTGCAAAAATGGCAAGAGGGCTTTGTCTCAATGGAGCACATCGCTGGTGACTATGGACAGGCGGGCATGATCTCGACCTTGAAGTACGACAACAACGGGCGCAAAATGGAGCTGACAGAAACGATTGAAAAGCGGAATCTGCCTGACGAATTTATCGCCATTTATGAAGCGAAAGGGGTTTGGAACAGACACGAAAACTACTTCTATGATGAAGGGGAGCAAACACGATACGTCACCAACACAGAATTTAAATGCACCGGCTTTATGCGCCTTTTTACCCTGTTTTTGCCTGGGATGTTTAAAAAAGAAACCTTAAAGCAGATGAATGCGTTTAAAGCATTTGTTGAGTCAGCCTCTTAAACTTTATGATTTTGTGTGGGTAACTAAATAGGGGACGCGAAAAGAAAAGCAGGATCCTTTTTCTGGCTCTGTGGTTAAATTTATTTGTGATTTAAACCGTTTAGCAAACTTTTTAGCGAGCGTAAGCCCCAAGCCGATGCCACCGTATGTCCGTGTATGTGATTCATCCCCCTGATAATACTCATCATAAATATAGGGCTGAATATTTTCATCGATCCCGATACCGGTATCTTCAATTTCAACGCACATAAAATCTTCCCCATCACGTTTTACCCGAAAGTCTATCTGCCCCTCCTCTGTAAATTTCACCGCATTGTCGCATAAATGGGCGGCAACTTTGGCAAAATCGACCCACGGCATACATACGTTATCTGGGATCTCCGGATCAACAATCAAGTGGAATGCAATCCCCTTTTTCTCGCTTTCAGATTCGTATCTTGTGGAAAATGAATCGAGTTTCTCGCGCAAATTAATGGAGTCGTAGCTGTCTAATTCTTTGCTTTTAGGTTTTATCGTTAAATCGAGCAAATTGTCGATTAAGTGGTTTAAACCTACCGCAGACTCTTGAATAGACTCTAAATACTCCTGTTGCTCGTCAGTTGGATCTGTCATTGTGAGCAGATCTGAAAGCCCCAATATGCCATTAAGCGGGGTTCTTAACTCATGACTTAAATTGGCTAAAAAGTTGATTTTGGCATTCTCTTTCGCTTCGGCCGAATGATGTGCGTTCACCAGCGCCTGCTCCATGATTTTAAGCAACGTGATGTCTGTCTCTATCATCGCATACCCGAACCATACGCCATCTTTATCAAAAATCGGCTCCCCGTTGACGATAATTTGATAGGCGGTGCCATCTTTTGTGTAGTGCTGAATCTCATAAGTGAAATTCTGCTGCAGCTGCATCTGGTTCCAAATACTTTGAACTGTGGCTAAATCTGTTCCGGGGCCATTTAAAAAATCACCCGTTGTTCTCCCCACAATCTCATCACCCGTAACCCCAGACAACTTTTCAAAACTTGGGTTTACCCAAATGGCCAACCCCTCGCGATCAACAATCACCACAGAATTTGAAGTGTTCTGCGCCACAACTTTAAAAGACTCGCACATGCGATTGAGATCGGTAAGCTCCTCAAGTTTGGCCTCGGCCGTTGCTAAGCGCTGCTTCAGCTCCTCTATTTCGCTGGTGGTGGTTTTGTTGTCGAAGGTGTCACGATTGGTCATAAACGGTCTCAGAAATAATTACTAAGAACAGTTTACGAGAAGCGCCGTAGTTTTTGAAGGAATCATTAGTCCTAAAGAGGATACGGCCAAAGGGTGATTTAGTCTGGTGTTTTATCCCCGGCCGACAAACGGCATTTCAGTCGCCATCACCGTCATGAACTGCACATTGGCACTCAGCGGCAGGCTGGCCATATAGAGCAATGCATCTGCGATATGTTCCACATTCATCGTTGGCTCCACCTTCATCGTCCCGTCAGCCTGTCGAACCCCTTGCGACATGCTTTTTGTCATTTCCGTCGCCGCATTGCCGATATCTAGCTGGCCACAGGCGATATTGAACCCCCGGCCGTCTAATGAAGCCGACTTGGTCAGGCCGGTGATCGCATGTTTGGTCGCCGTATAAGGGGCCGAGTTCGGCCGAGGGGCGTCAGCAGAAATAGAGCCGTTGTTGATAATACGCCCCCCTTGTGGGGTTTGTGCCTTCATCATGCGAAAAGCCTGCTGGGTGCATAAAAATGGTCCGGTCAGGTTAACATCGACCACCCCCTGCCACTCTTCATAACTTAATTCTTCTAACGGCACCGACCAAGCGCCACGCCCAGCATTGTTAAAGAGTAGGTCTAGCCGGCCGTACTTTTTTTCGCACGCCGCAAATAAGCCCTGTACTTCATCCGGCTTGCTAATATCAGCCGCATGAACGAGCGTCTGATCTGCGAACGAGCCGGCCATGGAGCGGGTCTCTTCTAGGGTTTCCGTGCGGCGGCCATTGAGCACCACGCTGTACCCATTCTGAAGTAGTTTTAATGTGCAGGCCCGGCCGATTCCACTACCGGCCCCTGTAATAAGAGCGATTTTCTGCATATTTTGTTCCGATATGGCTAACCGGCCGTAACCGTCAATTCATAGGTCGTAAAACCTCGATAGCTATAAACATCAATGTACCAAGTCCCGGTCTCGTTGATTTCATAAACGATTGTCTCGTTGCTGTCATCTCCCTGAGAATGTTGCACATGAGCGCTTTGCGCATTAACCGTAGCTGTACCTGGTGGATAAAGATAAAGATCAGCATCGCCGCCAGACCCCTCCAGCACGACAAATAAAGTATCACCAGCTTGAAGATCGATCTTAAAAACATCATCCCGATCATCAACTTCATTGACAGAACCGCTGACAGTGTCACCTGGGTTTATCTGTATCGCGTCTCCGACATCACTTGAGTCAGCCCCATTTCCACCGCCACCAGGGGGCGGCGTGACTGATCCAGGCACACAGCGGGCGCCTGAATTCATCTGATTAGAGATGAACGGCATAAAGGCCCTGGGGACTGTATTCAAAACGTTGATATGGTTGAGTGATGGTTCGATCGTGGACAACGGGGCCGCGCTGCCGCGTCGGCTATTCAGGTAACCGTCTATCCAAGATTCGTAATTAGAAACACGTGTATAGACACCAAAGAACTGTGGCTGGGCGCATCCATTCCCCCAACTCACAACACCCGCCTGTAAAAATCCACCTCGGCCGTTGCTGACAATCAGCGGTCCACCACTATCCCCTTGGCAGGAGTCACGGCCGCCGGAAGACAACCCGGCACACAACATATTTTCAGTTACTTGACTGCCATAGCTGCCTTGGCAAGTGACATTGGAAACGATCGGGACCGCAACTTCTCGCAAATCGTTTGATCCAGCCTCAGCACCATCGGTTTGGTCCCCCCACCCGGTAATGATGGCCGTTTTCCCTTGGCTGAATAATTCACTATCCGCCTCAGTCGCATAAGCAATCGTATTAACTGAACAACTTAATGATGCGGAGGTATTTAAATGCAACAGCGCGATATCATTCTCTTCGCTGAAGGGGTCATAATTCGGGTGGATGATGATCTGGTCGACATCGATGCGTTGACCGGTCTCCCCAACCGTTGGGCCGCTCGTTAGCTGATTGATCCCTACGATGGCATCTACAGAATCGGCTGAAACCACATTGCCGTTGCTGACCAAACAATGGGCCGCGGTTAACACCCACTCATGCGCAATTAGGCTGCCACCACAAAATTGCCCAGCCCGAGGGTTAGTCTCCCACGCAGCCACTAAGGCCACTTGCCATGGGTATTCGTTTTCATCGGCAATCGTCCCACCCACAATATTCGATAGGGGTATCGGATGAGGTTTTTTTTCGCCATCCTTTGATCCATTTAAATCTTCATTTGCGGATGCTAGGCCAAAAGCGATAAAAATCGCTAATATCGGAAGTGTCAATAAACGAGCTTTGTTCATATCTAAGCAAAAATCCTTTTATCTGTTTTTGCATTGATTCAGCCATCATAAAGTTTAAAATCGCCTACTTTAAACAATATTTCGCTGGCAAAAAAAATGCACAGGGCTCCAAAGTTGCGCAAATGTAACGCCTGCGTAACATATCATCAATTAAACTTAGAAACCGTCTAACCGGTTAGACCCCTGCAAAAAGCTTACACACTTTTCAAGATAGCCAATTATCGATCAATTGGCTGGCACATTCGGCAGAAGCATGTGATGATTGCAACAATACAAATTTTTACACGTAAAAGCCATTGTGACTGATGATAAAAAGGGGGCCCACTTTGTGACAAAAAATTAGGACTTTCACTCAACCCCCTCCCAGCCTCCCCCGATGGGGGAGGAGCAGGTTTCCCCTCCCGCCGGGAGGGGTTAGGGGAGGGGTTGAGGTGCAAGTAAGCGAAAGTCCTAAAAATAATATTTTTATGGAGAACTGTTTGATATGAAAAGCCACGAAATTGACTACAAATTATATGGTGACGATATGCAGTTCGTTGAGGTTGAATTAGACCCTGGCGAAAGTGTTATTGCAGAAGCAGGAACGATGATGTACATGGATCAAGGCATCGCGTTTGAATCAAAAATGGGGGACGGATCTGAAGCGGATTCCGGCCTAATGGGCAAGTTGATGAGTGTAGGAAAACGCGCATTAACCGGTGAGTCTATTTTCTTGACCCACTTTACAAATGCGGGCCAAGGCAAAAAACAAGTTTCATTTGCGGCCCCTTTCCCCGGCAAGATTATTCCTATCGACCTTGATACCGTTGGTGGTGATCTACTGTGTCAAAAGGATGCATTTTTGTGTGCAGCCAAAGGGACACGTGTCAGCATCGCTTTCACTAAAAAACTGGGGTCTGGTTTCTTTGGTGGTGAAGGGTTTATCTTACAAAAGCTAACCGGTGATGGAAATGTTTTCATCCAAGCGGGTGGTACGATTATTGAGCGCCAGCTAAACAACGAAAAAATCCTAGTCGATACCGGCTGCTTGGTCGCGTTTGAAGACGAGATCAGCTATGACATCGAGCGTGCGGGCAACCTAAAGTCGATGTTCTTTGGTGGTGAGGGGCTGTTTTTGGCCACATTACAGGGCACCGGCCGTGTTTGGCTCCAGTCGCTCCCATTCTCACGTTTGGCCGACCGTGTAATCAGCGCTTCTAGAATTTCTGGCGGCCGCAGCAGCAATCAGGGCGAAGGCGGCTTGGGTGGTGCAGCGATTGGCGGCGTCATCGGCAGTTTGCTAGACGGTTAATAAAGAGATTCTTACGTCCCTTTCTATAAGATTGGGGTAAATTCAATAACTATTCAAAGCCTTGAACAAGATAATTGTTTAAGGCTTTTTTATTGCTAACACCAGACGGTTCAAGTTTTTAAAACCTGAAACGTTTCTCAAAACAAATCTTATGGCACATCTCGAAGGATCTGAACGAGCACACTACGTACAAAATATGTTTGCCGGTATCGCCGGAAACTATGACCTCATGAATCGGCTCATGACGTTTGGGCAAGACATGAAGTGGCGCAAAACGGTCATCAAGCAGGCCCGCATCCCCAAAGGGGGGCGCTTGCTAGACATCGCCACCGGTACAGGGGATATCGCGGCCGAAGCGCTGAAAAAAGACCCAACGATTCAGTCGGTGGGTGGCGACTTCACGATCGAGATGATGATTGCGGGTAAAAATGACTATCCTGAACGGAAGCCGATTCAGTGGGCCGTTTCAGACACCCTCTCCCTACCATTCCCCGACAACTATTTTGACGCGGTGACTTCAGGCTTTTTGATGCGGAATGTGATTGATGTCGAAGGGGCATTCAAAGAGCAGATGCGGGTGACAAAGCCGGGCGGCCGAGTCGTTGTGCTAGAAACCAGCCCCCCCAAAGACAACTTATTAAAACCCTTTATCCTGTTTCACCTCAACTATATTCTGCCCACTCTTGGGCGCATGATTGCAGGCAGCAGCGAGGCGTACACCTATTTGCCAGACTCGACCAAAGCGTTCAAAACGCCAGACGCTCTGGCGTTCGCTATGCGGCAGATGGGATTTAAAGATGTTGAGTTTGAAGAGTTTATGATGCGCACGATTGCGATTCATGCGGGGACCAAGCCACTTTAATTAGTCACCTAAACGTGCGATATATTCAATCTGTTCTTCGTTCATGCGGCGAGTAGGCCCAATGAGTCGCACCAGCAAGAAGCCGGCCGCAAACCCGCCGATATGGGCCCAGAAAGCCACTCCGGCCGTTTCTGATGCTTGGCTAAAGCCACTAAACAGCTGCATCGCAAACCATAATCCCAGCAAAACCCAGGCTGGAATCTGAAAGCGACGGAAGAGCAAAATCGGGATCATCGTGGTGACCTTGACCATCGGATAAAGCAATAAATAGCCGCCGAGTACACCTGCAACCGCACCGCTCGCCCCAATTGTAGGGATCTGAGAAGCCGGATCGATCATCACGTGAGCCAACGCTGCAATCACCCCGCAAATTAAGTAAAAGACCAAAAAGCGGCCGCGCCCTAATTTGTCTTCGATATTGTCCCCAAAAATCCACAAATACAACATGTTACCGCCGATGTGCATCAGGCCGCCGTGCAAAAACATCGAGCTAAAAATCGTGTAGAACTCTGCGCCAAACGCATCTGTTAGCTGGTCTGGAATCAGCGCCCAAGTGTCTGCAAATCGGGGCCATAGGCTAACATCAAATAAAGATGGGGCTTGAAAAATAAAGGCGATCACGTTGAGTACGATGAGGGACACAGTCACGGCCGGGAATCGATGGGTTGGGTTTTGGTCTTTAATTGGGATCATGTCGTTTCGCTTACGGAGCCAATCTTAGATTGACTTGAGATAAAATTTTATCGGTACAGTTATTAAAGGCCAGACTGTACCGGATGCCTCTTTCTATGACAAATGAAATTAGGCAGCTTCCTTCTCAAGGAAGCACCTAATTACCGCTTCTTGAACCGGCAACAGCAGCTCTTTCTGTTGATACCCTACAAAATGGGGAATCTGATCGAGCGATGTGTCGATCTCATTCCCAACTGTGACCGGTGGAGTAGGGATCAATACCGGATCTCCCAACTGGTTAAGTTTCGATTTTGAGAGTGTGTAGGTGGCGTCTGAGAAGCCGCTGGGGCAACCGTCCGTGATCACCACATCAAACGCCCCAGCAACAGAATCAACAAACGTTACACCGTCGCTGTCCAAATGCTCTGTGGGTGGGCAATAGTGAATCAGATTTAAACCGAGCACACGAGATAGCGAGTGCCACGATTTAAAGACGTTGGTTGTGGGCCCCCACAGCAGAATGCGCAACTGTTTTATCGGCTTTATTTGTGAGTTTAAATAATAGGCGTCTGTCAGTACTTCACACGGATGCGCTTCGGCCGACATAGCGTTGATCACCGGTCTTGTTGTCGCTTTTGCAAACTCAGTCAGCCTTTCATGGTTTCGATCCCGAATCACATAGATGTCAAAAAACGGGTCCATGTATCCGGCTAAATCTGCGGCCGACTCGCCCGTTTTCAGGAAATTCGGCAGCTCGACATAGTTCAAGCCTAGTCGTTGAAACGCCTGCAAAAACGTTGTACGGGTACGAATCCCATTGCCTTCAAATGACCAAGCGACGTTCCCACCCAGCTTTTTACCCGACTGTGCGCCTACACCTTGCCAAATGGCCGCAATATCGCTGGCGTCAAGATCATCGATGTCTAGCAGGTTCATTCTTAGGGGAGGAATCAAGTCCGGTAATCGGCATTGATCGTCACGTAGCCGTGGGTTAAATCGCAGGTCCAGACCGTTTCGGCCGCGTCCCCCTGCGCCAAATCGAGCCAAATGTGAATATCCGTTTTGGCAAAAATAGCGGCCGCATCATCTTCTAGATAGTCGGCCGGTAAACCACTTTCTGTCAACGCCAACCAGCTTTCACCGTCGTTTCCGATTTTTAGTGTCGTTGCATATTGGTCAAACGGCACACCGGCCCGCCCGGCCGCCGCCATCACCCTGCCCCAATTGGCATCGCTACCGGCCAGGGCGGTTTTTACCAACGGCGAAGTCGCAATCGTGTTGGCGATCTGATGTGCGTCCGTCTTGCTTTTGGCTCCGCTCACCACAATCTCTGCAAACTTCGTCGCCCCTTCCCCATCTCGCACAATCAGCTGGGCCAATTCGGTGCACACCTGAATTAAGGCGGTTTTAAACAGCTCGTAATCAGTTTGGTTGGATCGACTAATCTCGATTCCGCTGGCCCCGTTGGCCAAGAGCAAAACCGTGTCGTTGGTGCTGGTGTCCCCATCAACCGAAATCCGGTTAAAGCTGACGTCAGCCGCATCTTTCATCATCTCTTTGATTAGATCAGGTGCAATCGCCCCGTCGGTGGTGACCACACCCAGCATCGTCGCCATGTTCGGGTGGATCATGCCTGCCCCTTTGCTCATGCCTCCAATACGCACTGCACCGCCAGACAACTGAACTTCGACGGCCGACATTTTGACAAACGTATCGGTTGTCATGATCCCCTGCGATGCTCGCAAACCGTGTGCATCGCTGCTGCCCAGGTCATTCGCTGCCCCAACAATCCCTTTGGCGATTCTCTCCATCGGCAGTTGCACCCCGATTACCCCGGTAGACATCACCAGATATTGCCCGGCCGACCCGCCACACGCCTCGGCCGTAGCGACCAGCATCTGTTTGGCGTTTTCTAAACCAATCGCCCCGGTCGCCGCGTTGGCATTGCCGGAGTTGGTGATCACGCCACGAATGGTGTCATTGTTTTTCGCCAATGTTTCTTGGTCAATCGTCACCGGCGGGGCAACAAATTGGCTGGTGGTAAACACACCGGCGGCCGTGCAATCGCTGTCTGACAACACAATCGATACATCGAGCTTGCCATCATCTTTTTCAATGCCTTTTACGTTACAAGAGGCCGCGCCACCTTTAAACCCTTGTGGGCTGGTGACTGATCCGTTTTCGAGTTTGGTAATCATGTTTTTTGTAGGGGTATGGATGGGCGAATGGAAGATCTCGCTCTTGAGCTATCTCACATCGCCCAACCTACCCCGTGCCATTGCAACAAGGTGCTGCGTTAAAAGTAAATTTTTTCATTTCGCGGGGCGGGTTGACGATAGCCATTATTTCTATAATGAAGCAGTTTTCAGATCGTCATCCTCGCCCCTGCAAATTTATAAGTTTAGCGACCGATTACCCGCATTCAACACGGCCGATTGCAACTGCACTGCCCCGCCACAAAATTGTTGGATGAGGCTTGCCAAGTCATTCATGGCTGCGTCCAGCGCAGCACGTTCCACGGGGGGCAAAATTTCTAACACCAAGATGGCGTCTGTCGTTTCGGCCGTCAACTTCGTCCGATCCGCTTCTTTCCAATTCCATCGTCTGCAAATGGCGCCAACATCATCGGTATAGATGACTTCGTTCACGTACGGCGGCCGAGCGTCACGCTCGCCCAACATCGTGGCGGCCGGTTCATCTTCACCCGCGATTGTTAGGCGCAAGTCACCCTGCATCTGGGCCAAATCTTCGCCACCTATCGGCAGCAAATGGCGCAGACTAACGACGTTGTACAGGTCAACGAGCGGGTTAATCGGCCGGAGTTCCGCCCCTTTCTGTACCCGCTTGAGCAGATTTTCAATCGAAGATGGGTACTTTTTCGGCTTGGCACCGAACTTGCGATACGCCTCGCGCCATGGTGCCACATGTGGATGTTGGCTCACCGTCATACCTGCCAGATTGGTCCGAACCGTTTCTTCCTCGGCGC
>JAHDEB010000203.1 GCA_020629055.1 Chloroflexota bacterium
TCCCTGGTTTTCACGACACACAGGCCGGGTTTAAATGTTTTACCCGCGAGGCGGCTCAGCGAGTATTTTCTAAACAAACGATCGACGGTTGGGCCTTCGATGTCGAAGTGCTCTATATCGCTCAAAAGTTGGGCTATAAAATTCTTGAGGTGCCGATCGAATGGCACTATCAACCGAACAGCCGCATCAACCCGCTTCAATCATCCTACGAAATGTTTGCCCAAGTGTTCGAAATTCGCCGCAAAGGGCGTGAGGGGATTTACGATTGACGATTTTGGATTTACGATTGGTTGCCGTCATTACCTTGAAATAAAACGGCAAACAGTTGCCATGAAAAAGTAATCGTAAATCGTTAATCAGATTAATCGTCAATCCAAATGGCTGATCTTTCTCTAGAAACTGGCTTAATCAAAACTGAAAAAACCGATCTGATTGCAGGATTGGATGAGGCGGGGCGCGGGGCTCTGGCGGGGCCGGTCACAGCCGCGGCCGTGATTCTGCCTTTGCAAGACCGAAAAAAGCTGAAAATTTTGGAACAGGTCAATGACTCGAAGCAGCTGTCGGCCGAAAAGCGGGACGCCTTTTACGACCTAATCATTGAACATGCGCTGTGCTGGGGGGTGTACGCAACACCGGCTAAAGTGATTGACGAAATCGGCATTTTGCCCGCCACCCGTTTGGCGATGCGGGAATCTTTGACGCAGCTACAGCCAGCGGCCGATTATCTGCTGATCGACGGCCGGGTGCGTTTAGCAAAAATCCCGACACCACAACAGTCGATTGTGCGCGGCGATGGCATTAGCCTGAGCATTGCGGCCGCCTCGATTATCGCCAAAGTGACTCGTGACCGGATGATGGTTGAATACGCCAAAAGCTATCCCGTCTATAAATTTGAGGGTCACAAAGGGTACGGCACCCAATTTCACCGGGACACGATCGCCGAGCAGGGGCCGTGCGACATTCACCGCTTTACGTTTGAACCGATTAAATCACAGGTGGGCGGCCTACTCGCTTGATCGGCCGCGATTGAGCCAAATGGCGGCTCCGGCCGCTATAAAAACGATCAGCAACACGCCACCCATTAGATTAAACGCTTGCGATAAAGCTCGGTCTGCTGCGATTCCGATCACAAACCCCATCGATGATTCGTAAACGGTGGAGCCCATATTGACCAGAGACAAAACGGTGGCCCGTGACTCAGATTTAATTTGCAGGTTGATAATTTCAGAAAAGATCGGCCCTGTTAATTGGATCGATGCGACAAACCCGACGATCATAGCGATGGCCCAAATCGGTTCTGCTCGCCATGCCATGCCGAAGTAAAAAAGAGCCGGTAGCAGAATTGAGATTAAAAATGCGCGATAAGGGCCAGCCGCTTGCTTGAGTCGCCACGCGTTTGTTGCTACAAAAATGCCAACCAAAGCACCCAACGCAGGGCCCCATCCCAGCCATAAACTGGGGACCCGGCTTGTAACAAAGTAAGGTTGGTACAGATTCAGGTTGTAGTCGCTGAATGCGTTAGAAAAGATAAATATCAGCACCAGCCCGCCGATCAGGGTGCTGGATGTGAGCTGCTGCCACCCTGATTTGATTAAAGCAAAAGAGCTGGGCTCATCGTCAGCATCATCATCTTGGTTTTGATTCGATTCATCGAGCGATAGTGCAAATAAAAGGCCGATGCCGACTGATGCGGCCGTCAGTATGACCATGATGCGAAAGTTAGCAACGGTCAGGACGGTTGCTAGTAAACCGCCGATCAAAAATGAAACGATGTTGCCGGCGCGCCCCCCGGCCGATAAACGGCCCATCGCCCATGTCATTTGGTCTTCTTGATTGTTGGCTTTTAAATCGTCAAACAGAAACGCTTCCAGCGCACCGGAGCTAAAGGCGAATCCGATCCCTGCTAAAATCGCGAAAAAGATCAGGGCTGGATAGCTTTGAAAGAAGATAAAGAGGAATTCGGCTATAAACTGAAAAAGGATCGCCAGCACAATCGAGTTTTTGCGGCCGATTCGATCCGCGATAATGCCGGTAGGGATTTCGGCAAAAAATGAGGAGATCAGGATGATGGCCCACAGTGAGTTGACCTGCCAGAGAGATAGCCCTTTGTCTTGTAAAAATAGAGTCATCACCGGGCTGTAAAAATACAGTAGGGTGAAGAATGATAAAAAGGTGAGCTTGGTTAGGTTGTTTTTGGGGAGAAGGGAGCGAATGTTCATATTAGCACTCTGGGGGGTGAGAGTGCTAATATACTTGGCTTGGCTTCTATTTGTCAAGTAGCGGGCAAAACTTGAGCTTCTTTTCGAGGTGTAACTTCAACCTTTCTATTTACTCTCTTCCATTTGCTCTCTTCATCGATAATAGCCTGCAGAATTGCGATGGTTGTGGCGTAGGTCGATTCGATCCCATCAAAGGATAGATTGCGGGAACCTAAGTTTTCTCCTTTGCTAAAAGGGGTATCTGATGCGTAATGCAATATCCCAATAGGAAAATCAGCTTTTTGTAAGTTAACGATCTCGTTTTGAGGGTATCTCCGCGGCCGAATCAGCTCATAAACACAGCTCAGATAAGGTCCGGCCTCCATCTCGAGATCGGTATACCCTTCTCGATAAAACACACTCATGTACTCATGGTTTTGTAAATAAGTGCCGGGTACGGTAATCGCTTTCTGATTATCAAGAACTGCCCCGTACGTTAAATGAGGAACAATATCGTCGGCCGAGAAGTGATTTTTAAGCAAGTAGGTATTTGATGAATGCTCGTCATGTACCACATCTGGAATCATGACATCTCCGATTCGGCCGTTTAAGGTAGCTGCTTTGCCCATAATGAAGACCCCTTTTATCTGCGAAATATTCCGAGAAATTTCTGACAATATTTGATAAGCCGCCATCCCTAATGGGTAATCGATATTAATGATTAATGCGTCGCTAGCCGATAATTTTTCTCGGTCTGGAATATTTAGTCTTGCATCTAGCTTTTCAGGGAGCAGGCTTTTCACCTCCATGACTTGCGCCTCTAGATCAAGAAAATGAGGATTGTTGATTCGCCTAAATCCTATTTTAACCTCAGCGTTTAAGCGGTCTTGTACAGATTTTGGATATTTTGATTCAAACTTTTTAAGTGTGTAATAGAGTAAATTATCTCTGTTTCTACATGTCGCTACGTTCGCTTCTTGCTCTTGCAAAAGGTTTAAAAGCTCCCCTGACTCTTCTTGTTTGATGAATTCAACCAAGTCATGCTCAATAGATCGGCTATATCCACTAACCAAATTGGCAAGGCTGTGGGTGTTACTAGAAATAAAGTAAATTGGGCTGGCGCTAAAATCGATGTTGTTACATTTAGCAGAGATTCCTTGCCACCAACGCCGCGTTGCGCGTTTGTAATGGACAAACGAGCCTGCCAAAAGTTGTACTGATATCGTGCACGGTACTTTTGCGATATGGAGCAAGTTAGCCGCAGTTTCGCACCCCCAAGCCCGCTGTAATTTCTTCAAATCGCTAAGCTCTAATCCGGAAATTTCAGCGATAGATATTAAGAGGTCCGGAGTTAGCCCCTCAGCTATACCTTTAAGCAAAAGGTCTTTTGTCGCAGTCTGACCAAGAATAGCGTTTAACTTATCGTACTCAATTTGGTAGGCTGCCAGGATTGGTATGAGATCATCGATGTCTGATCGGCTGGCAATATAAACGCCCAACCTGCGTTTTCCATCAAAGAAGCTTCTTCGACGTCTTGCCGGTGCGGTCACTTCAGTCCAATCTTCAATGTCAGGATAACCATTTTCTTGAAAAACCGGGCTGGACTGCCCCATGACAACCAAATTTACATGACGTAAAAAGCAATCGGGCAGCCGCATGATGCCATAAAAAAAGGCTGACATGTCGATTGCATCCTCGTTGGCTTTGACATGGAGGGCCGAGTTTGAACGCATGTGTGCTTCAGCCACCGCCCGAATGGGTACTTCTCGAGAGCTGCGTAAAAGTGAGTAATAGGTTCGAATATAAAGGGCTATGTCCTCATTTCCAGAGGTGGGTACTGTTCTTTCCATCGATTAATTGAGCTGTATTAAACGGTTGAGGCAAACTGGCTTTGGCTTTCAGCTATTGAGCAATTTGTGTCACCATTGAATTGCAGCTTATAGATTTTTTTCTGTGACTTGACAAATCTCAAGCAATAAACTCTAATAGTATAGATATATATACTAATTGTCAATTTCAAGCAGCCGTTAGCAATTTTTAAAGCGGATTGAGACACGATGAACCAACTATCTAAAAATAAAAGCCGATTTGCCTTCAAGAATAAGCGCCACGCAAAAGACCTTTTGACCGCATTTATTTTTCTTGCACCTTCATTGGTGGTTTTTATCTTATTTGTCTACTACCCCCTCGTATACAACTTCTATCTAAGCACGACTTCTTGGAACTTTATCGCCACCACCAAAAACTTTATCGGCTTGCAAAATTACAGCCGAATCTTAATGGACGCCCGTTTTTGGCAGGTTGTTCGAAACACTTTTTACTATGCGGCCGGTCATGTCTCTTTGTCTATGATTTTAGGGTTGGGGCTGGCTCTTTTGCTTAAAGAAAAAATTCGAGGGAGAAATTTATTTCGAACATTATTCTTCTTCCCAAATATCACAACAACATCGGCTGTTGCTCTTTTGTGGGTCTGGATTTTTGACCCCCGCTTTGGGTTGCTGAACTATGTTTTAAGTTTGGGCGGTATTGAAGGCCCCCACTGGCTTTTAGATCCGGTGTGGGCGATGCCGGCCGTCATCATTTTTAGCACTTGGCGAAGCGTTGGCTATGTGATGCTCATCTACTTAGGGGGTTTGCTAAACATCCCAAAAGATTTATATGAAGCATCCGCCATAGATGGTGCAAATCGATGGCAAAACTTTTATCGTGTCACGCTCCCGCTTCTATCCCCCACCACATTCTTTTTGTTGGTTACCTCTTCTATCGCCTCGCTTCAAGTGTTTGACGCAATTGCTGTGATGACAGATGGGGGGCCTGCGGGAAAAACTAAAGTGCTCAATTTTATCATTTGGGAAAAAGCATTTGTCGAGTTTAAAGCGGGTTACGCATCGGCCGTAGCCGTGCTCCTATTTTTAATGATTTTGGGACTAACTTTTTTACAAAACACCCTCTCTAAACGCTGGGTTTTTTATGCTGGCAGTGACCAGAAATAGCAGGTCGTAGAAAAAATATGTCTTCTCTACAAAATACAAATACCACTCAAAAACAATTAGGTTTTTGGAAGCTAACTACCTATATAACGCTGATAGTCGCTTTGCTGACCGTTTTATTCCCTTTTCTGTGGCTCGTGTCGACCAGCCTGAAACCAGATTTAAAAGCGGTCTTAACCCAGCCGCCACAGTTTATCCCTCGCCCTCCGACCTTTGCAAACTATCGGGAAGCATGGCAATCGGCCCCATTTGGCCGCTACACGTTTAACAGTATTTTTGTGGCGCTTAGTGTGACTGTATTACAACTAATTAATGGCAGTTTATGTGCATATGTTTTTGCACGCATCAAGTTTTGGGGGCGTGAGCTGCTGTTTATGCTGTTTTTGGTTGTCATGATGGTGCCCACACCGGTGACGATTGTTCCACTTTATTCACTCATGACTCACCTAAACTGGTTAGACAGCTATCAGGCCTTAATCATTCCCTTTGCGGCAAACGCCTTTGGTGTTTTCCTTATTCGGCAAGCATTTTTAGGGGTACCCAATGAGCTAATTGATGCGGCTGTTGTAGACGGTGCGGGGCACTTCCGAATATTGCGAAGCGTGTTGGTTCCATTGAGCAAACCATCCCTAATCACCTATGCCTTGCTCACTTTTAAGTGGCGTTGGAACGAGTATTTGTGGGTCATTATCATGACATCATCTGATGCTGTGCGGACGTTGCCGGTGGGTGTCGTGTCGATGCAAGGCTCGGCCGAAGGTGGTGCCAACTGGCACATTGTGATGGCCGCTATCGTCATTGTGCTCATCCCGTTGCTGTTTCTTTTTATAGTTGCTCAAAAGTATTTTGTTCAAGGGGTAACAAATACAGGCCTGAAAGGGTAAAAATCATAAGTTGAGGAAATGAAGGAGGTGATGATTGAAGGCAAATAAGATAGAAAAATAAAAATCTTTGTAGAGTAATTTTTAAAATGAGGAATTTGAGTAAATAAGCTGCTGATGGAAAAACAGTCTCACGTGCGATTCCACCAACAACTTAAATAATAAGGACGTGTATTTTATGAAAACCAAATATCTTTTGCCACTAGGCATTATGCTGCTCGCAAGTTTTTCTCTTATAGCTTGTAGCACCCCGGCCCAACCGGAAACGATCATCGAACAAGTTGAAGTTGAAGTAACGCGCGAGGTCGTGTCAGAGGTCGAGGTCGTTCGTGAAGTTGTATCAGAAGTCGAAGTCACCCGTATTGTTGAAAAAGAAGTTGAAGCTTCGATGGCAGAATCACAAGAACCGGTTGAAATCGAATTTTGGACATTACTTTCTGGTGGGCAGGGAGAAATTCTGGCAGGCCAAGTGGATGCATTTAATGCCAGCCAAGATCGTGTGAATGTAACGCTTGTCGAGCAAGGTGGATATTCAGGCTTACAGCAAAAATTGTTGGCTTCCATTTCGGCCGGGAATACTCCGGCCGTCACAATGGTTGACTATGTGTTTGTTCCGTTTTATGCCCAACAAGGGGTCTTTGAACCGTTAGACAAATACTTTTCAGACGCTGATAAAGCCGACTTTATCCCAGGTCTGTTATCAGATTTAAACTTTCAGGGTGAACTTTATGCGCTCCCTTACAGCCGCAGTACCCAAGGGTTGTATTACAACGCTGACTTGCTAGGTGAAGTAGGGATTGACAGCCCGGCCGATAGTTGGGAAGAATTTGAGGAGCACTCACGCCTCTTGCATGATGCGAACCCCGATTATTATGGTAGCTATTCTTATTTCAACCGCTGGTATTGGGAACCGGTCATGCTTTCGTTTGGTGGCCAGCTAAACGACGCGGATTGCAACGTCACAATCAATGGAGCCGAGAGTGTTGAGGCGATGGAGTTTTTCCGCCGATTGCAACATGATGAGGGGACATTGGCGTTGCCAACCACCCTTGAAGGTAGTGTAGAAGAGCGAGAAGCAGACTTTATTCAAGGGCGGATCGCTTATATTTTGAAGTCAACGTCTTGGCTGACCAGGATGGATGATGTGGTTGATTTTGATTGGGGATTTACTTTGTTGCCAGAAGGACCCGGCGGCCGGTTTGTGACGAATGGTGGTGGCAACTTAGCGATTAGCGCCAGCGCAACTGACGCAGAAAAAGCGGCCGGTTGGGAGTTGATTCACTTTTTGTCGAACACCCAGCAAACGGCCGAACTCCACGGGGGGACAGGCTACGTCGCAACCCGCTACAGTGCCCTTGACCTGCCTTGGGTTAAAACGTTGCATGACGGTAAGCCAGAGTATCGAGTGAGTGTTGATCAACTTGAGTTTGCTCAGCCAACCGCGTGTGTTGCCCGTAATGTCGGTGCTTATCACCCTATGGTTAGCGAAGCGTTACAACGAATTGTGATTAATAACGAAGATCCACAGACAGTTTTAGATCAGCTTACGGCAGATCTTCAGTTTGAGATTGATGCAGCCAAAGAGGCTGGAACCTTGGTGCCGTAACACGCAGCAAATCGATCGAGTGATTTAACGATAGATGTTGAGGCGGTGCATGCTTTCGCCGCCTCAACATAGCTTTCACAATAAAATTGTATGCAAACAGAAAAACACAAGGGCCAGACAAAACAGCGTAAAACGCTGTTAGAAGTAACCCCACAGCTAAGTCTGAGCGCGGAAATACCTTATCTTTACTATAAGTTTGAACTCCCAGAGGGTGTGAGCCTCGTCGGGCTAAAGCTTTCATGTACAGCCCCAACCACAACCCAAATCCCCATCGCTTTATATGACCCAAATGGGATTCGAGGCATTTTAGTCAATAACCCGACAACGGGTGAACTGAATGATGAGCTTTGGATTGCGCCGGATCGCACAAGCAAAGGGGGCATATTAGGTCAATTACCGGCCGGCACTTGGACAGCGCAACTTATTATCCGGCGATTAAAGCAAGATTTAACTTGCAAGCTAATCGCATACTGTGAATTTGGGGAGGTTAAAGAAAAATCATTGCCTAGTTATCCGGAAGATCATGTTGTCAGCCATAAGACGGGATGGTTTAAAGGTGAATTGCACACCCATTCAGACCATAGCACCGGACAAACGTCGTTAGAAACGGTTGTTAACACAGCACTCGACCAGAATTATGATTTTTTATCGCTCACAGACCATTTGACCGCCAGCCATTGGACCGATGTCTCGAGACTGGCTAAAAATGACCAGATCGTTTTGTTAAGATCGGCCGAAATCGCGGGGCATTATGGGCACGCCAACATTCATGGGGTTCAAAAATGGGTTGATCCTTTTGTTGATCGGCCTGGTTGGAGCATGAACCAAGTCGCAGATGATACACATGCCCAAAATGGCTTGTTTTGCATCAATCATCCCCTTAGTGGTCGGTTGGGCTGGAGGTATGAGGATTTTGAGTGGGAGAAGGCAGACCTTTACGAAATGTTTTGCCTACCAGAAGGGCCAAACAATAACTTAAATGCGGCCGTTTGGGACCGCCATCTACTCACAGGGCATAAGCTAGTCGGGGTCGGCAGCTCCGATTCACACAATCCATTTCAAATGCCCTTTTGGAAATTGGGAGAAATCTTCAACTGGGTGTATGCAGACGAATTAAGTGAAAAAGGGATTGTTGCAGGCTTGAAAAGAGGCATTGTTTATGCGAGTAGAGGGCCGGAAATCCAATTTGTTGCCCGCAACAGCTCAGGTAAAAGGGCCCAAATGTGGGAGTCACTGCCGCTTGAAAAAGAGGCGATCACGTTTGAAGTTAGAGTCAAAAATAGCCCTAAAGCCAATCTGTTTGTGATTAAAAATGGATACCCTTTTAATGATTTTGAAATTGAGACAGCTGGCTCTGAATGGCAAACGTTTACTTTTCACGACACCCCTCAAAAGCCCGCCTATTATCGCTTAGAACTGCACCAATATAAAAAGAGCAGTACCTATATCGGCATCACATGGCGAAATCACAAAACAATGCTTGTCATCTCAAACCCCATTTGGGTGGGGCGCAATCTTGTTATAAACGCCGAAAAATAACGCACAAATAAATAGATATGGATAACTTTAAATGGTGGGAATCAGCCCCAGCTTTCCTGAGAGAACAAACTGAAAATATTTGGATACCACTGGGAAACCCCGGCTATTCTGGGGCGAACAAACAGGCACGCAAAGCCGCTCTAAACACGCATTTTGGGGTAGATGGATGGACCATGGGGCATCATGTGCGTGGTCAAATTGTCCAAGTAGATGAGGCAATTAAAGAGTATGAGCATAGCTATCGGGTGTATTTACAATCCCACCCTGAAATCGTCTCATTTCTGACAACAAACTTCGGTAATGTTTATGACTACGCCATTGAAAATGTATATGATGATAGCTATAACCAGCCTCACTCAGTTCGAAACCATTATCAAGATATTTCTATTCGGCGTATCATAGCGGAGCTGGCTGAAGATGAGGCTTGGCCGGAAGTCATCGAGACAAATACAGATGTATGTGAGTTGGTTGACCTTTCAGATGGGAGCAGCCATATGTTACCCAGGGCAAATGGCTTTCAGGGGAATCATTTATTAGAGATTCGAGGTCCGCAGTCGGCCGGATTTTTCCTGAATCCGGCCGTTGTCCCCTTTTATGATCCTACCCTTATCGTCTCGAACCCAAGATCAGATAGTTGGTATTTGGATGAAGGGTGTGCATATTGGTCGATAGAAGCATTTTGGCAATTTAGTAAAGTCCTGGTTGTACGCTATGATCGATATTTGCAATTGGGCGATTTAAAAGAATAGACTATCCAAAGCAAAGGCTCAAACCGACAGGTTCTTCGCATCAGCTTTTTTCACGGTCCAAAGGAGTTGATTAAATTGACAGGCATGTTGCACCAAGCGAAGAAGATAAAGAAAATAGACTCATCTATATGAATGTCATCAATCGAGAATCCCCTATTCCGGCTTACTTCCAAATCGCATCTGATATGAGAAGCCGAGTTTTGCGCCAAGAGTGGCAAATCGACGAGAAGCTACCTCCTGAGGTTGAACTTGCTGTCTATTACGAGGTTAGCAAGATGACGATGCGTCAAGCATTAATTGAGCTTGTAAAGGAGGGGCTGCTGATTCGTCAGCGTGGTTCGGGCACATTTATCAATCCTGACCACAAGCAAACGATGCCAACGCTTAGCTTTCCGATCAATTTTTCACTTAGATTACGCGAGCTTGGCCTAAGGCCCACATCTAAAATACTCCAATCAAAAATTGTGCCGGTATCTTCAACCGGAATTGCCCCCAAATTAAAGATCGACCCCAATGATGATGTTGTTTATATTCAAAGATTATTGTTAGGAGATGAGCAGCCCATTGCACTTAATTTATCGATCCTCCCAGCACATTTATGTCCTGATTTAATAGAGGTTGACTTGATCGATAATTCAGTTTCTAAGACGCTAGAAAAGCGGTTTAATCTGCTCCCATCCCGCGCAGAGCATTGGTTAGAAGCGGTTCGTGCAAGTGAACAAGAGGCGGAGTTACTTGAAACTGATCCTGAAGCTCCACTGCTGCTATTAACAACTCAATCATATTTAAATGGGCAGGACCCATTGGAGTTTTCATTAACTGCATGGGTTGGGGATCGGATGCGATTATCTGTTGAGGTTGTTCCTTTTAACTAATTGCTTTAACTAATCGCTCTTTGTCGACCTGTGTTTTCATGAATAATTGGAGTGATGTACTCTAGACCAGTCAGGCCTGCGCCATCTCTAGAATCCCTCTATGCAATTGCCTACTATCTAGAACGTCTACGATTTTTCGGACCACTGCTCCCACACGAAATAAAATCGGCCGTTAAACTTT
>JAHDEB010000204.1:0-4975 GCA_020629055.1 Chloroflexota bacterium
GAACCTAAGTTTTAGGTAAAGGAGCGAACCTGATGGAGACTTTTGATTTGCCCATTTATATATACGTTATTGTCATTGTTTCAATACCATTTGGGCTCTATGGGCTTTATATTTATTCACAGCTTTTAACCAACATTGACCAACTTGATAAGCACTTTTTATTCAAAAGGACCTCGTTGATCTGTTTGATACTAACTCTTTTTTTTGAAGTATTAATTGTAAGTAGTTACATGCTTCTATTTGAGATTGATCAACTAATAAACGTTTCAATTTACGTTTTTATCTTTGGAATTGTGCTTCCGTTGGTGTTGACACTTGGTCCTATTTTATTATTGCGCCTCCTATACCGCTTTGTAGATTCGAGCCAACAATCCAGTAGTTAGAAGTTTGTATTATCGTTATGTTGCAAGGTAAATATTTGAGTTGAACGTGCTGCTTAGCATTTATCAAATTATCAATTAAGATCAACAATAAACCTTACGCGGCTTATGCGCTTTTCCGACAAAGACCAGTCAGGTCTTTTTAAATCAAGTAGGATTTCCAGAGGCTACGGAGACCTGACTGGTCTGTTGCGGGTGACTCTTGAACCACAACGAAACAAGCGCTATTTGATACAACTTGGTTTGATTGTCATTTCTGTAAAAAATGTTAAAAATCGAAGCGGGAAAATTTTTAACAGAAGGACGAAAACCAATGACCAATAACGTATCGAGCATCATCTTAGACGGAATGAAAGCGGTGGGGATGAACACCCTCTATTGCCTGCCGGGTGTGCAAAACGACGACTTTTTTAACACACTTTATGACCGGATGGATGATTTTGAGGTGATCAACACCCGCCACGAGCAAGGGGCCGCTTATATGGCGATGGGGGCTGCCATTGCGACCGGAAAACCCCAGGCTTATAGCGTGGTCCCCGGCCCAGGCATGTTAAATGCGTCAGGCGCATTGGTAACCGCGTTCGGCTTGTCCCAGCCGGTGTTGGCCCTGCATGGTCAAATCCGCAATAACCTGATCGGCAAAATGACCGGTCAACTGCACGAAGTGCCGGATCAATTGGCGATTTTAAATCAGATTACCAAACATTCGGCCGGAATTTATGACAATGAGCAGGCGGTTGAAACAACAGAAGCGATATTCTCTGAATTAATCAGCGGCATGCCCCGGCCGGTTGGCCTTGAAGTGCCGATGGACGTTTGGGGGGCACCGGTGGATGGGAGCGAACTGCCTTTAAATATCACAAGGTCGGTTCCAGAAGTTAACTTGGCCGATATCGAAGCGGCTGCCAAACTGTTGGGAGAGGCGAAAAATCCTTTGATCGTGCTCGGTTTTGGGGCGCAGCATGTTAGCGCAGAGGTGACCCAACTGGCAGAAATGTTGCAGGCGCCGGTCAACGCCTGGCGCACCGGCCGAGGGGTCGTCGATGCACGACATCCGCTGTACGTGAATTGGGTCTCTTTGCACGAACTGTGGAAAACGGCCGACGTCGTCGTCGGCATCGGAACCCGTTTGCAAAGCCAGCAGATGGGTTGGGGGGTTGACGAAAATCTAAAAATTATTCAGATCAACATCGATGAAGAAGAGCTAAACCGGCACGGCACAACCACCGTCGGTGTCCATGCCGACTCGGCCGACGCGCTCCCCATCTTGTTAGAAAAATTGACCGCTTATAATCACGAGCGAGAAAACCGAGCGGAAGAACTGGCCGCATTGCAGGCCCAATCTAACGAAAAGCTGGCTTATTTAGAGCCGCAGAACGGCTTTTTGCGCGCCATTCGTGAAGCGCTGCCGGAAGACGGGATTTTTGTAGAAGATTTGACCCAAACCGGCTTTGTCGGCCGTATGCATTTCCCCGTCTATCACCCCCGCACCTATATTTCGTCCGGGTATCCCGGCACGTTGGGATGGGGATACGCGACGGCGTTGGGCGTGCAGCATGCGATGCCGGATCATAAAGTGGTGTTGGTCTCTGGCGATGGTGGTTTTATGTACACGGTGGCCGAGGTTTCAACTGCGGTGAAATACAATATTCCATTGGTGGCGATTGTGTTTGCAGATGGGGCGTATGGGAATGTGAAACGGATCCAACAAGAGCGGTACAACAACCGGACGATTGCGAGCGATTTGCACAACCCGGACTTTGTGAAGCTGGCTGAAAGCTTTGGTGCGCTTGGACTGAGGGCGACCAATGAGGCTGAACTAAAAGAGAAAATTGAAGAGGGGTTTGCGGCCAACCGGCCGACAATCATCGAAGTGCCGGTCGGTGAAATGCCATCCCCATGGCCGATGATTATGCAGCCGAAAGTCCGCCAATAATTACTTTTGGGCCAAGGGGCCGTGACTTAAGGCACTAAGCTGTTTAAGTAGAGTTTTATACGCTAGACCTAACTTATTAAAGGAAGGTTTTAGCGTATGACTCAAACAGATCCCAATTCAGACAAACTAGCTTCGGTTTTTCGGTTTTTTACCCCTTTTCGTACTTATGCATTAACCGTTGTTCTCGCTCTTGCTTACGGTTACTTTTGCGTCGTGTTTTTTAGCGATGGGTTTTTAGGTAACATGGACCTTGAAACCTTTTCATGGACCTTTGTTTTTCTGGTGCCTTATGCGATCGGCATCGTGTCAGTATCCAGCAACTATTTTACAAAACGATGGCGTAAAGATGAGTCCTTGCCGCTGAAAGAGATATCGATTTGGGAGGCGATTTTTATACCGTGGCTGGGTGTTGCACTGGTGACATTAGGTGCATTGGCGATCACGCTTGGCTTTCTACTTTGTTTTGTTATTTCGGTCCCCATTGTTTTTCCGGCCGCGTCATTTGGTGGATTAAGTGTTTGGCTTATTCAGAAAAACCAAAAATTTGTTGCCATTTTAATCGCCTGTGCCATCTTTGCGCCATTTGGATTAACTCCTGTTGAAGCCCAATTTGAAAAAGAACGACAGACGGTGCATTCACTCACTTCAATCCATATCAACGCAAATGCGGAGACGGTCTGGAGCGAAATCGGCCGGGTAGATGTAATCGAGGAAGAAGAGCATCGTTTTAATTGGACCCATTGGGTGGGTATTCCGAGACCGGTCGAAGCGACACTAACCGAGCCCGAGGTAGGGGGAGTTCGTATCGGCCATTTTGAAAATGGACTGAAGTTTGAAGAAGAAATCGTTGAGTGGGAAGAAAATGTCCTGATGCGTTTTCGCATTAGCGAGGCGTCTGACACCCTGCTTCCAGCCCCACTGGATGTCATGGATGGTGAAACGTTTGATGTGGTAGCCGGAATGTATCAAATTGAGCCGCTCGATGATGGGACGGTAATCTTACATTTTTCGAGCGAGCATTATTTGCAGACAAGGTTCAACCGGTATGGTGCCCGCTGGACAGATTATTTAATGCGCAATTTGCAGGATTATATTCTGGAGATCATCAAAGAGCGTGCTGAGCTGGTGGAGTAAATAAACGGTGGTCGAATTGGTCGATTAAACTAAAATCGGCCGTCATGTCACAAACACTTCCTGAATCCCCAAACATTCTGGTCATCATGACCGACCAATTCGCCCCGATGATGGCGGGAACCTACGGCCACCCGCTGGTGCAAACGCCCAATTTAGACGCGCTTGCCCAGCGGGGTACTCGTTTTGATGCGGCTTACACCCCGATCCCGATTTGTGTGCCCGCCCGCGCCGCCATGATGGGCGGCCGGTATGCGTCCCATATGGGTTGTTACGACAATGGTGACGCATTCCCCAGCACCGTGCCGACCTTCGCTCATTACCTCGCCAATCAAGGATACGATCCGGTTTTAAGCGGCAAAATGCACTTTGTCGGAGCGGATCAGCTGCACGGCTTCCGGACTCGCTTAACCACCGATGTTTATCCCGCCACCTACGATTGGTCATACGATGTGCCGGAGCCTGGGGCGGAGCTCGCTTTTCAATTTCATGAGCAATACATGGCCAAAAATATCGGCCCTGGTTGGACGCTGGAGCTACAATACGATGAGGAAACCCACTTTCGCAGTTTAGAATACCTGCGGCAGACGCATGATCGGCCGTTCTGCCTGGTCAGCTCTTACACCAATCCCCACCCGCCGTTTGTGGCACCGCAAAAATTTTGGGACATGTACGCAGAGGTTGATTTTGAGCTACCTGTCTATCCAGAAAATATGGCTGACACCTATTCAGAATTTGACCGGTCACTGCGCCGCTGGCACGGGATAGATCGGCACGATATTGGGCAACCGGAGAATGTGCAACACATGCGCCGCTGCTATGCGGCCGTCATCACCTACATCGACCACAAAGTGGGTGAGCTATTGGCGGTGCTTGAAGAAACGGGGCAGCGGGAAAACACAGTGGTGCTGTTTACGGCCGACCATGGAGAAATGTTGGGGGAAAAGCGGATGATTCAAAAGCGCAGCTTGTACGAGTGGTCGTCACGGATTCCATTGATCGTTGATGTGCCGGGGTTAGTGCAAAATTCAGTTGAGACTGCGCCCGTGTCGCTTATCGATATTCATCCGACCCTGTTAGACTTGGCCGGTGTGCCTGCCAGTAGTCGCGCACCGCTCGACGGCCGCAGCTTGCTTCCCTTGTTGCAGGATGGGGCTCACCTGGCCAAAGATCGGCCGGTTTTTTGTGAATATCACGCTGAGGGTATCATGAATCCATCGATCATGGTGCGGCTCGGCCGCTACAAATATCACTATTTCCATGCGCAAGATTGCCAACTGTTTGATCTAGACAGTGACCCAGATGAATGGGAAAACTTGGCAGGCTCGGCCGACATTGCAGCTGTAGAAGCCGAATTAAAACAGCTGGTTCTGGATCATTTTGATGTCGAGCATATTGTGCCGACGATGCTGGCCAGACTAGAAGAGAAAAAGATTGTGCGTGCCGCCATGCATAAAAACGGAACCAATTGGGACTACCAACCTTTTTTCGATGCGACACAGCAATACATGCGGGCCAGTGCGGATGA
>JAHDEB010000204.1:5075-10999 GCA_020629055.1 Chloroflexota bacterium
AATCGGGTCTACTTAAAGAGGAATAAATGCAAAGCAAAAAACACTTTTATATCGAAGCGTTCGACACGATAAAACTAAGCGCTTATCGGTACGGACAATCACCGTTTGCACACAAATACAACACCACCGAAACGGTAAACGGGATGTACTGCAACCGGTTTTATCCGCTTAAAATCAGCGACAATGAAGACCCGATCCCCCAGTATTGGAAGCTGCGGGAAGGGGTTTTGTTGTATGACGTACCGGAAAAACCGCTGGAAATTATAGGGCCAGACGCGGCGGTGCTGTTGGACAAAGTGCTAACTTGCCGTGTGGCCACGATGAAGGTCGGCCGAGCGCGTTACGGCATCGCCTGCAATGACGATGGCACCGTTCTGATGGACGGGGTGCTGATGCGCTTGGCTCAGGATCGTTTTTGGTATGTGAAAGCGAACGGGGAGTTTATGAGCTGGCTGAAGGCGCATGCCATCGGGCTAGATGTGGAAGTGCGCGACCCGAATTCGCGCGTCTTACAGATTCAGGGTCCAAAATCGCTAGACGTTTTGAACGCTGCGATCGGGGGTGGACTTTCGGCCGATTTTAAATATTTTCAGGCGGGATGGTTTGTCATCGGCGGGCAAAAACTGTGGGTGTCACGGACCGGCTGGACGGGTGAGGCGGGGATCGAAATTTACTGCAACAGTGGCCCAGAACCGACCGATCATGATGCGCTTTGGGACCATCTGTTTGCTTGCGGTGAACCGTTTGGGTTGGCGTTTAGCAGCGCATCGTCTATGGGCATTCGGCGAATCGAGTCGGGCATTTTAGACAACGGCAGCGACATCGAGCCCGATTTAACCCCGTTCGGGGCAGGGCTGGGGCAGTTTGTAAATTTCAAAAAAGAGGCGTTTGTCGGCCGGGCGGCGTTAGAGACGGCCGATCGGAGCCAGCTTTTGTTTGGCTTAACTTGTGCGGGGGCCACCCCATCGGCCGGATTAAAAGTTTTTGTCGGTGACACCGAAGTCGGACACTTAACGATTGGTACGTGGTCCCCTACGCTGGATATCGGGGTTGGCTATGTACGTTTTGATGCGCCGATGAAGTCGGGCGATTGGCTGGGGCAAACGGTGCTGTTGCAAGATGAAACGGGCAAGATGCATGAGGCAGCGGTCGATACGCTGCCATTTGTCGACAAAGAAAAGCAGATTCCACGAGTTGTCTGGTCGGGCTAGAATTTTTTTATAACAGCTGCATTAAGCACACAGCTGATCGGCCGCAACCCCGTCCCAACGGGTATTGAAAATAAATTCAGGTTTAGCGACCAAGCGATCTTTGGTTTCTTGCCACAGCTGTCCCCAAGCCTCGGCCGTTTTTAGCTCCGAATCAGGGTCCGCCTCGCTGCGGGCGATAAAGCCGGGAAAGACAGATCGGCCGGTTGCGGCCCCAACCGCGTGATAGCGCAGATCGAAACTCCAACGAATGCTGTCGCTGTGATTTTCCAAGGCACTATGCTCGGTCAACTGGTGAAGTAAGACGACACCACCTCTTTTAACCGGCATAGGCACCGCATTTTCTTCAGCGATCAAACTGTTTGGGATCGCGATTTCATTGGTTTTAGTATGTGCCGGACAGTGCATCGTCAGCTCTCCGGTATGGCTGCCCGGTATACAGATCATGCAGCCATTTTCAACCGTGGCATCGGTAATCGCAACCCACACCGTTAGCATTGTCGTTTCATCCGCTTCGTCATTGATAACACCCTGGTCTTGGTGCCATGGTGTTTTGGTTAAATTTGAATCTGAATAGCCACCGGTCATCGCTTTTGCGGGCGGTTTGATCCGTGCATGTTGCACAGGGTTGCAAAATATTTCACTCCCTACAATCGATTCAGCGATATCGAGAATAGCGGGATGTCGCAGCAGCGAAAAGACGGCTGGCCCAGAATTCATTGTGGATGTTGGGGGGAGCGGGCTAAGTAACGGCAAACTGATATCGAGGTGCTGATAAAGATCATACATCTCATCAAGCTCATCCATGATCGCTATGTATCGTTCTTTAAAAGGCAGTTCGCTGTAGCTTTGTGAAAGCTTGCCTTCGTCCACAAGCGCAGGGGCTAGCTTGTCAACAATCCCTTCATACTCACGCTCGATACTTTGCAGCGTTTCTTCATCGACAACATCCTCGATGACGAGGTAGCCAAATTCGTTGAAATGGTCTTTTTGGGCTTGTGATAGTCCTCTCATTGGTCTTGTTGGTCTCATTGGGGAACTCCATTGGGGTGATCGGGAAATCCGATTAAACCATCGATGACATGCTTAAAAATTTTGCGAAATTTTATCTAAAAATGGGGTGTGTGCAAATGAGAAATACAATCGACTAAAAACAGTTTGTATGGAAGTGAGTTATGGGATAAAAAAGCCCTATACTCAAACTTATGATAGGAAAAAAAATGAGTGTAACTTGCTATAAAATTGTTGAAAAACTGCGCGAATCTCCTTTTGCGATACCCCATCTGTCTGACTTTGGCTTAGAAGAAGTTGGAAAGGGGTCGTACCAAGAAATTTTAGCGAATGAGCATTTGACGCTGTACAGCCTTGATTTTGACACGCAAACAGCGGTTTTTGTTGAAACCCCGGCCGATCTTGATTTGTCTCAGGCGCCGTTTATGTTTGTACCGCAATACGACGATGCGCTGCGCGTTTTGACCGTATCATTTCAGACATTGCTCCAGATGGCTGAGACGGTTTCGATTGATGCTAATCGGCTCGTCTTTATCCATTCAACCGGCCGGTGCGGGTCAACGTTGGCGAGTCAGATTTTTTCGCAGATTCCAGGTGTTATTAACTTGTCAGAGCCATTTGTGCTGCCTCAACTGGTTATCGAGAAAAACGCCCATCCAGCTAAAAAAGACCAATTAAAAGCGCTGTTAAAAGCAACTATTTTGATCTTGTGTAAAACGGAAGCGGAGACGGCGTGGGTGATTAAGGAACATAGTTACGCGTTGGCGTTAGCCGGTTGGCTGGGCGAGTTGTTCCCCCAAGCAAAACATCTGTTTTTATACCGCAATGCTGAAACGTGGATGCAATCTTGCCTGAGCGCTTATTTTGGCGGGGGTGAGATGACGCCGGAGGAATTGCGTGGGCATGAACTTGGCTATCGAGCCTATAAAGAGCCGTTAATCCCGCCAATCGGGGCTTTGCCGCCGGAACCACACCTGCCTTTCGCAGAGCTGATGAGCATGGAATGGCTAAGCTATATGGAACGGCATGCTCAGTTTTGCGAGATGGGGTTGGAGATGTTGGCGATTCGGTATCGAGATTGGAAGCAAGCGGCCGAACGAACGGCCGTGGCGATGTTAGACTACTGCAACTGCCGGCCGGATGATCTATCGGCCGTTTTGGCGGCATTAACGCGAGATTCCCAAGCTGGTACGATGTTGGCTCAGGATACGGTTAAACAGCGGTGGCATGTAACTGATGAGCAGCGTGCGATCATGGCCGCCGTTTTGAGCAAGCACCGATTTATAAATTCGGCCGATCATGAGGCGCTAAATACGTTGAAAATTGAATAATTAATTTTCTGATCAGATCTAGGGAAAGTTTACAACGCCTAAACGCTGTCGAAACGGCTGTTCTGACCAGATGCATCGAGTTAAACTTGGCCATATTACGATTTTCAAGCATGTTTCAACTGCCAAATAAAGAGGAAATTAGATGAGCAACAAACAGACCAAAGTTACTTCGAGCCATTGGGGAGCATTTAAAGTCATCACAGAAGATGGGCGGATAACGGGTGTCGCCCCATTTGAGAAAGACCCTGATCCATCGAAAATTTCTGAATCGATCCCGGCCGCCGTTTACCATCGTACGCGCGTCGCCCGGCCGTCGATTCGTAAAGGATGGCTTGAGGGCACCCCACAAGATCGCGCGACACATTTGCGGGGTAGCGATGAGTTTGTTGAACTGCCGTGGGGCGAAGCGCTTGACATTGCGGCGGCCGAAATCGATCGAATTCGCAAAACCCATGGGAATGGCTCAATTTTTGGCGGCTCGTACGGCTGGTCCAGTGCAGGCACGTTTCACCACGCACGCAGTCAGCTGCAGCGCTTTTTAAACGTGGCCGGAGGATCTGTTTCCACATTTGCGAGCTACAGCACCGGCGCAGCCCAGGCTTTGATTCCGCATATTTTGGGGATGGAGTATTACCAGTTCATTTGGCACCAGCACAATTCGTGGAAAATGATCTCGGAAAATACTGAAACCTTAATCATGTTTGGTGGCATCAATCCAAAAAATTCACAGGTCAGCATGGGAGGGGTAACGGAGCATGAAACAAAAGGGTGGCTTGATCAGTTTTTGGCTGACGGGATGCGTTTGGTCAATATTAGCCCGCTAAAAACCGATGCGTATGAAGGTGCTGAGTGGCTGCCGGTGATCCCTGGAAGTGATACGGCGATGATGCTGGGGCTAGCTTATGTGATTGAAACTGAAGGGATGGTTGATCAAGATTTTATCGGCCGCTGTACGGTCGGGTATGACCGCTTTAAAGACTACTTGTTAGGCAAGACAGACGGTCAGCCTAAAACCCCAGAATGGGCATCTGAAATCTGCCAAATACCGGCCGACAAAATTGTTGAGCTGGCGCGCCGCATGGGTAAAACACGGACCCTGATCACCGTCGCTTGGTCGCTACAACGGGCGCAAAACGGGGAACAGCCATTTTGGATGGCGATTACATTGTCGGCGATGTTGGGGCAAATTGGGCGGCCAGGCGGTGGTATCGGGTTTGGGTATGGGGCGATTGGGGGCGTTGGTGTGCCGATGAAGCCGTTGGGTCGATTGGGCGTGCCAATGGGCGAGAATCCTATTTCTGACTATATCCCTGTGGCGCGCATTACCGATTTGCTGACCAAACCGGGTGAGCCCTATGATTTTAACGGTGAGAAACGTATCTATGCGGATATTCGACTCGTTTATTGGTGCGGGGGGAATCCGTTCCACCATCATCAAGATCTAAACCGGCTGCACAAGGCGTTTCAACGGCCGGACACGGTCATTGTCAATGAGCCATGGTGGACGGCAACGGCTCAGCGGGCCGACATCGTTTTCCCTGCCACGACCCCGTATGAACGGGAAGACATCGGCCGGGCGTCTAGCGACTCCTATCTGTTCCACATGCCCAAACTCATCGAACCGGTCGGCGAGGCCCGTGACGATTACGATATTTTTGCCGGTTTGGCAGACAGGTTGAACCACGGAGATGCGTTTTCGGAAGGGCGGTCGTCTGAACAGTGGACAGAGTTTTTGTACGATCGTTTTTATGAAGATGCGGCCCGAAATGGGGTTGAAGTGCCGACTTTGGAGGAATTGCGCATAGACAATTGGGTTCAGTTGCCCATTGCCGGACGAAACCATTCCTATGCGCCGTTTCAAGAATTTCGGGAAAACCCAGACGGTAAATTACTGAAGACCCCATCTGGCAAAATCGAAATTTTTTCTGAAAATATCGATAGTTTTGGCTATGAAGATTGTTTGGGGCATCCATCTTGGTTAGCGCCAAACGAGTGGTTGGGTACCGCTTCTGCGCAGTATCCACTCCACATGGTGTCACCACAGCCGGGGGATAAATTGCACAGCCAAATGGAAAGCGCCTTAGCCGATGTGCCGGATGCGCGGCCGATGCCGGTGACGATGAATCGGGCTGATGCTGCGAGCCGTGGTATTCACGATAAAGAGCTTGTACACGTTTTCAACGGCCGCGGCCGCTGTTTGGCCCGGGCCGATGTGAGCGAGGCGATTCGGCCGGGTGTGGTCGCATTGTCAACGGGTGCTTGGTTACAGCTAGATGAAAACGGTGTTGATGTCCATGGAAATCCGAATGTGCTAACACGGGATCAAGGGACGTCGAAATTGGGGCAGGGGACAAGCGCCCATACGGCGATGGTC
>JAHDEB010000018.1:0-17500 GCA_020629055.1 Chloroflexota bacterium
CTAAATTATTTAGCACCCCAACTATTTTCGCCAGATTGGCCCAGTTTTTAGCTTAGCTTTCCGCAGCACACAGTTCCTTTTGTCAAACTGAACCAAACTGCTGAATAATGACCTAATTTCTAAATCTAAAACAATCATTCGGCCGCTAACGATGAACGATCGGCATAAAGATATTGTCGTATTCTCGAGGGATCCCCTTGTCGTTGGGGTCAAGCGGGTTTGATCCCCCTACCAGCTCATCTAAATCAGAGGTTCCATCACCGTCTGTATCCTCATCTCCATCCGGTATCCCATCATTGTCACTGTCTTTAAGCAAATCACTTGTACCAAGAAGCGCTTCTTGTGCAGCGGTTAAACCATCACCGTCTGAATCAACTGAACCCTCGGTTGCCCCGTTTTCTAGCGGATCGTGGCTATTGACCGGGCTTGAACCCACGCTGAGTTCGTCAACGTCTAAGAGTCCATCCCCATCACTATCTTCTTTCGCATCGAGCGTTCCATTATCGTTGCTGTCTTCATCCGAGGGATCGGTGCCTAAAATAGCTTCTTGAGCCGCATTTAACCCATCTTCATCTGCATCAACATCCCCGTTAATATCGCCATCTTCAAGTGGCTCGTTTTTGTCTTTTGGATCAGTACCGACGGCTAGTTCGGCCGCATCTGATACATGATCACCATCGCTATCTTCAGCACTATCCCACACCCCATCACGATCAGTGTCTGGCTTTGTATCGCTTGTACCTAGCACCGTTTCTTCGGCCGCGGTTAAGCCATCATCATCCGCATCGATTGAACCAAACAAAGCACCATCTTGCATCGGCCGGTCGCTATCAAAAGGATTGGTCCCCAACCCAAGTTCAGCACGATCATTAAGACCATCACCGTCGCTGTCTTCTTCTCCATCTGGAACCCCATCATCATCACTGTCTGTATCAGCATCACTGGTCCCCAAAATCACCTCTTCAGCCGCAGTTAAACCATCACGGTCCCCATCAACGGCTCCATTCATGACCGGTTCGCTTTGATTGATCGGATTAGAACCTGCTGCCATTTCGGCCGCATTGCTTAACCCATCTTCATCATTATCTTCTTCTGCATCAGGAATCCCGTTGTCATCACTATCCGGTTTTACGTCTGTGGACCCCAACGCCTTTTCCTCGGCCGCAGTTAGCCCATCCCCATCCGCATCGATAATTCCCCCAGAAGCCCCATTTTGGATCGGGTCGTTACTGTTTAATGGATCAGTCCCTAAACTAAGCTCCGCTTTGTCAGATAGTCCATCGAGATCACTATCCTCCAAGGCATCTTTCGTGTTATCGTCATCAGAATCAGCATCATTATCACTCGTGCCTAAAACCAGTTCCTCGGCCGCCGTCAAACGATCTCCATCGCTGTCGGCCGATCCAACCGTAGCTCCATTTTGCAGCGGCACATCGCTATCAAATAGATCAAGGCCTAAACTCAGCTCCGCCCCATTCCCCAATCCATCGCCGTCATTATCTTCAGCAATGTCCCAAATCCCATTATCATCAGAATCTTTATTGTCATCGCTCGTACCCAACAGTGCCTCTTCAGACGCAGTCAACCCGTCACTGTCCGCATCAACCGACCCGTTATTAATACCATCGTCAATCGGCTCATCCGGGTCTAAGGGGTTGGTTCCAAAGGATAATTCAGCTAAATCACTGGCTCCATCAAAATCACGGTCTTCTTCAGCGTCAGGGATACCATCTCCATCACTATTTGGATTCTCATCGCTTGTCCCTAAGACCATTTCCTCGGCCGCATTTATACCGTCACCGTCCGAATCAACAGGACCAATCGTTTCCCCATTCAAGAACGGATCATCACTATCATTTGGATCGTAACTTAGGCTCAGCTCCAAAGCGTTGCTCAGACCATCGCCATCACTGTCTTCTAAATCGATCGCTCCAACTTCGGTCAGGAAAATTGCAGCAGAAACAGAGGATGACAAAAGCATTGATAATCCGATCAAGAAAATCATGCTACCCCACAAGGTTGTGGTTAACAGAGTCGAGAAGGTTAGCATCGTCTTGATAAAATTTCGCTTTAGATTCATTGAATTTCTCCTAAGATTGCCCATTTTAGGGTTGATGGTTGGGGCGTATCGGCAACCAAATCGGGCTGGCTTTTAAACATCAGCTCGATTGTAGAACGGCCAGCGATATTCGACTGAGGTCATCGTAGGAAAATGGCACTAATAGAACCCCTCACCCCCTGGTGAATCGGTACCAACGTACAAAAAATATTTGAATTTAGACTCTGCTCGGCTCCTACCTTTCTAACCGATCGACGTGTGATCAATCGGCCCCGGCCCCTGCCCCAATTGCCAGTGCCCTCCGGCTAGAATCGCGTCGCTGATCCCTAAGGACGCTTTGACAAACGCCTCTTTCAAGCTGATTCCTTGGGCCAAAAAGCAACAAATGGCGGCCGACAAACTATCCCCTGTCCCGCTCACATTTTGCGTATCCACTTTATCATGTTGACACAATTGAACAGCTTCGTCCATCACCAGCCCATCGGCCAAACGGCCGTCAGGCTGAGCCAGTCCTTTGACAATGACGGCGGGATCTCCTCCTAACGCTGCCACCCGTTTTTGAAACGCGATCACCGTCTCTAACGATTCATCAGTCAAAGTCCATCGATCTGTGCTGCCATTTAGCAGCAAGTTGATCTCTCGCAGATTGGGGGTAATTGCGACAGCAAGGGGAAACAATTGCTCCACATAGGCATCGATTACTTCTTGAGGGAACATGGCCATCCCTTTCGCATTCACGATGACAGGATCGATCACAATATTAGCCACGTTGTATTCGATTAGTTTGCTGGAAATCGTTTCAATGAGGTCGACCCGACCTAAAAAGCCGGTCTTGACCGCGTCAGCACCGTAATCGCTTAATACTGCGTCAAGCTGCTGGGCCACAAATTCGGCCGACATAAACTCTGCCCCGTACCAACCCAGACTATTTTGAGCGGTTACCACAGTCATCACACCCATCCCATGGCCGCCCAACGCCTGAATCGTTTTGATATCTGCACCCATACCAAAAGAGCCGCACGGATCCCATCCCCCGATTGTTAGTACTTTTTTTGGCTCTTCACCAGTTGTTTTAATTTGTTTCAATGATCCAATCCCCTTTTGTTAGGTAACCTGAGTTTTATTTAAGCACTAGTTCCAATGGATTACACGGATTTACCCGGAAATAGGGTGCAAAATCAGCAAAAATTAGTGTCATCCGTTGCAAAAGACGGCTTAAAATGCTTAAACAGAATTGAGGTTAGGCGGCCAAAGATAGACGCTTTTAACAAATTTTCAAACCTCTTGCCTAGAACCCGCACCTTTACCCTCATTTTTGGCTGCTGCTCATTATTTAAGCGTACAAGGATTGCACAAATCGAAAAATGTATAGAAAATCAGCCAAGAGGTAAAATAAAATGAAAAATAGCACAGCAGAAAAAGGCGGTTTCTCGGCCGAACGCTTGGCGGAAATCAACCACTTGATGAATCGGTACATTGAAAACGGACTAGCGGCCGGTATTTCAGCGGCCGTTTATCGCAATGGGGGCGTTTGTTACTTTGACAAAGCGGGCCATGCAGACCTAGCCAGCCAATCCCCAATAAAAGACGATACGATCTTTCGAATCTACTCGATGACCAAACCGATCACGAGCGTCGCCATCATGATGCTGTGGGAGCAAGGGAAACTGCGTTTGAACGACCCACTGTCTCGCTTTCTGCCAAAATACAAAGAAATGACCGTCTATGTTTCAGACGATGAATTCGTACCCGCCCGAAGCGAGATTACCATCAAACAATTGCTCACCCATACGTCTGGTTTAAGCTATGGAAACTTCGAGAACCCACCCCCGGCCCAAATCTATGCAGAATCAGATCTATTATTTACGGCTGACCAAACGGCCGAATCAATGTTCTCTCGCCTAGCCGATCTCCCACTGATCCATCATCCAGGGGAGGTATGGCGCTATAGTCTGGCAACCGATGTTCTTGGGTATGTGATTGAAATTGTTTCGGGGATGCCTTTTGAGACGTTTTTACAGAAAAACATTTTTGAACCGCTGGGTATGATTGATACCCACTTCACCATACCAGCTGAAAAAATCGGCCGATTTGCCACACTATACGGGGAAATGAAGGATGGCACACTCGGGCCAATCCCCAATTCAATGGGGGGCGACTATACAAAACCCGGCTATGATTCAGGCGGTGGGGGATTAATTTCAACGATGGCCGACTACATGCAATTCGCTAAACTCATCCTTAATAAAGGCGAACTTGACGGTGTCCGTTTACTTGGCCGCAAAACGATTGAATTAATGACCAGCAATCATCTCCCTCAAAGCATGTTGCCGATCACCTTAGGCAAAACGATTCCGGGGACCGGTTTTGGTCTAGGGTTCAATCATATTCTCAGCCCGGCCGAGTTAGGCGTCGCCAACTCTGTCGGCAATCACGGCTGGGGTGGATGGGCCAGTACAACCTTCTGGGTCGACCCTGTTGAAGAAATGATCGGGCTGTTGATGGTGCAGTACATTCCTCAAAATGACTATTTCTTGGGTACCGATTTCCGCACGGCCGTCTATCAAGCTTTGATCGATTGATTCTTTCTAAACAGCCAAAGATCAATCCCCTTTTTAGGAATTCCTAAAATCAGGTTAATATTTCCCCGTTTTTCTCTAGTCCTGCTTATAATTGTGGGCTGGAGAAGAACGTTTTTATGAGGGCCAGAACCACCCCAACCGCCAATCGTTATCGTCACAAACTCATTTTTGTCCTAGCACTGATTTTGGTGCTGTCCGGCTGCACCACGCTAGAGCAGTTTGACCCTCCCCCAACGCCTACCAATATACCGGCCGCGACGCTACCCCCCACGCCACTACCCACCATCACGCCGGCACCCTCGTTAGCCCCCACCGAAACACCATTGCCACCTGCAACCGCTACAGACATGCCGGTGGCAACAGATCCGCCAGTCACCCCGATCCCACCTACCGCAACTGAATTTCCAACTGAAGACCAGCTGTTCATCGGTGAGAATCAGCTCAACCTGTACCCGGCCGGGGCGATTTATGCCGGAGACCAAGTCACCTTTCAGTTAGCCGTGGCTGTGCCGCCAAGTGTGGCATTTAGCACTGTCAAAGTTCGCGTCGAAATTGATGGAACCGTATTAACGGAACAATCGTTGAACAGCCGAAATCTCGGCCGGGAATACACGCTCGTCTTGCCTCAGATTTGGGATACAACTGATCAGCAAGGGTCACACACCGTCACCTTTACAGCGGACCCCTATGACACAATTCAACGGGGGGATGAAAACCCGAACAATAACAGCATTACCTATCAAATTGAGGTCCGGCCGCCCAACACCAACCCGGTAGAGGCCAATGCCACTTGGATTGTCCGTGATATTCCATACGCAAGGATTCATGTTGTTTCAGGCACCGCGGCCGCTCGCGACTTAGAAAAGCTGGCGATTGTAACGGAAGAATCGATCCGAAAAGCGATGGTAGCGCTCGATGAAGAGCCTCGACGCATCTACGATGTTTACTTTATCGAGCGGGTCATTGGGCAAGGTGGCTATGCAGGTGGATCGATGGTCATCACCTATAACGATCGGAACTACAGCGGTGGCCGGATCGATGAGGTGATTGTGCACGAGACGGTCCATTTGTTAGACCAACAAATATCAACCAACAGCCGCCTAACATTTTTGGCGGAAGGGTTAGCGGTTTGGAGCAGTGGTGGCCATTATAAACCGGAAGATCTCAACGGCCGTGCGGCCGCGCTCGTTGCGACCGGATATTACATCCCGCTCGATCAAATCATCGATAATTTTTACCCCGTTCAGCACGAAATCGGCTATCTAGAAGCAGGGGCGTTTGTGCAATATTTGGTTGACACCTATGGATGGGAAAAATTCAAACAGTTCTACGCTGAATATCAACCCGCCCCTGAAGGACAAAATGCGGTCCGGCTCAATGAGTCCCTACAAGCTTTGTATGGCAAATCGCTAGAGCAAATTGAGCAAGAGTGGCTCACGAAATTGGGGGAAATCACCTTAGACCGAAACGTCGTGGCTGATCTCAACGGGACGATTCGGTTTTATAACATCATGCGTCGTTACCAAGCCAACTATGACCCCACCGCCTATTTTCTAGAAGCTTGGCTACCCCGCCCCAATCAATTACGCGACCAAAACGCCACAGATGAATTGACACGGCACCCTGAAGAATCAACCAATATTGTTTTAGAAGTGATGCTAACCGAAGCGGAAATTTTGTTGCGTTCAAGCAATTTCCGCCAAGCTGAAGTCTTAATGGGGAGCATTGAGCGGGCGATGGACAATCAAAACAACTTTATCGACCCATTGGGCGCCAGCTATAACGAAATTGTGCAAGATGCTTTCAGTCGGGGGCAAGAGGCTCAGCGGGTTTTGTTAGATGGACAATCGGCCATTGTGGTTTACACCGTCAACAATGAAAACACGCTCTACACGCTCGAATATGTCCGTCAGCAAGATCGTTGGGCTGTAGCACCTTAGGCTCTAAATCACTAGTGCACATTTATCTTTAGGTTCTAAACCAAAAACGGCCGGCAGATCTTTTTAAACCCGCCGGCCGCCTGAAGTCTACTTACATCATACTTTACCTAGCAAACTGTCGCTGTATTGTTCCAAAACCAATTGTATGCGTTATAACCACCGGGAGCATCTGCTCGAATGGCGATCTGCCAGTGGTTGGCCAATTGGGCCGGAATGTTAAACGTGGCGCGAACCGAGGTCGCACTGCCGGGCGAAATCGTCCCCAAAATATAACCGTTATACCCGTACGAACCGTAGTAGTTTGCCCGTACCGTGTAATCTACGTTTGTCGCCAGATTATTGGTCACAACCGTCACGGTGCTGCCCGCTTGTACGGCACAAACCGTCATCGTCGGGTTTGGAAACACACGGACCGCATTGATTGGCGGTTTTCCTGGATTAACTTGAGTGACCAAGGTAGGCACCGGTGCTGGATTATAAAAACCAACAAAGCCGTAGTGCACATTGCTTTGGGCTCGAATCCAGATGTAACCGTAATGGGCGATGCTGGGCGGAATCGTCAGGTTGTAGCTCTTTGGCGACCCATCCCCTGTATTAATTTGCCCGACTGAAGGGCCAAAGCCCTCATCACCGCGCGACCCCATCGTGAAGTTAAAAACGGTGTTTGGTGGAAAGTTAGAAGTATTAACCGTCACAACTTCACCATTGATCGCTGTGACCTCCATAAGTGGGGGGCCGACATAAGCAGAGGTGATAGAAACTTGACCACTTCCGGCTGTTTCACCTTCTCTAGGTTGAAGACCCGAAGACGATTGCACGTTGCCGGTCGAATTATTCCAAAACCAGTTATAACTACTATAAATGCCGCTTTCTAAGCGGATGGCGATGCGGGTGTAATCGCGCATCGCGGCCGGAATTGCCACATTGGCAGTAAACGTCCCGTTACCACTATTGACCACCGTACTGGATACGGCCCCATTGATACCATACCCGCCATAGGGGCCCATGCGGACGGTAAAATTCTGATTAGCGGGAAAGTGCGACCCGGATATTTGGACCGTTTCATTGCGCACAACCCCATCCATATAAATCAGAGGGACACTTGCATGAGCATTTGCAACCCATGCGGAAACTCCCATCGCCCCTAAAATCATCACACAGATGAACAAATAGACAGCGACTCGGTTTAGTTTGGCTCTTAACATTTTCTGACACTCCTTTTTCATGTCGTTAGCGGCTAGACCCATCTAAAATGCCTCTCACCTCATTTCAAAGGGGGATACCTAGCTCATAGCTCTCTCGTAAATTACGGTATTTTGTATACAAAAAATACCGTTCCGAATGGCTCACATTCGGTTGCAGGTCATTTTCAATTGTCTCAGTCGATTACGATGTACGTAGGTTTCGTAGTAGGTGTATGATGTAGATGGTTGTGGAATAGTACTTCAATCGACACATCCAAATTGAACGTGCCTAAGATAGCATCAAGTTTTAAATAATCCAAATACAAATTGATCACAACCAGATCACATTCAGGTTACAGGGGTGCTCAGGGTCGTTTTATAGGATTTATTCCAGGTGTGCTCTGCTAACAGAGATAGAGCCTATGAATCGAGAATCTCTCGTGCTTTGCTGGTACCGGTAGGAGGGCCGATAATGCCTTCATCTTCCATGCGGTCAATGAGGCGGGCAGCACGGGTATAGCCGATTCGAAAGTAACGCTGCAACATTGAGGTAGACGCTTTATCTTTCTCGCGAACAAATGCAACCGCTTGATCCCACAATTCGTCATTGCCAAACTGTTTGTGTGCAACGGCTAAATCTTGCTCTTCTTTTAAACTTGCCCGCATTTCGTCCCAAGTCGATTGCTCTGGATTCACAGCAGCCATCGGTCCAGTATCGGATTCACTTGACCCCATATTAATTTGCGCAGGGGGTACATCGTTGTCCTCTTCGACTGGCTCCTCATCCTCAATCTCTTCCCCCTCCGTCATCAGATCCAAGTCATACTCGTCGATATCATCTAGCGGTTCCGATTTGGCGGGTTTAGCAATTGAAACCAGATCAGGCACTTCTGGGGCAATAAAGTCTCCCTCTTCATCTACTTCTGTCGCGGCCGGCAAATAGTGCCCACGTTCAGGTGCGGCCGGTGCCTCATCCTGTAGCAACGTTTTGGGTGGCTCTTGCGCCAATTGATGGGCGATCACCTCATCCATCTTCGCCTTTTCAGCTTTGTCTTCGGCCGTGTCTACATCCCAATTATCAGGGTTCAAATCATCTTTGGTGACGATTTCAGTCGCGGCCGGTATAAAGTTTTGGGTTCGATTGACCTCGCTTGAAGCGCGGCGCATTTCAGTCTTCCAATATTCGATAATGCGGTTTAACTCAGGGTCATCGACAAAGCATCCTTGTAGCCGCACAGGTGCCGGTGCATCTGGGCTTTGGAACAGCATGTCACCTTGCCCTAGCAATCGCTCAGCACCGGTAGTGTCTAAAACCACACGGCTGTCTGTGCTAGATGCCACCGCAAAGGCGATTCGGGCGGGGAAGTTGGCCTTGATAAGGCCGGTGACCACATCGACCGACGGCCGTTGGGTCGCCAAAATCATATGGATTCCGGTCGCACGGGCCATCTGTGCCAAACGAGCAATCGAGCGCTCCGTTTCATCAGGCGCCATCATCATCAGGTCAGCCAGCTCATCCACAATAATGACCACATACGGCAGCTTCGGCTTTTTACGTTTCAGCATCTTGCCGTTGTAATCGATGATGTTTCTGGCACCAGATTCAGCAAACAGCTTGTAACGATCGTCCATCTCGCGCAGAGCCCACTGCAACGTACCGACCACGCGATCCATATCGACAACGACCGGTGCGGCCAAATGCGGAATGCCGTTGTAGCCGGTTAACTCAACCCGCTTCGGGTCGACCATGACCAGTTTTAAATCTTCTGGTGAATTTTGCAGCAGCAAGCAGGCGATGATGCCGTTGACACAGACACTTTTACCAGACCCTGTGGCACCAGCAACCAGCATATGGGGCATTTTAGCCAAGTCGATGCTGACACTTTGACCGGCAACGTCTTCGCCTAATCCTACAGCCAGTTTAGATTTGGCTGAAATTTTGCCAAAGTTACCGTTTTCCATCACATCGCGCAGCGAAACGATATTTTTCGCATTGTTCGGCACTTCGATACCAACGTAGGATTTCCCTGGAACAGGGGCCTGAATACGGACTGAACGTGCCGCCAGTGCGAGAGAGAGGTCATCGGCCAAGCTGGCGATTTTGTTGACTTTTACTTTGGTTCGTTTGCCATTGCGCATCACCAAATATTGTGGCTCTACACAATATTGAATGATGGTTGGCCCTTCTTTAATGTCTACCACCTGCACCGGAGCGCCGAAGCTAGTTAGCGTCTCTTCGATAACAATCGCCTCTTGATGTAAACGATCGTTATCGGTTCCATCGCTGACGCCCGACGCTAACATGTCCGCCACAGCGGGCAGCTGCCATTCACGCACGCGGGTACTTTCCCGGCCGCTAAAAATCGGCTGAGGTGCGGCCGGTTCTTTGGGTGGCTCCACCACTTTTTCTTTCTTAGGCTTAAGTTTTTTGGCACCCGCTCTTCGACTAGATGATGAGCGGCCTCCCTTCCGTTTTAAATCTTTTTCACGAATCGGCATCCCCATCGGCCGTAAAATGATGTCATCGCTCTCCTCTTCTTCCTCATCCTCGTCTAGCTCCTCTGATTCAGTAGAACCTTCTCCATCTTTTTGCCGACTTGATCCCCCACGCATAAATCCAGTCCGGCCTGAACGTCGGCCCTCTTTTGTTTCTTGATTCTCTTTTTTAGTGCGCAAGCGAAGCGGCTGCTGGCGGGCGTCTGGGTTTAGGTCCGGTCGTTGGATAAAGTCACGGAAATCTTTCCACTCTAATCCCAAAATGAGCACACAGGCCAAAACGCCCAACAGGGCGAACAGAACAATTGTCATCGGCACGCCCAGCAAGGCAGCAAATACGCTTGATAAGAAATAACCGATTAACCCACCGCCACTTTGTGCTTGGCGAACCATGTCTAAATCGGTAAGCCCGTTGCTCATGACCAAAGAAACCAGGGTAAACAACCCTTCCGCAATTAAAAACAGGATTGCGGCCCCCATCATGCGGGGTGGCGACACTTTAATGGGCATGTGTAGCCCCCAAGAGATCAGCCAAACGCCCAAGAACCCTGTTGCCAAAATGCCGATCGGCCCACCCCAACCAAATGCGGTCCACATTTTGTCTAACAGCCAGCCGGTTGCCACCCCTTGTTCAGGTGACAGCACCGCCAGCAAGGTAAACAGCGAAAACAGGGCCAAAATGATGCCTAAAACCAAGATTTGGTTGTGCAATGTAAAATTAAACTGTCGGCCGGACTCTGTGCTTTTGCTCTTTGAGCGCTGACTGCTAGTGCTCGATTTGCGCCGAGAACTGCCGGCCGCTTTTTTGGCCGCATTCGTGGTGCCTTTGGTTGTTTTCTTTGTTGTGCTTTTGGGGGATTTTGAAGTTTTAGTTGATTTAGCTTTAGCCATAGATCAAATGTTCCTGATTGACATAAGACATTATAGCATATTTTTTTTCTCTGGGGAGAAGAAATTGTCCCTCTTTAATCAGAGGGCAAGCCCCGCCGTCAGCACATCAAGCAGCGCATCAAACTTTGACAGCTTCAGCTTGTCGAATTGGCAAACAAACAGTAAATGCGGAGCCAATACCCGGCCGACTTTCTACCTCAATTTGACCATTCATCTTCTCCGCCAACTGCTTGCAAATTGTAAGCCCCAGTCCTGTTCCATCATACTCTCGATTGTACGCATTATTTGCCTGCTTAAATGGCTGAAACAAGTTCCCCAGCTGATCTTCTTGAATACCAACCCCATCATCTTTAACCACAAAAATAAGCTCTTGCTTCCCCTGCCCCATAATCGCTAACTCCACAGCGCCCTCTTTTGTAAATTTAAGTGCATTATCAATCAAATTAACCAAAATCTGGCAAACTCGTAGTTTATCTCCGACTACGTTTATTTCGCCCAGCAGTTGATTTTGAACTGTAAACACATTCTGGTTCCGGCCGATTAACGGGGAGACAATCTCTTTTACCTCGTCAACAAGATCCCCAATCGCAAACCTTTCTTCATGCAGCTCCAACTCACCAGACTCAATCTTTGAAACATCCAACACATCATTAATCAGGCTCAACAAATGTCGGGCCGAAATATTGATCCGCTGAACATCATTCATTGAGCTCAGCCCTTCTTCTTGAATTAATTCACTGTACCCAATAATCGCATTAAGCGGTGTACGCAATTCATGACTCATATTGGCAAGAAAATGACTTTTTGCCTGATTTGCGGCCTCAGCTTTGTCCCTTGCAGCCATCAAATTTGCCGTCTTCATCTCATCAATTTTGTTTTCTAATTCTACAATGACAGTGTCACGCGTTAACCTGAACCCTTGCAGCAAGAAATCTTTCATATCTTCTGCCATCTCAGCTTGAATGTTATGCATTTGCGTTAAGCATTTATAGGCTTGTTTAAACCCTTCTCGTTTTTCATACACTTTTGCCAACCATTCAAAAGTCTCGGCCACACCTTGTTTTGCACCCATCGATCGGAAGATAACCTGTGCTTCTTCTAAATTCTTTTTTGCCTTTTTCAGCTTATTCTGCTGGAAGTAGACAATCCCAGAAAACTTCTGAATTTCGGCAACCAAATGCTGTAGATTGGCCTCTTTTGCACAAATAATCCCTTCATTTAGCAAGCTGATAGCTTCATCATAATGAGAAAATTTTGCGTTTAGTTCTGCGTACGTGTGAAGCACCACCGGCCGGAGACGATCAAATGAGGTTTGATTCGTTAATGATAAGGCCTTCTCTGCAAGCTGTTTTCCTAGCTCAAAATCATTCTGATGATTGCAAACCATGACCAAGTTGTTGCACAAGCCAGCTTGAAGGGCGGTATTGCCTGTATCTTCAAAAATTTGGAGGGCTACTTTAAAATTTTTCTCTGCCGATTCATAATCCCCAAGTTCAATGTAGATGAACCCCATATGATTCGTCGCCTTAGCAACTTGGTACGGATCTGAGAGAAGATGGGCAAATTGATGTTGCCGTTGAAATGAAGCCATTGCCTCCGGATACTTCTTCAACCTCCAATAGGTGACCCCCAAGCACCCGAAAAAGTCGGGAAACAATTCATTAAACTGATGGTCAAGTGCGATGCGTAAGCCCTTGACTCCATACTCGAGCGTTTTTTCATAGATGCTTTGTTCAGCATAAAACCAAGAGAGGTTCCGATAGCATTTCGCCACAGAAAAAGGATGGTCTAAATCTTCTAAGATTTTCTCTGCTTCGAGTGAAACGTTTAATGCTAGCTCAAAATTAACCCCATTCTGCCTAAGCATCCAGCCAAAATCGACTAAAGCCTCACATCCTTCAGCGGTAGCAAGCTGATTTGTCTCTCTCAATTGATTAATTTTTTCTTCAAGTTCTGTTAGCTGCATCATTCAATGTTTTTAAACTATTATTGGCTAAAGTGTGCACAGATTCCGAGAGGACCTTTGTCCTAAAGTGCTTGGTTGAAAAGATATTGAACCCTCAGACGTCCCACCACAGATCATAAGCTGTGCAAGACATTTCGAATTTGTGAGCCATTCAATATTATAAAGAGCTATCAACTGTTTTTCTGTAGACTAAATCGCTTTTTATTTGCCCCTTCCTAGAAATTAAAATACCCTTCCAAGTAAATAAGAAAAATTAGAAAACAGAATGACAGTATTGCAAAGGCAACCTCGCATCAGCTGTCATTTTTAGCTTTAATAAAGGAGATTTTGATGACTGTTGATCCTAAATATTTGTCTTCACTGCGCTATCGGTGTATCGGCCCGACCCGAGGTGGTCGCGTGGTGGCTGTAGCTGGTGATCCGGTAAATCCGGCCGTTTTTTATCACGGTGCTTGCGCCGGTGGTATCTGGAAAACCGATGATGGGGGGCAATATTGGGAGAATGTATCGGATGGACAAATTGCCACCTCGTCTGTGGGTGCATTGCAGGTGGCCCCATCTGACCCCAACGTCATTTATGCGGGGATGGGTGAAGCGACGATTCGGATTGACGTCACCCATGGGGACGGTGTTTATAAATCAACCGATGCCGGCCGGACATGGAGCCACTGTGGTTTAGCCAACACACGCCACATCGGCGAAATCCAAATCCACCCAGAAAACCCAGACCTAGTTTACGTAGCCGCTTTGGGGCATGCGTTTAAACCCAACGAAGAGCGGGGCGTTTACCGTTCGAAAGATGGGGGTAAAAGCTGGGAGCAGATCCTGTATGTCAGCGATGGGGCCGGAGCGATCGATTTAAGTCTTGATCCATCTAATCCTAGAATACTTTACGCCACCATGTGGCAAACGCAGCGCAGCTTCTGGAGCATCGACTCTGGCGGCCCAGATTCAGGCATTTGGCGTTCTTTTGACGGGGGTAGCACCTGGGAAAATGTGTCAAAGAACAAAGGTCTGCCAAAAGCTGATGAAAAAGGTGGCGCAGTCCTAGGCAAGATCGGCATCGCAGCGTCACCGGCCCAAGCAGGGCGCGTGTGGGCGATGGTCGAGGCCGAGGGAGAAAAGCGCGGCCTGTATCGCTCGGACGACTATGGGGACAAGTGGGAAAAAGTTTCAGACAAAGGGGATTTACGCTGGCGGCCGTGGTATTACATGCACGTCTTCGCCCATCCGACCGACCCAAACACCTGCTGGGTGTGGAACCAACAGGCTTGGAAATCTACCGACGGAGGCAAAACCTTTACCCTGTTCCCCAGCCCGCATGGGGACACGCACGACATGTGGATCGACCCGAACAATCCCGAAAGAATTATTGGCGGGGACGACGGCGGTGCATTTGTCAGTTTTAACGGCGGCAAATCATGGTCGACTTTATACAACCAGATGACGTCCCAGTTCTACCATATCGCCACGGATAATCGGTATCCGTACCACGTGTATGGCACCCAGCAAGACAATTCGAGCTTGGCGGTGCCGAGCCGAACCCACACCGGAGCGATCGGTTGGAACAACTGCTACGCGGCCGGGACCGGTGAGTCTGGCTTTATCGCGCCCCACCCTGACGATCACAACATCGTCTATTTAGGGGCGATTGGTAGCTCACCCGGCGGCGGTGGTGCGCTGCAAAAATATGATCATCGCACCGGCCAAATTCAGCTGGTCAACGTCTGGCCCGATGACAATACCGGGGCGGGTGAAGACCAAAAGCATCGGTTCCAATGGACCTTCCCGATTGTCTTCAATCCGCATAATTCAGACGTGATGTACGCCTGTGGCAACAAAGTTTTCCGTACTGAAAACGGTGGCCACAGTTGGGATGAAATCTCACCAGACTTGACCGTAGCGGACCCAGAAACGCTGAAAATGTCGGGTGGCCCGATCACCTATGACTCGGCCGGGGCGGAAATGTACGCCACGATTTTCGCCTTTGCCGCCAGCCAGCATGAAAAAGGGGTGCTGTGGGCAGGCTCAGACGATGGATTGATCCATTTGACAAAAGATGAAGGGAAAAAGTGGGACAACGTGACCCCCAAAGGGATGGAAAAATATTCCCAAGTCACCTGTATCGAACAGTCCCCACATGACGCAGGCACGGCGTATGTGTCGGCCGCGCGGCACAAAAACGGTGACTACGCCCCATATTTGTACAAAACGAGCGACTACGGCAAAAGCTGGACCCTGATCACAAACGGATTGCCCGAAGATGACTTCTTCCGGGTGATTCGGGAAGACCCGAACAAAAAAGGATTGCTGTATGCGGGTAGCGAGCTGGGCGTGTATGTTTCGTTTGATGACGGTGTCAACTGGCAACCGCTGCAAAACAATCTCCCTGTCACCCCGGTGTATGACCTGTTGTTAAAAGACAACGACCTGATCATTGGGACACACGGCCGCAGCTTCTGGATCATGGACGACGTGACCCCGCTACATCAAATTGCTGACTTAGCAGCTGCGAACGAAAACTTTGTGATTTCACCTCGTGACACGGTACGCATTCCAAAACCGTTCTTTGCCGATCTGTTTGATAACACGGTGGGCAAGAGCTACCACATTTCGCTGGGGCAAAATGCCACCTTTATCGCCAAGAAAGATGATTATGGCCAGATGCAAAAGAAATTACTCGATGCGGGTGAAGACGTCGCTTATGGCACCATCATCCACTACCATTTGGCCGAAGAACCTGAAGGTGAGCTGACGCTGGAAATTTTGGATAGTGCAGGTGCAGTTGTACGGACATATAGCAGCACCAAACCAAAAGAAGAAAAAGACCGTATTCAGCCTTGGTTACCAAAAGCGGCCGGGATGAATAAATTTACCTGGGATCACAAATATGCCCATGGGGAACGCGTCAAGGATTCTGAACTCCATGGCCCGGTTCCCGGTGTTTTGGCCCCTCCTGGCAATTATCAAGTACGGCTCAGCTTAAAAGATGGCTGGTCACACACCCAACCGCTCAACTTGATCAAAGATCCACGTGTGCAGATGACGGACGAGCAGTTTGCGGATCAATTTGCCCAGATGCAGGCTTGGCATGCCAAAATGTCTGAGGCTCAATCGACAGTTAACAAAATCCGCTCGGCCACAAAACAGATCGATGGGTGGCTGGAACGGATGGCTGAACATGCTGAGATTGAATCGTTGAAAGAGATGGGCAAAAGTGTGAAAGAGCAGCTGTCTGGGGTTGAAGATGTGCTGATCCAAAAGAAGATGAAGTCGTTTGGCGATGTTCTCAACCATCCGTATCGACTAATCGAGCGCATCAGCACGCTCCCGGCCGTCATTGGTGGGTCTGACAATGTCCCCACGGTGCAATCACTCGAGGTGCTCACGGAGCTTTCAGGTTTGATTGATGAGCAGATCGGAAACTTGGATGAGATTATGGACAGCGGCTTGGCAGCGTTTAACAACAAGCTGAAGGAGTTGCAGACCCCGGCCGTGTATATTGGCTAATCTTTGTGCGCCATTGACGGCAAGCTCGGGTTGAAACTCGCGTTTAGAGCGCAAGCGGTTTTCAACCAAAGTATCAACAAAAAAGCGCCCGGCCGAAACGAATTTCAGCCGGGCGCTTTCTATTTTCCAATTAAACCGTTCTCACGGATGTCGATTTAATGTTTAATAATCGGAGCATAGACAGAACCAATGTTTGAGGTCACGCCTGCATCTAGGGAGCGGTTTGCACCACCACCACTAACATAAATCGTCACAATTTCACCCGCTTGGAAGGTCACCGGGTCTAAGACGAGCAGATTCGCGGTACCGGCCGCGTTGGTTACCGCCCATTCGTATTGAATACCGGCCGTAACTTCAACATAAGGAGAAACGGTCCCAAAGGCGATATTGTCTAGCCCTGCGACGATTCCACCCAAATTGGTGTCACGTACATCTACTTGCGTGTTCAACAAGACAGAATCAACGGGTGCCATGTGCGCCACACGTACTTTCGCTTTTCCAGAGGCTGGAGCAGATTGATCGTTAGAACCAAAGTTGATTCCGGTCGGCTGATTATTTCCACCGTCTCCGTTAATGACGGCCGTGTATGACTCGCCAGAAACAACGGTTACCGTCTCGCTTACCAATAGCGTGTCTTCGGTTGAACGTAGACCTACGCTAAAGACTTCAAGCAAAGATGTACCTGGTGGCACATTGACGCAATTAGACACGCTACCGTAAGTCACTTCAACCACATGCAACCCATTCAACTTAACGACAATATATGCATCACCGATTGCAAAGTCTGCGAAATGTGCCACTTCAATACAACCACCATCTGGATGTGGCGTCCGTGTAGGAATTGTCCCTGGCTCTGGTGTTCGGGTCGGAAC